>NZ_DASVWK010001050.1:0-11495 GCF_036389735.1 Archangium sp. | reverse complement strand
CGGGGTGGTGGTCGGCAAGAAGCTCGCCGGCAACGCCCAGACCGCCGCCGCGCCGGATCTCCTGTCCGCGCTCGACGCGAACGCCCAGGCCCTCCAGCAGGCCCGCGAGACCGAGTCGCCGCTCACCTTCCAGGACGAGCTCACCAAGAAGACGGTCTCCGAGACCGCGCCCTCCAAGCCCGGCACCGTCACGGTCGCCATCCCTCCGCCGGCGCCCAAGCCGAAGCCCGTCGAGCCGCCCAAGCCCGCCGAGGCCGTCGCCGAGGCCCCCGCCACCCCGGAGGCCGCCGAGCCCACGGCCGCCCCCACGGACGACGACTACGCGCCCGCCGCGCCCAAGCCGGCCGCGCCCAAACCGGCCGCGCCCAAGCCGACCGAGACAAAGGTCGCGGAGAACAAGCCCGCTCCCTCGCCCGGCAAGGTGGAGCCCGCGCCCACGCCTACCCGCACCACCACACCGGGTACCGGCCTGAAGGACGCCATCGCCCGGGCCACCCAGCGTCCCACCGAGGCCGTACCGGGAGGCGCCTTCACCCTCCAGCTCTCCGCCTTCCAGAACCGTCCGGAGGCCGAGCGTTTCGCGGCGAAGCTGAGGGATCGGGGCTATGCGCCCTTCATCCTCGCCGCCGAGGTCCCCCACAAGGGCACCTGGTACCGGGTCCGGATGGGGAGCTTCGCCTCGAAGGAGGCCGCGTCCCGGTATCTGGCGGACTTCAAGCGCGAGACCCAGCTCCAGGCCTTCGTGGCCGCCGCGAACTGAGTCCGCCAGTACATGGCGGGGCGGTGCCCGGAGTGCTATGGGCGCCGCTGCAATGTACCTCCTCGACAACGTCATCCAGCCGTACGCCTGGGGCTCGCGCACCGCCATCGCCGAACTGCTCGGGCAACCCGCTCCCTCCGCCAACCCCCAGGCCGAGCTGTGGATGGGAGCCCACCCGGGCGCCCCGTCGCGCGTGCGCCGGGAGTCGGGCGTGCAGTCGCTGCTGGAGATCCTCCAATCCGCGCCGGAGCGGGAGCTCGGTGAGGCGGTGACGCGCCGGTTCGGCAACGAGCTGCCGTTCCTGTTCAAGGTGCTCGCGGCGGAGACCCCGCTGTCGCTCCAGACCCACCCGAGCCTTGTCCAGGCCCGCGAGGGCTACGCGCGGGAGAATGAGCTCGGGGTGCCGCTTGGAGCCCCGCACCGCAACTACAAGGACGCCAACCACAAGCCCGAGCTCATCTGCGCGCTGACGCCGTTCGATGCGCTGTGCGGCTTCCGCCGCGCCGACGAGACGCTCGCGCTCTTCGACTCGCTCGGCCTGGGCCTCCTCGCGCCGCTGCTCGCCCCGCTGCGGGCATCGCCCGACGCGCACGGCGTCTCCCGCCTGTTCGAGGCGCTCATGATGCTGCCGCTGGAGCAGCGCGGGCCCCTGGTGGACGCGGTGGTGGCGGCCTGCGCGGCGCGAGTGGGGCAGGGGAGCCGCTTCTCCGAGGAGCTGCGCTGGGCCGTGCGGCTCGGTGAGCTGTACCCGGGAGACCCCGGCGTCATCGGCGCGCTGCTGCTCAACCTCGTGCGGCTCCAGCCGGGCGAGGCCATCTACCTGTCCGCGGGCAACCTCCATGCGTACCTGCGCGGGGTGGGCATGGAGATCATGGCCAACTCGGACAACGTGCTGCGGGGCGGGTGCACGCCCAAGCACGTGGATGTCCCGGAGCTGCTCCGCGTGCTGGACTTCCGGTGTGGCCCCATCGGTCTGGTCCAGCCGACCTCCACGGACGGGGTGGAGTTCGTCTACCCGACCCCGACGGAGGAGTTCCGCCTCTCGCGCCTCCAGCTCCGCCCCGGGGTGTCCCCGCGCTCGGAGCGGCGGGGGCCGGAGATCCTCCTGTGCACCGAGGGCTCCGCGCGGCTGTCCGTGGGCGGCGAGACGCTCGCGCTGCCCCGAGGCGCCTCCGTGTTCGTGGGCGCGGCGGATGGGGCCTACGCGCTCGAGGGCGACGGCGTGGTGTTCCGCGCGACCGCCGGCCTCGAGTCGCAGTAGGGCCTACTGGCGGAAGACCTCCACGTCATCGAAGTACAGAGCGGAGTAGGCTGGAGCGCCCTCGGACAGGAAACCGAAGGTCAGCTGGCCCGCGGTGACCTGGATGTTGGGGATGGAGACCTGGGTCCAGACACTCGTCGCCGGCACGGACAGACGGATGATCGTGGTGGTCCCATCGAACTCCTTGGCATGCATCTCGGCACGGGTCTGTCCGCCCGTGGACCGGACCCAGGCCCGGAGCGTATAGGTTCCGTTCGTCAGCCCCGTGAGACGCTGGTAGGTGAAGACGTGGTAGGGCTGGGTCTTGTAATGCGTTCCGTGGTAGTTGTTGTCCTGCCTTCCGCCATAAGTCTCGGCGAAGTCCGCGTCCTCGTGCCCCGTGGGTGACCAGGTGCTCCACCCCGAGGGCTGCTGCGTCCAGCCATCCTGATCGAAGCTGGGGTTGAGCACCCGCGGCGTGGTGGGCGAGGTCTCCGTGGCCCACATCCGCTTGAGCTCGTAGAAGGCGCTACGGTAGTAACGGCCGGTACTCACCCCGCCCGGAAGCGCGGTGGACAGTCCGAACCACTCCTCGTTCAAGAAGTAGTCGGGGCCGAGATTGCGATTGGGGAACCCGCCGTCGTCATGGGTGTGACGGGGCGACCCCTCGTCCTTCCACCACTCATCGTTCCACTCGAAGGCCACGCCACCCAGCAGTGGGCGCGTGGGGTTGGCCGCGCTCAAGTTGGGCGCCATCGTGTTCTCCCAGCGGTTCCTGTAGAAGTCGGCCTGGTTCTGCTGCGCCTGCCAGAAGCCCTGCCCCTCCGCCGTGATGTGGTCACAGCCGATTCCGACGCGACTATCGCAGGCGTCATATCCGAACTCCGAGAAGAGCAGCGGCTTGTTGGCCGGGTAGTTCTGGATGAGGTCCCTGAAGCCCTGCTCGGTGTTGTATGTGTTGAGGGACCAGACATCCACGGCGGGAGCCAGGTTGAGCAGGTTGATGTTGTCGATGTCCGGTGGCGAGGCGTCGTTGTCTCCCAGCACCACGGTATACGGGTGTGAGGCGTCCACGCCCTTCGCCTCGGAGATCGCTTCCTGGTAGAAGGCGAACAACTCCTGGGGCGTCATCGGCCCCCGCTTGTTGTCGAAGTTGTTCTCGTTGCCGAAAGCCCACATCAGGACCATGGGAAACTCCGTGCGGTCCATGAAGACTTTGATGACGTTGCGGAACCGGATCTTCTGCCGGGTCCGCTCGTCCCCGTAGAGGCCCATTCCCTTTCCATCGCGGTAATCCCTGTTCTCGGGGAGGGAGTAATTCAGGATGACGTAGATGCCCAGCCTGTCGGCCTCGGCCATGACGGTGCGGTACCTGGCGACGACCTTATCATCCACCCGGGTCAGATCCGTGGCCGGGTCGTTCGTCTCGTTCCAATTCACGAACAGCCGCTCGTACTTCACATAGACACGGAGGGTGTTGACTCCCATCTCCTTCATCTTGCTCAAGTCACTGAGCACGACGTTGGGGTCCATGGTCCAGTCGTCCGCCCAGTTGCCATCGCCCGTGGTGGGTACGGGGTGGTAGTTGACCCCACGCACCACGAAGGGCTGGCCTCCCACCAGGAGCTGTTTGTTGGACACGGTGAGCGTCTCTGGCAGCCGGCCCGCCTGGGCTTCCCACGCCATCCCCCCCGACACGATCAACGCCAGACCCAGCATCCAGCGACACAGGAATGTCATGGATACGTCCTTTCCAGGTGTTGCTTCAGTCGACGTTTATTCCCGCTATCCCCGAGGAGGATGCGGTGGTCGCCAGGGCTCTGGTAGGGAAGTCGAGGGTCCGCTCCGCTCCCTTTTCTGGTCAGGCGGCTACCAGGGGAGCGGGGGCTTGGACGGATGGGAGGGCACTCAGTTCCTCGGGAAGCGCACGTGCAGTGAGCTGGGCCCGCGGTCCTGGAGGTTGGAACCCCGGTAGTCGTAGGGCGTGCCGGCGAGTTCCCAGCGTGGCAGCGTGAGCAAGGCGCGCAGGGCCTCCTCGACCTCGATCCGAACGAGGGAGGCCCCCGGGCAGTAGTGGGCGCCGACCCCGAACGTCATATGCCGGTTGGGCACCCGGGTGATGTCGAAGCGATCCGGATCTGGGAACACCTCGGGGTCGCGATTGGCCGCGGCGGTCAGCGCGTGGACGAAGCGGCCCTTGGGAATACGCGTGCCCCCGAGCTCCGTGTCCTCCACGCACAGCCGGTTGATGGACAGCACGGCCGGCTCATGGCGCAGGCTCTCCTCGATGGCACCCCGGATGAGGTCAGGGTCCTGCCTCAACGCGTGCAGCTGCTCGGGGTGATTCAGGAGAGCGAGGACCGTGTTGGACAGCTGGTTCGTCGACGTGACGAAGCCCGCGCCGATCATCTGGAAGGACTGGATGACGGCCTCGCCCGCGAGCTGGGAATTGCCCTCCTCCCCCGCGATCAACTGGCTGATGAGATCCTCCCCGGGCGCCGCACGGCGCTTCTCGACGAGATCCTTCAGGTAGGCCACCATGTCGTTGGAGGTGCGCCGCACGGAGTTGCGCACCTCGTCCGTGCCGACCGCCGAGGCCGCGGGCTTGAGCAGGTCCCTCGACCAGCGCATGAACCGCGGTCGATCCGCCTCGGGGAGCGCGAACAGCTCGGCGATGGCGTTGATGGCGATGGGCTCCGCGAAGTCCGCGACGACGTCCATCTCCCCCTGGCGCCGTCCCTTCTCCAGGGCCCGCTCCACGAGCGATGTGACGTGGGGCCGGAAGCGCTCGAGCGCCACGGGCGTGAAGCCCTTCATGACGAGCTGACGCAGCAGCGTGTGGCGGGGCGGATCCTGGAAGAAGACGAGCCGCGACCAGGCCGCGAGCATCTCCTTCGACGCCTCATCCTCTCCCAGCAGCCCGAGGCCTCCCAGCATCTCGTTGGCGCGCCGCGAGGAGAAACGCGGGCTCTTGGTGAGCGTCTCGATATCGGCGCCGCGCGTGAGGATGAAGCACTGAAAGGGCTCGAAGAAATAGACGGGCGCCTGGGTGCGCAACCGTTCGAACGTGGGGAAGGGGTTGGCGAAGAAGCTCTCGCTCATGAGATCGATATCGGTGCTTCCGCTCATCGTTCCTCCAGGACTGCGTGGCGTGACACCCAGGTAGTAGACGTCTCCAAGCGGTGTCGTGTTTTGTCGCTGCTCACCCGCCGAGCGCGGCGACCACGGGCTGTTCCTCCGGGGTGACGAGCGACTGTTTCTCCCAGGCCCTGCTCCTCCACCGCAGCCACATGGTGATGCCTCGCGTCCATTCATCCGCCGCGACGGCGAACCAGACGCCGGCCAGTCCCATGTTCATGCGGAA
The DNA here is from genome assembly GCF_036389735.1 of Archangium sp. Taxonomy (GTDB): domain Bacteria; phylum Myxococcota; class Myxococcia; order Myxococcales; family Myxococcaceae; genus Archangium. Next base: position 6,131 of record NZ_DASVWK010001050.1, on the reverse strand, counting down.
CACGAGGAAGTAGCCCAGCGGCACGCTCATGCAGGCCATGGAGAGAAAGCCCAGGTAGACGGTGAACCGGGCGTCTCCGGTGGCCCGCAGGGCGTTGACCAGGACGAGGTTGAAGCTCCGTCCGGTCTCCAGGAGCAGGCCCACCACGATTACCTGGGAGGTCAATCGGATGATGTCGGCGTTGTCCGTGAAGAGTCCGACCAGCGGTTGGCGCAGCAGGATGACGGTCACATCCACCAGCACGGTGATGGCCAGGCCCCACTTCAAGCTCTCCAGGGCCTGTCGGTACGCGTCCTCCTTGCGGTTCGCCCCCACCAGCCGCCCGATGATGATGGCGCTTCCGATCCCGGTCGAGAGGCTGAACAGGAAGACGTACTGGGAGATCGACATCGCGTACTGCCGGGAGGCCAGGGCCACGGAGCCGAGGAAGGTCACGTAGTACAGGAACACCGTCTGACAGGAGTGGTACGTGACCGTCTCGAGAGCGACGGGAACGCCCACCTTCAGGATCTTGCGGATGTAGTCCTTCGAGAACGTCAGGTAGTCCCGAAGCACCATCCGGACATCCATCACGCGGTACAGCATCCACACGAAGACGACGAGCGCGATGGCGCGGCTCATCACGGTGGAGATCGCCGCACCGGTCACCCCCAGCTCGGGCAGCCCGAAGTGGCCGAAGATGAGGGCGTAGTTGCCGCCGATGTGCAGGACGTTCATGCCCAGCGAGACGTACATGGACTGCTTCGTGAAGCCGTACGTCCGCAGCAGGCTGGAGAAGACGTTGATGAGCGCCTGGATGAACAGGAACCCACCGACGATCCCCATGTACGTCTTCGCGTACGCCAGCACCTGTCCCTGAAGGTTCATCCTGTTCAGGATCGCGTTGCCGAACAGCAGCAGCAACGCGCTGACGGTGAGCCCGAGCAGCAGGTTCAACGTGATGGAGAGGGCGGAGATCCGGGACGCCTCCTGCCTTCTCCGGGCGCCGAGGTACTGCGCCACCACGGTGGCGGCGCCGTTGCAGATCACCTCCATCACCAGGATGCACAGGAACGTGTACTGATTGACCACGCCCACCGCCGACACGGCCTCGTCGGACACACCGCTGAGCATCAGCGTGTCCGCCGTGCCCATCAGCATGAACAGCAGGAACTCGAAGAAGATCGGCCAGGTCAGCCGGAACAGTCCGAGGCCGGGTTGCTCCGGCGTCCTTCCATCGCGCATTGGCGCCGCGTCCTCGCATGGCCGCCGGGTCGCGTCCAATGCGGAATCGACGGCTGCTCGCCATTCAACCGAGGTGCCTCACCCGGCCGGGGGCTCGCGGCTCCACTTGTCGACGTTGCCGTCCCCGTCCACGTCCTCGCCAATGCGGTCCACCCGGTCGTTCTCCCAGTACTCCCAGTAGTCCACCCGGCCATCCGCGTTGGAGTCCCGCTCCTTTCGCGCCAGCTTGCCCTTCTCGTAGAAGTTCCACTCGTCCGGCCGGCCGTCCCCGTTCAGGTCCCGCTCGCGCCGGATGTTGACACCCTTCTCGTAGAAGTAGACGGAGTCCACCTTCCCGTCGAAGTCGAGGTCCATCGCCTCGCGCTCGCGCTCCTCGTGGGCGTCGTAATAGGTGGTGAGGTCCACCCGGCCGTCCCAGTTGATGTCCAGCTCCTTGCGGACCATCCGCTGGCGCTCCTGGCCGTCCGCCCCACGCTCCTCCACCGCGTACACCCACACGTCCGCCGTGCGGTCGCCGTTGGTGTCCTTCTCCGTCACCTTCTCGTTGGCCGCCGGCTTGGGGCGGATGGGCTCCGGCGCGGACGCCTCGGCCTTCGCCGACTCCGCTCTTTTTGCTACTTTGTCGGACGCGCACCCACACAGGCCTACCAGCGCGACCCCCAGGATCCACCTGCTCATCGAGGGCATCACCACTCCTGGCGCCGTTTCGCCGCCCGGTGCACAAGGCTCGAAAACAGCGCTTCAAGGGCCATGTAACTCCATATATTTTCACATATCGCCATGGCCCGAAAGAAGATCAGCACGACCATCTACATCACGCCCGAGCAGAACGAATTGCTCAAGGCGCTGAATCAGAAGACCAAGGTCCCCGTGGCCGAGTACATCCGGCAGGGGATCGATCTCGTGCTGGAGAAATACAAGGCGCAGCTGCCGGGCCAGGCCTCGTTCGACGAGCTTTAGACCATGACGATCCAGAAGAGCATGAAGGGCCAGAGGGTGGTGGTGCTGGGCGGTTCCGGCTTCCTGGGCTCGCACCTGTGCGAGCGGGTGCTGGAGGACGGGGCCATCCGGGTCGTCTCGGTGGACAACTACCTCACCGGCAGCGCGCAGAACGTGGCCCACCTGCGCCACCGTCCGGGCTTCGAGGAGCTGCGCCAGGACATCACCGAGGGGCTGTCGGTGGAGGGGCCGGTGGACTACGTCTTCAACATGGCCTCGCCGGCCTCGCCCATCGACTACGCGAAGCTGCCGCTGGAGACGCTGCGCGTGGGCTCGGTGGGCACGGAGAACGGGCTGCGGCTGGCCGAGGCCAAGAGCGCGGTGTTCCTCCAGGCCTCCACGTCCGAGGTGTACGGGGATCCGCTCGTGCACCCGCAGCGCGAGGAGTACTGGGGCAACGTCAACCCCATCGGCCCGCGCGCCTGCTACGACGAGGCCAAGCGCTACGCCGAGGCGCTCACCATGGTGTTCGCGCGCTCGCGCGGGGTGAGCACGCGCATCGTCCGAATCTTCAACACCTACGGGCCGCGCATGCGCCTCAACGACGGGCGCGTGGTGCCCGCCTTCGTGGGCCAGGCGCTGCGGGGCCTGGATTTCACCATCTTCGGCGACGGCACCCAGACGCGCTCCTTCTGCTACGTGAGGGATCTCGTCGATGGCCTCGTGCGGCTGGCCCTCTCGGACGTCACCGAGCCGGTGAACATCGGCAACCCCCGCGAGATGACCATGCTCCAGTTCGCCGAGGCCGTGCGCACCGCGGCGGGCGGGGGAGGGCGGATCGTTCACCAGCCGCTGCCCAAGGACGACCCCAAGCAGCGCCAACCGGACATTACCCGCGCGCGCCAGTTGCTCGGGTGGGAGCCGCGCGTACCTTTGGAAGAGGGACTGCGCGAGACCATCGAGTGGTTCCGGGCGGTTGCCGCCCGGGACTCCATCCCCTAACTTCCGGCAGTTTTTCTCAATGTCGCCACCGATGAGTGGCAGGAGCGTCGCGGTGAAAGTCCTGGTGACGGGTGGGGCTGGGTTCATCGGCTCCCATGTGTGTGACGCGTTCGTACGTGCGGGCCATGAGGTCATCGCGCTCGACAACCTGTCGAGCGGCAAGAAGGAGAACCTGGATCCCCGGGTTCGCCTGGAGGTCCTGGACATCCGCAGTCCGGAGGCCGCGGGGCTGATCCGCGCCGAGCGTCCCCAGGTGCTCTGTCACCTCGCGGCGCAGATGGACGTGCGCCGCAGCGTGGAGGATCCGCGCTTCGACGCCGAGGCCAACATCCTCGGCTTCCTCAACCTGTTGGAGGCCGCGCGCACCTCGGGTGTCCAGAAGGTGGTGTTCAGCTCGACCGGCGGGGCCATCTACGGCGAGCAGGACGTCTTCCCGGCGCCCGAGAGCCATGCCACGCGGCCGGTGTCGCCCTACGGCGTGTCCAAGGCCTCGGGAGAGCTGTACCTCGGCTACTACCTGGCCCAGTACGGCATGAAGTACGTGGCCCTGCGGTACGCCAACGTGTACGGCCCCCGGCAGAACCCGCACGGCGAGGCCGGCGTGGTGTCCATCTTCTGCCAGCGCCTGCTCGGTGGGAAGGAGTGCACCATCTACGGCGAGGGCAAGCAGACGCGGGACTTCGTCTACGTGGAGGACGTGGCGCGCGCCAACCTGCTGGCCGTGGAGAAGGACGTCGTCGGCCCGGTGAACATCGGCACCGGCAAGGAGACGGACATCAACCAGCTCTACACGCTCCTGGCCCAGTCGGCGGGCGTGGACAAGCCAGCCCTTCATGCCCCCGGCAGGCCGGGAGAGCAGATGCGCTCCTGCGTGGACAACGCGCTGGCGCGTCGGGTGCTCGGCTGGCAGCCCACCGTGGAGATCTCCGAGGGACTGCGCCGCACGGTGTCGTTCTTCCGCGAGCACACCGCCCGCTAGCCGTCTCGCCCACCCTCCGGGGTGGGTGACGCATCCAGGTGGCGGTCCGGCTGCCTGGAGGGTGCGCGGATGCATGGATTTTGGTGGGCTTCGGTGTTACCTAAGCCGGCTTCGACGTAGCCCGAGGCCCCCAAACCATGCCGGCCGACAACGCTCACATCCGCAACTTCTCGATCATCGCCCACATCGACCATGGGAAGTCGACCCTGGCCGATCGCCTGCTCGGTGCCACCGGAACGGTGACCAAGCGCGAGGCGCAGGACCAGTTCCTCGACAACATGGAGCTGGAGCGCGAGCGCGGCATCACCATCAAGGCCCAGTCGGTGCGGATGAACTACACCGCCAACGACGGCCAGAAGTACGTGCTCAACCTCATCGACACCCCGGGACACGTGGACTTCGCCTACGAGGTGAGCCGCTCGCTCGCCGCGTGCGAGGGGGCCCTCCTGGTGGTGGACGCCTCCCAGGGCGTCGAGGCCCAGACGCTCGCCAACGTCTACATGGCGCTGGATCACGACCTGGAGATCATCCCGGTCATCAACAAGATCGACCTGCCGAGCGCCGACGTGGAGCGCACGCGCCAGGAGATCGAGGACGTGATCGGCATCGACGCCTCCGTCGCCGTGCCGGCCTCCGCCAAGGAGGGCATCGGCATCAAGGAGATCCTGGAGGCGGTGGTGAAGAACGTGCCGCCGCCCTCGGGTGATCCGGCGGCCCCGCTCCGAGCCCTCATCTTCGACAGCTGGTACGACAACTACCGCGGCGTCGTGACGCTGGTGCGCGTGCTCGAGGGCACGCTCAAGCTCAAGCAGAAGATCAAGCTGTGGAGCAACAACAAGGCCTTCGAGGTACAGGAGCTGGGCGTCTTCAGCCCGTTCTCCCGCCCGGTGCAGCAGCTCATGGCCGGCGAGGTGGGCGTGCTGGTGGCCAACGTCAAGGAGCTCCAGGACGCCAAGGTGGGTGACACCGTGACGGAGGAGCTGCGTCCCACGGACGCGCCCTTCCCGGGCTTCAAGGAAGTGAAGCCCATGGTGTTCTCCGGCATCTTCCCGGTGGACTCCGAGCAGTACGAGGGCCTGCGCGACGCGCTCGGCAAGCTCAAGCTCAACGACGCGGCCTTCACCTACGAGCCCGAGTCCTCCACGGCGCTCGGCTTCGGCTTCCGCTGCGGCTACCTGGGCCTGCTGCACATGGAGATCGTCCAGGAGCGTCTGGAGCGCGAATACAACCTCTCGCTCATCACCACGGCGCCCTCGGTGGTCTACCGCATCACCGACTCGCAGGGCGGGGTGCTGCTGGTGGACAACCCGGCCAAGCTGCCGCCGGTGCAGAAGATCGCCAAGTTCGAGGAGCCCATCCTCACCTGCCACATCCACGTGCCCAACGACTACCTGGGCGCGGTGCTCAAGCTGTGCCAGGACCGGCGCGGCGTGCAGAAGGACATGAAGTACCTGGGCTCCAGCGGCACGCGCGTGCAGGTGACGTACGAGATGCCGCTGGCCGAGGTCGTCTTCGACTTCTTCGACAAGCTCAAGAGCGTCACGCGCGGCTACGCTAGCCTCGACTACGAGCTGGCCGGCTACGTGGAGGCGGACCTGGTCCGGCTGGACATCCTCATCAACGGAGACCCCGTGGACGCGCTCAGCGTCATCGTCCACAAGGAGCGCGCCTACCAGCGCGGCCGTGAGGTGTGTCAGAAGCTCAAGGAAGTCATCCCGAAGCAGATGTACGAGGTGGCCATCCAGGGGGCCATCGGCGCGAAGATCATCTCGCGCGAGACCATCTCCGCCATCCGCAAGAACGTGCTCGCCAAGTGCTACGGCGGTGACATCAGCCGCAAGCGCAAGCTCCTCGAGAAGCAGAAGGAAGGGAAGCAGCGGATGAAGCGGATCGGCTCCGTCGAGATCCCGCAGGAGGCCTTCCTGGCGGTCCTGCGCATGAACGACACCGCGGGCTGATCGAGCGCCCGTGAGCTTCTTCGATTCGC
>NZ_DASVWK010001049.1:0-1987 GCF_036389735.1 Archangium sp. | reverse complement strand
GGTCCCCCTGGACGGCGGCCGCTTCGCGACCTCCGACCTCAACGACCTGTACCGCCGCGTCATCAACCGCAACAACCGTCTCAAGCGGCTCCAGGAGCTCAACGCCCCGGACATCATCATCCGCAACGAGAAGCGGATGCTGCAGGAGGCCGTGGACGCGCTGTTCGACAACGGCCGCCGCGGGAAGACCATCACCGGCCCCAACAAGCGGCCGCTGAAGTCGCTCTCCGACATGCACAAGGGCAAGCAGGGCCGGTTCCGTCAGAACCTGCTCGGCAAGCGCGTGGACTACTCCGGTCGCTCCGTGATCGTGGTGGGCCCCGAGCTGCGCCTGCACCAGTGCGGCCTGCCGAAGATCATGGCCCTCGAGCTCTTCAAGCCCTTCATCTACAACAAGCTCGAGGAGAAGGGGTACGTCACCACCATCAAGAGCGCCAAGAAGATGGTGGAGAAGGAGCGTCCCGAGGTCTGGGACATCCTCGAGGACGTCATCCGTGAGCACCCGGTCCTCCTGAACCGCGCGCCCACCCTGCACCGTCTCGGCATGCAGGCCTTCGAGCCCGTCCTCATCGAGGGCAAGGCCATCCAGCTGCACCCGCTGGTGTGCGCCGCCTTCAACGCGGACTTCGACGGTGACCAGATGGCCGTCCACGTGCCGCTCTCCATCGAGGCTCAGATGGAGGCGCGCGTGCTGATGATGTCCACCAACAACATCCTCAGCCCCGCCAACGGCAAGCCCATCATCGTCCCCACCCAGGACATGGTGCTCGGCATCTACTACATGACGCGCGCCCGCGAGTTCGCCCACGGCGAGGGTCGCGTGTTCTCGTCTCCGGACGAGGTGCGTGCCGCGTACGACCATGGCGAGGTGCACCTCCAGGCCAAGGTCGTCTGCCGCATCGAGGGCAAGCGCAAGGAGACCACCGTCGGCCGCGTCATGCTCTGGGACATCGTCCCGCGCAAGGTGGGCTTCGACGCCATCAACAAGGTGATGGACAAGAAGTCGCTCGGCGCGCTCATCGACCTCTGCTACCGCCTCACCGGCGAGAAGGAGACGGTGCTCCTGGCCGACCGCGTCCGGTCGCTCGGCTACACCCACGCCACCAAGGCGGGCATCTCCATCGCGCTCAAGGACATGATCATTCCTGCCAAGAAGCAGGAGTTCCTGGACTTCGCGCGCAAGGAAGTGGCGGAGATCGAGAACCAGTACCTCGAGGGTCTCATCACCGACGGCGAGCGCTACAACAAGGTCATCGATATCTGGGCGGAGATCACCGAGAAGGTGGCCGCCGAGATGATGCAGCAGATCTCGCAGGACGAGGCCTCGGGCGAGCGGGATGGCAAGCGCGAGACGCGCAAGCAGCCGTCCTTCAACCCCATCTACATCATGGCCGACTCCGGTGCGCGTGGTAGCGCCCAGCAGATCCGCCAGCTCGCCGGTATGCGCGGCCTCATGGCCAAGCCCTCCGGTGAAATCATCGAGACGCCCATCACGGCCAACTTCCGTGAAGGCCTCTCCGTGCTCCAGTACTTCATCTCCACCCACGGCGCTCGTAAGGGTCTGGCGGACACGGCCCTCAAGACGGCCAACTCCGGCTACCTCACCCGCCGTCTCGTGGACGTGGCGCAGGACGCCATCATCACCGAGTACGACTGCGGCACCATGGACGGTCTGTTCATCGGCGCCCTGGTCGAGGGTGGTGAGATCATCGAGCCCCTCGGCGAGCGCATCCTGGGCCGCGTGGCCCTCGATGACATCCTCGATCCGGTGACGAACGACGTGCTCGTCCGCGCCAACGAGGAGATCGACGAGGATCGCGTCAGGCGCATCGAGAACAGTGGTCTGGACCGGGTGAAGATCCGCTCGGTGCTCACCTGCCAGGCCAAGCGTGGCATCTGCGTGGAGTGCTACGGCCGTGATCTGGCCCGTGGCCGCAAGGTGTCCATCGGCGAGGCCGTCGGCGTCATCGCGGCGCAGTCCATCGGC
>NZ_DASVWK010001048.1:0-14075 GCF_036389735.1 Archangium sp. | reverse complement strand
GCCGACCACATGCGCCGCCGTTATGGGGTGCGCAGCACCTTCATCATCTACGACAAGCCGGACGCGCGGGCGGAGGACTTCGCGGCCCGGGCCCTGGTGGCCTTCCCCGAGGGCGTGGGCGAGTTCCGGGTGATGCGCAACCGGGAAGAGCTGACGGCGCTGCCCTCGTGTGACCTGGCCATCGCCACCTACTGGACGTCCTGCTTCCCGGTGCTGCACCACCCCCGGGCGACGGTGCGCGCCTACTTCGTCCAGGACTACGAGCCCCAGTTCCTCGCGGCGGGAACGCAGTCGTCCCTGGCCGAGCAGACCTACGGGCTGGGCCTCTACGGCATCTTCAACACCCAGGGCTTGTACGACTACGTCGTGCGCCAGTACGGAATGCGGGGGGTCGCCTTCGAGCCAGCGGTGGACGGGACGCTCTTCCACCACAAGCGGCCCGCTCGGAAGGGGCCCGTGCGCGTCTTCTTCTACGGCAGGCCCGGCAACGAGCGGAATGGCTTCGAGCTGGGACTGGCCGCGCTGGCGTCGCTCAAGCGCGAGCTCGGCACCGCGGTGGAGATCCTCTCCGCCGGTGCCGACTGGAATCCCGAGTCCTATGGGGTGCGCGGGTTGGTGACGAACCTCGGCGTGCTGCCGGCCGAGCGCACCGCGGGCCTCTACCGCGAATGCGACGTGGGGCTCTGCTTCATGTTCACCAAGCACCCCTCGTACCTGCCGCTGGAGATGATGGCGAGCGGGGTGACGGTCATCACCAACGACAACCCCGTCAACCACTGGCTCCTCAAGCACGAGGAGAACTGCCTGCTGGCGGCGCCCACGCTGACGTGCGTGTTGGATCAGCTCCGCCGGGCCGTGCGCGAGCCGGAGTTGCGTGCGAGCATCTCCTTACGGGCCGCGGCGCGCATGCGCCAGGGCTCCTGGGAGGCGGCTGTCGACGGGGTGATGACCTCGCTGCTGGACCGCACGCAGGGCACACAGAACGAGCGTTTCAAGGTCGGTTGAGCCGGGACCGACCCCTTCCGAGAACCAAGATCTCCCCGAAGCGGGGGGCATCACGACGAGCAGACCATGAGTGAGCCAAACATCCCATCCGCCACCTCCCCATCGGAGCCCGTGCTGGAGCCCGGCAACATCCGTCATTGGAAGCGCACCGCCGGCTTCGACTCTCGGGGAATGAGCAACACCCTGGAAGAGCGTGGCAACCGGACCTTCGGCCAACAGGAGCGCGTCCTCACGACTCTGATCCAGGCGGAGCAGCGTCGGCTGGGGCGCCCTCTGGATGTACTCGAGTTCGGTTGTGGCCTTGGTCGCCATGCCTCCTACCTCGCGGGACTCGAGGGCGTGCGCTACCACGGCTACGATCCGTCGCCCAAGAGCGTGAGCCAGGTGAGCGAGCGCCTCTTCGTCGGCGAGGATCCGCTCGTGAGCGTGGGGCAGCGGCGGTTCGACCTTGTCTTCTCGGAGTCGGTGCTCATCCACAAGCCCTCCGAGTCCATCCCGGGCCTGCTCGACACCCTGGGCCGGCTGGTCCACCCCGAGGGCCTCGTCTGCCTGGTGGAGAACCAGCTCGTCCCTTTCAGCCTCTGGGCGAACGACGGGCACCAGGGGAGCTGGCTGCATGCCTATCCGGAGCTGCTCGCGCAGGGATGGGACCTGCACCACGGGCCGGGCTTCATCGACACGCATGATGTGTACGTCCTGAAGCGCAACGCCGAGGGGCCGCGCCGCTTCTTCCACCTGGAGGCGCCGGAGCGTGCCCGCGAGGAGTCTCAGCCACTCACCCGCGAGGAGCTGCTGGTGCGGGCCCTCCCCAAGCTTCGGCAGTGGGCGGACCGGGCCTCGTCCGCGCCGAGCCAGGACGTGACCTGCACTGAGACGCGGGTGACGGAGCTGGAGGAGCGGCTCGCGGTGGAGACCGAGCGCTTCGAGCGGCGTCACCGGCTGCTGGCGCTCGCGGACGACCTGGCGGCCCTGCGCAACCGCTCGGTGCGGCCGTCCCCCGTGTCTGAGCCCGCGCCCACCTCCGCCCCGGCGCCGCGCCCGGGTATCCTCTTCGACGACCCCAAGGACACCACGTGGGCCCATGTGGCGCCGGACATGTCGCGCGTGGTCCACGTCTTCCACCAGCAGTGGCACGGCATTCGGGCCGCGGCGGGCTACTCGCCCGGGCGCAAACTGGCCATCACCGCCGAGCGCCAGCTCACGGGAAAGGAGTTGCGCCAGGCTGTGGAGTTCTGCGGCAACACCGCCTCCCCCGTCGTCATCGTCCACAGCTTCTCAGCGAATGCGCAAGAGTTCATCGTCGCGCTGCGCAAGGTGCTCGGGCGCTCGGTCCGCATCCTCTGTGTCTGGCACGGCTCGTCGGCGCAGTTCCACTACGACTACGAATACGAGATGTTCGCCAGGCTGATGGAACTGCGCGCGCGCGGCACCATCAATGGTGTGGCGTGCGTGAAGCCCGACATGCATCTGGTGTCCGGCCTCGTCTTCCCCAAGACGCTGATCAACCTCCCACCCCGGGTAGAGGCCCGGCTGCGCAGGCCCTCGGGCCTCCAGTCGCATGGCGCCCTCATCCCCACGCCCAATGACTGGCGGAAGAACTTCTACACCAACCTCTACGCCTGCATGGCGGCCCCGCACATCCGCCAGGTGTACGTGACGGCCCGGTTCATCCAGCCCGGGGAGCTGAAGCTCACCAAGCCCGTCCACAGCCTCAAGAGCCCGGAGCGCGGGGAGCTGTTCGACCTCATGCGCAAGGTGGATGTGGTGCTCAATGCCTCGCTGTCCGAGTGCCAGCCCATGACGGCGTTGGAGGGGCTCGCGCTGCGCGTCCCGTGCATCACCGGCCCGTTGGGACTCGGCTCTCTGGATGAGCACCCCTTGCAGCGCCTCACCCAGCTCGCTCGCGTGGACATGGTCGGCGCCGTGCGTGATGCCATGGAGCGGGTGCTGGAGCTTCAGCAGCGCTCTCCCCGGGAGCTGACGGAGATGATGGAGGACTACGAGTTCCTCCTGTGTGCCGAGGCCATCCGCCGCTACCAGGAGTTCATCCACTCATGAGCCAGAGACGTGTCTGCCTCGTCACGGACGAGCTTTATCCCTTCACCGCGGGAGGCATCGGCCGGTTGCTCCACAACCTCATCCGGGACTCCCTCTCCCGGAAGGCGCCCGTGGAGTTCCACGTACTGGTGCCCGCGTACGTGCCCATGAAGGCGGCGGAGGTGGAAGCCTATTTCGGCGAGGGGGTCCGGTTGCACGTGGCCGAGCCTCGGCCCAGGTCGGAGCCGTCCTACGATGAGGACGGTGTCTATCCGCCCCCCAGTGCCTTCACCGACTCGCACTGGCATGCGGAGTCCATGGAGCTGATGCTGCACCTCAAGCGGCTCGCGCGCGAGGGGTGCCGTTTCGATGTCATCGAGTTCGGTGACTACAGGGGCTGGGCCTTCTGCACGCTCCAGGAGAAGTACCTGGGCCGCGCCTTCGCCGGGACGGAGGTGGCGGTCCGGCTGCACTCCACCATGGGCATCATCTCCCAGTACGAGCCGCACCTGCCGAACCGCGAGGCGTTGGGGCGCTTCGAGCTGGAGCGCAAGGCGCTGCTCGATGCGGAGCGGGTGATTGCCCACATCCCGGGCATCGCCGAGATCAACCAGCGCTTCTATGGCTTTCCGGACTCCTGGCTGCGCAAGGTGTGCCTGGAGTTCCCGCCGGTGGTGGAGGGCCCTCAGGTGCTCCCCGTGGTGGAAGGGGCGGAGACGGGAGGAGGGGAGGAGCGCGACCTGCTCTTCCTCACCAAGGTGCAGTGGATCAAACGGCCGGACCTGTTCGTGCGGGGCGCGGCCCTCTTCATGCGCCAGCATCCGGAGTACCGCGGCCGGGCGTTGCTGGCCTGCCATGCTCCCTTCCCCGAGTACACTGCGGCCCTTCAGCGGATGGTGCCCAGGGAATTGCGCGAGCGCTTCGTCTTCAGCGGCCCCAGGGAGGACCGCGAGGCGCTAATGGCGCGGGGCATCGTGGTCATCTGCTCGGATCACGAGGCGCTCAACCTCACCGCTTACGAGGCCTCCGCGGCCGGGGCCACGCTGGTGCTCAACGCCACCTGCCCGGCGTTCACCCCGGAGACGCCCTTCGTGGATGGGGAGAGTTGCCACGCCTTCAACGGTACCGTCGAGGGGCTCGCCTCCGCCTTGGAGCGCGCCTGGAAGGCTCCGCAACTGCGGCCCGCCTCCTGGAAGGTGGCACAGCCTTACTGGGAGCGGACCGAGGCGCGTGCCACCCCCACTGCGCCCGTCCGGCAGCGCCCGCCCCGGGTGTCGGTGATCATCACCAACCACAACCTGGGGCGTTACCTGCCCGAGACGCTGGCGAGCGTGGCGGCTAGCAGCTATGCCGAGGTGGAAGTCGTCCTCGTGGACGATGCCTCGACGGACTCGTTCGATCACGAGTTGCTGGAGCGCATCGAGCAGCAGTCCGGTGCGGGCCGGTCCGTCCGGCTCGTCCGTAATCTCGTCAACCGGGGGCTGCCCGCGTCCCGCAACATCGGCATCCAGGCGGCCACGGGCGACTACCTCCTTCCGCTGGACGCGGACGACTGCATCTCTCCGACCTTCCTCGAGCGCGCCGTGGAGGCGCTGGAGCGGCATCCGGAGTTCGACGTGGTGGTGCCCTCGACGGGCTACTTCCTGACGGACGAGGCGCTCGAGTCGCGCCAGTTCTGCGACTACGCGCTCTTCTTGGGAGATGCGCCCTCGCTGGGTCTGGTGTCCAACCGGTTCTCCTGCGCCACCGCGCTGATGCGCCGCGGCCTCTTCGAGCGGGTGCGCTATAACGAGCGGCTGACGAGCTACGAGGACTGGGACTTGTACCTGCGGCTCGCGCTGGCAGGGCACCGCTTCCTGGTCGCCAACCAGCTCCACTTCCACTACCGGCGCCGTCACCAGTCCATGATCACCGGGGTGAGCCCGCGCCGGCACATGGAACTCGTCAACCAGATCTACCAAGCGCTGCCCAAGCCGCTGAATCCCTCGGTCCGGCTGGAGGCCTTCTTCTCGAGCGTCAGCAGGTTCTCGGAAGAAGCACACTCCGCGGTGCAATCTCCGGCTTCAGACCTGGGGAGCGGAGCGCAACCGCTGCGCTACGGCGTGATCGATACGATGAACGCGGCGCTCAAGCGGTTGCCGGGCGTCCACCTGCTGCTCAAGCAGGCCGCAATCCGGGTCAACACGGCGCTGGCCGGAGATCCGGACCAGGTGCAGCCGCTCCGCTACGTGGTGGCGGACCGGATGAACGGCGCGCTCAAGCGCTTGCCCGGCGTGCACACCGCCCTCAAGCGGACCGCGCGCACTTCCAATCACGACTAGGACTCCCGTGGGCAGAAGGCCAGACCAACCCCCGCACTAACGGCGCCCGAGTCCCAGACGCTCCGAGAGCCACTGGATGCGCTGGGACATGCCCTGGGAGGACCCGCCCAGCTCCATCGTGCGGCGCAGCGCATGGTGGACGAAACCGATACGCTCCTTGAAGGTCTCGTTCACCTTGTCCACCAGCCGGTAGCGCAGGGGCTTCTCCAGCGCCCGGGCGAGGAACTCCTGCTGCCGCTGCATCTCCCCGAGCTGGATGCGCAGGGCCCGGTTGTCACCCGTTGGTAGCCCCGGGTGCTTCTGGAGCAGGTAGGCGATGAGCTGGTGACGGGACCGGGTGGCCTCCGTGCGGGTCATCGAGTCCAGGCGCATGCGGTAGTGGAAGAGGAACTCGGGGATGATCAGGCCCTCGTAGCCGCGCTCCGCCATGGCGCAGAAGACGTCCCAGTCCTCGAACGAGGTCAGCCATTCGTCATAGCCGCCCACCTCCTCGAGGAGCCTGCGCTCCATCAGCGCCGCACAGGTGGAGGCCACGTTCTCCACGCAGAGGGCGTCACGCTCCATCCCCCAGGGCACCCAGCCGCCGATCGGCTCTCGGGGATTCTCGGTGAAGTAGGACACCAGAGACGTCACGTAACCGAGCTTCGGCGAGCGGCTCATCACATCCACGGCCTTCTCGAGGAACGTGGGCGACAGCAGGTCGTCCGGATCCACCGGGAGGATCCACCGTCCCCGCGCCTCCCGCAGGCCCGCGTTGCGCGCCGAGCTCAGCCCGCCGTTCGGCTTGCGGACGATGCGCAGCTTCGGCGTGCCCTCCAACTCATCCACGAGCTGCTGGCTGGTGGGGTCCGTCGAGCCGTCATCCACGAGGATCATCTCGTAGTCCTCAAAGGTCTGCGCCTGCAGCGAACGCAGCGTTTCTGGGAGGTAGCGCCCCATGTTGTAGTACGGGATGATGATGGAGACGTCCGGCGCCTGCCCCGGGGCCTTCCGGGGAGTGGGGCGCGGCTGCCGGGGCTGGCGGGACGGGGCCAGCCGCGCGAGGAGCTCCTCGGTCTGCGCGACGACCCGCCCGGGCGCGCAGTAGGTGGCGATGCGCCGTGGTGCCTCCTCGCGCATGGCCCGCCGCAGGGCCTCATCGTTCAGGGCTCGCTCCAGCACCTCGGCGAGCCGGGCCGCGTTCCCCGAGGGAAAGAGCAGCCCGCTCTTTCCCTCCTCGATTATCTCCGCCATGCCGCCGGCATCGCTGCCCACCACGACGGCTCCCTCCGACATGGCCTCCAGGCACACGTTGGGGAAGTTCTCCCAGAGGGATGGGAAGCAGCAGACCGTGGCCTCGCGGATGGCGGGCAGCAGCTCGGGATGGGGGCGCGGCGGCTCGAAGAGGAAGCGGTCTCGCCACGCGGTGGGGATGCGGCGCTCCAGCCACTCCTTCATCGAGCGGCCAAAGGGACCGGTGGAGGTGTCGGCGCCGATGAGCTGCACCTCCACGTCCAACTGCTTCTCCAGCAGCCGCAGTGCCGCCTCGATGAGCACGTGGATGCCCTTGCGGTACTCGATGCGGCCGAAGAAGAGGATCCGTGCCCGGCCCATCCGCCCACGTGGGGGCTCCGTCAGGAGCGCCCCGGTAACCTCGGGGATGAAGGGGCAGGGAATGACCGCGCTCGGCTGCTGGAGCCCCAGCCGCCGCGTCACCCGTTCCAGCAGGGAGTGCGTGGGGGAAAGGACGACGTCCGCCTCACGGATGGACACCTCCTCCTGGTACTCCTGGGAGGCGATGTCCATGTCGAGCGCTGCCTGGCGGTTGAGCTCCTGGCAATCCTGGCTCGGCGTGTGGAGCCGCACGGCGAGGAGCGCGGAGCTGAACTGCCCGAGAGCCCTCTTGGCCCGGATGGCGAAGGCGCCTTCGCCCCAGAACTCCGGGAACTCGATGAGATCGAAGGGGTGCCGGGCATGGAGGGACTGGAGCGTCTGATGGACGCCCAGGGCGTACTGCATGGACGCGTTGCGGCATGCACCCGGCGGGGCGGACCCGTCGTACGTCACGAGGTGGACCCGCACCGAGGGGAACAGCTGGCCGGCTCGCTCGATCCCCGGGTGGCGTTCGGTGAGGACGTGGACCTCGTGCCCGGCAGCGGCGAAGGCCCGGCAGGCCTGCGACACGTAGGTACCGATTCCCCCCCGGTAGAAGGGGGCGAACTGCTTGGACACGAAACAGATGCGCAAGATGGCCTCGGCTGGAGCGACCCTGATCAGGACTCCCCATACACCAAGGTGCGCTCTGGCGGCAGCGCTCCGCTCCCCGCGCCAGGATGCGCGGGGCCTCAGCTGCCTGGAGTGGTCTCCTCCCGGCGTGGGATCAGCAGCCAGGCGAGGGTGAACATCTGGCTCACGAGGAACACGGGGTACTGGTAGCGGATGTCGGGAGAGGGGATGACGAGCGCCAGCACCAGCGTGTGGAGGAGGAGGGGCAGCAGGAGCACCATCGGGTGCCAGCTGAGGCGGCGCAGGCAGGCGATCGCGCAGGCCAGCATCATCAGACAGAGGGGGAGGGCGGGGCGCCAGAAGAGCCATGACAGGTCCGACTGGAGCGTCCGCACCACGCTGCTCAGCAGCGTCTGGCCCAGCTCTGGCAGCACTGGCGCGGGCTGGGGCGAGATGGGGCTCTCGTAGATGGTCCCCAGGGCGCCCGAGGGGCGCTGCATCACGGGGGGGCCATTGTTGTGGCCAGCGCCCTGCGAGAGCCTCCAGAGGATGGTGGTCGCACACGCGAAGTGGTTCACCGTTGGCCGGTAATCGCGCTGGGTCAGGCTGGCGAGTAGGCCCGGAAGCTTGGGCTGGTGCCTGCGCACGGCGCCGTAATCGAAGCGACCATCGAACACGGTGGGGACGTTGGTGACGCAGGAGTAGTTCCACTGGTCATCCAGCGGATGGATGTCGTCCAGGATGGCGCGCTCGTCCTCGGTCATCTGGGTCCCGGCCGCGACGTGCGCGCCGAGATAGCCGATCAGCGCGAGCCCGTTGTCGGGAACATCCGCGTTGTAAGTCCGGAGGATGAGCTTCTTGGCGCCGGCGGCCACCGCGAGCGTCACGACGAGGGTCATGGCGAGGGCCTTCCAGCGGCGCGGCTCCAGCAGGAGCAGGCCCAGGAAGGCCGCCATGGCCGCCGGGGGCCCGTTGTGGCGCGTGAGCAGGGTCATGAACGTGGCCACACCCAGTCCCACCCAGAAGCTCCACCGCGGCTCGTACCGCAGGTGGATCCTCCGGAAGAGCAGGATGCTGAGCGCCAGCACCGACAGGCTGAAGGGGACGTCCTTCCAGATGGTGTTGACGAGGGTCCCATTCACGGGCGCCAGGCCGAGCACGATCGCTGTCACCCAGACGACGGGGCGCGACAGGCCCGCCTGCCGCAGGCTGACGCATCCCCAGCCCACCAGGGCACCGAAGGTGAGGATCTGGACTCCGGTGACGATTCCCGGCGTCGGCCACAGCTTGATGAGCATTCTGATCAGGAAGGTGTTGAGCACCGGGTGGGCATCGTGCATGCGGCCGGTGACGGCCTGGTGCCACTGATCCGTGGAGTCGGAGCTCATCAGGCCCGGGAAGACCGCGAGCCACCAGATTCCCACCGTGACGAGAGAGGGGAGCGCGTACAGGAGGCCCTCGCGGAGGGTGGGCCGCTCCTCGATGGGGCGGGGGCCCGCGCGGCGGGTGAGCCACAGGCCGGCGGTGAGCAGGAGCGCAGCCACCGTGGCCACGTGCGTGACATGGAAGAGCACCCGCTGCACCCGGTGGCCGAGAAGGGTGGCGCCGCCAGAGAGAGGCAGCTCGAGCTGGAGTCGCTTCGCCTGCGGGCTGTAGAGGTCGACCTCACGGCTCTGTCCATTCCACTCGTAGCGCACGATGCCGGAGTGGGTATGGGACAGCAGCTCGAGCTTGAGCGGACTCGGGGCCCACCCCTGCCAGCGGATGGTGGCCGGCTGCTGCTGGTAGGAGAGCCAAGCCCCGTCCCGCAGCTCCCACGCTCCCGTGCGCTCCCACTCGTCCGGCGAGCTGGTGCCGCCGTCGGGACGTCGTAGCTCGAAGATCCACAGCTCGGTCCCCACGGCCTGGGGATTGCGCGCTCCGGTCGCCGTGAGGGTGAGCGTCCCGAAGACATGCGGCTTGGGGGCGTTCACGGGGATGGCCCGGAGCAGGAGCCACGCGATGGCGGTACAACCGAGCAGCCAGAGGACCCTGGCGCCGCGCGAGGACGTCGCCAGCTGGGAGAGGAGCCCCGGGAGCACCCAGCGGTGGACGACGGCGGTCAACGCCAGTGTAGAGGCGAGCACTCCGAGTACGGCCCCCACGCCCAGGGGGAGCCCCGGAGGCAGCAGGTGGCTTGCTACGGCCCAGGTCCCCGCCGCGCCCAGCGCGAGGCTCGACGCGAGGAGACGGCGCTTTCCTTCCACACGGCTCGTCGCGGCCCCGGCGACATGCAAGGGAGATCGAAGAGTGGACTCAGGGGGCCGTGGGGACTCTGGTGTCGTGAGGGCCATCGAGGCGGTGCCTTTACCACAGTGGTGGGAGCCGCACTCCGAAGGAGGGAAGGCTCGCTCGCATGCCGGCCCCTGGCCAGCCGGGCCTGCTTGACATCGCGGTCACCTTCTCACTACCAACCCACACCTCGTATCATTCGGAGCCCGAATGTCGCCGCTCTTCATCACCGTGCTCGTCGGCTTCTTCGTCCTGGTGTTCTCCCAGTTCGGAGCTCGGCTGGCTGCCCGGCACTCGGTCTCGTGGTACCTGGTCAGCGCCTTCATCTTCGTGGCCTCCGTGCGGCCCCAGTGGCTGCGGCCCGTGGCGGACCTGATGGGCATCGAGCTCATCAGCAACCTGGTGCTGGCGGTGCTGACGATGTTCCTGTTCGTGCAGATGCTCGAGCAGTACTCCGAGTCCGCCCGCTCCCAGCGGCAGATGGTGCGGCTCGTGGCGTCCCTGGCCGCCCAGGGCTTTCCGGCTCCCGCCGCGCAGAAGTCCGAGCGCCTCCGGGTGCTGGTGGTGCTGCCCTGCTACAACGAGGCCGAGAACATCCCCCACATGGTGCCGAAGCTCCTCGAGCTGAAGCGCTCCACCCAGGAGATCGAGGTGGACTTCTGCTTCGTCAATGATGGCTCGCTCGACGCCTCCCCGGTGCTGCTCAAGGAGCTGGCCCCCGCCAACCACGTGTCGCACCACACCAACATCGGCGTGGCCGGCGTGCTGCGCACGGGGTTCGAGATCGCCCGGCGCATCGGCGCCGACTACGCCGTGCAGTGCGACTCGGATGGGCAGCACCCCATGGAGCGCATCCCCCACCTGGTGCGCACCGCGCGGGAGCGGCAGGTGGACATGCTCATCGGCTCGCGCTTCGCTTCCGGCGGCGAGGGAGATGCGCTGGCCAGCACCACCCGGCTGCGGCGCCTGGGCGGCGTCGTGGTGAGCACTACCCTGCGCCTGTTCCGCGGGGCGCGGGTGGCGGACCCGACGTCCGGCTTCCGCGTCTACTCCCGCCGTGCCATGACCACGCTGCTGCGGCAGATGCCGGACGAGTACCCCGAGCCCGAGTCCATCGCGCTCGCGGCGCTGGCGAGGCTGCGCATCGAGGAGACGCACATCGCCATGCTGCCGCGCACGCTGGGCACCTCGAGCATCAGCGGCCTCAAGAGCGCGCGCTTCATGACCAAGGTGACGTCGGCGCTGCTCGGGCTGCGCCTGCGCACGCTGTTTCGCGACCGGGAGGAGCGGGTAGGGGCGCCGGCCCCCGTCTCCCTCCTGCCCTCGCCAGCCGTGACGGCCCCCTCGGAGCAGGCGCCCGCCGCCCGGATGCGCGCCAGCGGCGAGTAGGCGCCGGCGCTTCCCGGACGGCGGCCTCAGCGAGGCGGCCCGGCAGGGTTCTCCGGGGGCGTGGTGGTGATGACCAGCTCGTCCAGGGTCACCGCGCCACGCGCCAGCGTCAGCAGGCCGAGCCCCACCTGGTGCAGCACGGTGGCCAGCCACATCACGTTGGCGAAGGCCAGCCCCGTGCCGGTCAACACGGCCGGGGGAACGAAGAGCGAGAGGCTCACCCTCACGCCCGCCTGGAAGGTGCCGGCCATGCCGGGTGCGGCGGGGATCATCCCTCCCAGCACCGTGACGCCGAGCACCACGAAGCTCTGGAACACGTCCAACTCGAGCGGGGTGCAGCTCCCCGTCTGGCCCGAGCAGTCGAAGGCGTACGCGAGCACCAGGATGGCCAGGCCGTTGAGCACCCAGAGGGCCACCGTGTACAGGGCCGTGGAGACGAACTGCCGCAGCCCGGACACCTGGCGCACGGCGCCCACGAACGAGTCCATCAGTCCGGCCACGCGCTCGGCCAGCCCGGGCGACAGCCAACCCAGGCCGAGGCGCACCCAGCGCACCGCCAGCGCCCGCTGCCAGTACGCCAGCAGCAGCACGCCCCACAGCCCGAGGAAGGCCGCCAGCATGAGGTGGCTGCCCCAGCGCAGGTAGCGCAGCGTCTCGGTGGTGTCCCCGAGCCACCACAGCGTCCCCTCCAGCAGCAGCGCGATGGCGACGCCGTCGATGATGCGCTCCAGCACCACCGAGGTGAGCGCGGCGCTCGCGCGGATGGAGGAGCGGCGCGAGATGAGCACGGGCCGGGCGAACTCGCCCAGCCGCAGCGGCAGCAGGACGAAGAGCATGTTGCCCACCGCGGTGGACGCGTTGAGGGGGCGGAAGGGCACGCGCTCCAGGCCGGACAGCAGGCTTCCCCAGCGCAGCACCCGCAGCCAGTGCACGCACTGCAGCAGCACCACGTGGGGCACCAGCCAGAGGAAGTTGGCCGTCCTCAGGCTGGCCCACATGTCCGCCCAGTTCAGATCATGGAAGGCCCACCAGCCAAACAGGCCCGTGAGCCCGAAGCTCAGCAGCAGGCGCCCCCACGCACGCCCCCGCTCAGTAGGCATCGAAGTCGAGCGCACGGAAGCGCAGGCGCGACATGTCCAGGCTCGCCCTCTTGCCGGTGAGATCCCGATAGATGAGGTTCAGCGGCGAGGGCCGCAGCCGCTTCGGGATGGACGTGTAGAGGGAGCGCTGGAAGCGGCGGCTCGGATCGATGCCGAGCCACAGCCGCACCGGGTTGGGGCTGGCGGGCGCGGTGCGCTCCAGGGCGGTGGGGCAGAGCGCTCGCGGGAAGTCTCCGAGGATGGCCTGGATGCCGGCCTTCCCCGTGGGCGCCTCGATGCGCATGGACTCGCCCCGAGGGCGCAGACGGTAGGTCCGGCTGGGGTTGGCCAGGCGCCAGCCCAGCAGCTCGTGATCCCACAGCACCTCGAACTCGGAGGTGAAGCGCGGATCCTGGGCGGGCAGCGGGCCCACCCCCATCCTGGCCTCGAGCGGCGCCACGAGCTGGAAGCCCAGCTTGCGGGTGAAGCCCGGGGTGCTGTTGGCGTTGGCCACGCCCACCACCAGCTCATACCCCTGTGAGGCGGCGTACTGGTACGTCGCGTCGGCCAGCCTGGTGAAGAGTCCCTTGCCCTGGTGCTGCGGGTGGGTGGCCGTGTTGAGCGACAACAGCCCCTTGCAGGCACGGCCCTCCAGCTGGACCCGGATGGGGAGCGTCACGTAGTGCGCCGCGAGCGTCTCGCCCGCGAAGGCGTTGAAGCCCACGGCGGGGCCGGCGGGGTTCCGCACGTACTGCCAGGTGAGGTAGGCCGGCGTGAACTGGGCCGCGGCGGTGGGGAAGACCTCCGTCAACAGACGGTGGTAGCTCTGGAGCGACGGCTCGCTCAGCTCGATCTGCCGGATGTCGTACATGGCGGGCTACCTGTCGCCCACGGCGCGGGCCATGGTGGGGGGCTCCCAATGCGGCAGGCTGTGGGAGGTGAGCAGGGAGCGGGCCTCCGCCACGCGCTGGGGCAGGGCCTCGAAGGGGCCGAACTGGCGCAGCAGGGCGGCGAGCCGCTCCTCGGTGCGGCGCAGCTGGAAGTAGTGGATGGTCCGCGCCACGAAGGAGGTGTAGGGCAGGTCGCGCGGCTGCTCCAGGTCCAGCTCCCAGGGGTGGACGTAGAGCACGACGTTGCGCCCGGAGCCCAGGTTGCGCCGCACGAGCCACTCGGTCACCGCCAGCGGCAGGGCGCGCAGGTAGAAGCCACCACCAAAGGGCACCTTCACGCCCCCCAGCAGCGCCACGGACGGAGGAATCTCCACCAGTCCCGGCGTCAGCGCGTAGGGATTCACCGGCGCGTCGGGGATGCCATAGAGGTGGTTCTTCGTCGGGAAGATGCTGGAGTCCACCTCGAAGCCCGCGGCCTCCAGCCGCTCCACCGCCCAGAGGGAGGCGCGGGTGATGGACCAGCAGGGCGCGCGGTAGGTCGTCACCGGGGCGCCGCCGAGGTCCTCCAACCGCTGGCGTCCCTCGCGGATGGCCGTCTCGAAGGCCTCCGGCTGCTGCTTGTAGACGAGCCGGTGATCCAACCCGTGCAGGCCGATGTGGTGTCCCGCGGCCACCGCGCGCCGCAGCATCTCCGGGTGGCGGCGAGCGCAGTCCACGAGGAAGAAGAGGGTGGCACGTGCCCGGTGCTCCTCGAGCAGATCCAACAGCCGTTCCATCGGCGGGGCGACGCGCGAGGGCGCATCGGTCATGTCCGGGAAGTCGGCGGTCCAGTCCTCCACGTCGATGGTGAAGAAGGCCCTGCCTGTCCCTGGCGTGGA
>NZ_DASVWK010001047.1:0-1678 GCF_036389735.1 Archangium sp. | reverse complement strand
GAGCGCATGGGAGGCAACGGTCCGCTCCAGCTCGGCGGGATTGAGGCGGAACCAGCGGGCGACGAGAAGGACCTCCTGGGCCTCGTGGGCGCGCAGGCCGACGGTCCGGGGCTCTGGCTTCTCGAAGATCTCCACCGCCTTCTCTTCCAGGGCGAGGCGCTCGTGAGGGGTGCGGGGGGCGGCCAGCTCGGCGCGCACGCTGCCGCGACGGATGATGTAGACGCGATCCTCCCCGTCATGGCCGGGCACGGTATAGAGGAAGGACAGGCGCTCCACGGTCTGCCCGAGCTGGAGGAGCTCGGCCTGCACGCCCTCCAGCGTGGCCCCGCGGTCGCGCAGCTCGGCGGCGTACTCGAACTGGAGGCGCCTGGCCGCGACGCTCATGCGCTCGCGCAGCAGGGTGAGCGGCTGCTCCGTGGCGCCATTGAGGAAGTCCCGGGCCTGGACGACCCGCGAGTGGTACTCGGTGCGCGTGCAGCCGCCGGCACACGGGGCCAGACACCGCCCCACCTGACCACGCAGGCAGCGTGGGTCCTCCCGGAGGCGGAAGAGTTCGATCTGATCCGCCAGCCGCATGGGCGTGTCCGAGGGACAGTCGCGCAGCTCCAGCAGATCCGACACCGCCCGCACCGCCTCGGTGACGGCCTGCCGGCCCCGGAGGGGACCGAAGTACTCGGCCCCATCGTTGATGACGTGACTCACGACCAACAGCCGGGGCACCGGCTCGCGGGTGAGCTTGATGAAGCACAGCAGGCTGTCGCGCTTGTGCTCCACGTTGAAGAGGGGTCGCCAGCGCTTGATGAGTCGGAACTCCTCCAACAGCGAGGCGAACTCGCTCGGGACGTAATCCCACTCCACGGCGTGGGCGTGCCCGATGATCTCCGCCGCCTTCTCTCCCCGAGGGGCCCGGAAGTAGGACAGCAGGCGCGTCCGCACCTTCACCGACTTGCCCACGTAGAGCACCTCTCCCGAGGGGCCCCGCATGCGGTAGACCCCGGGACGGTTCTCGGCGCGAGCACGGACGTCCGTGCGGAGCTGTTCGAGGAGAGGTGGGCGCATGAAGCAACGCCCCGGTGGGCGATACACCGGGACTGCCCAAGGTACAGCGAACGCGCCACCCTTCGTGACAACCGGCGGAGCGTGCGCCTCATGCGCGGCCGTGGAGGGAGCGACGGAGCGAGCCCCGGCCCACCTCGCCCCCGACCTCACGCCCTTACTGGTCGTCGCACGGCGTGCCCAGCCGGGCGCCCGTGTACACCCCCAGCTCGTTGTAGATGAGCGGCAGGTTCTCGGAGACGGGCACCGCGCGCAGCTCGAGCTTCTTCTGGTTGTTCTCGATCCACGTCGAGGGTGCCGCCTTGTCCAGCACCAGCCGGAGCTCGCCCTTCTTCGTGGAGAAGATCTCTCCCTCGGAGTCGGAGACGATGTCCGTCATCTTCTGCGGCTGGAGACTGCCCTTGGGACCGATGGAGACCCGGAAGTTCCGCTCCTCGGCCGGCAGGAAGCCCCGCTCCACCAGGTAGTAGCGGCCCTGTTGATCGCGCAGCAGCGCATAGGGCACGTACTTCTGCGGGTTCGGCTCGAAGGTGGCCTTGCGCACCATCTCCTGCGCCTGCTCGGACTCGACCAGGGTGAACGGGATGGTCCGCTCGCCGCAGCGCACCGCACAGGTCTTCTT
>NZ_DASVWK010001046.1:0-9650 GCF_036389735.1 Archangium sp. | reverse complement strand
CTCAGTGCTCCCACTCCAGGGCGCCCTTCTTCCAGATGTAGATAAGGCCGACCACGAGGGTTGCAGCGAAAACGAGCATCTCGATGTAGCCAAACCAGCCGAGTGCCTGGAAGTTCACCGCCCAGGGGTACAGGAACACGGCTTCGACGTCGAACACGATGAACAGCAGGGCGACCACGTAGAATTTCACCGCGAAGCGCTGGCGCGCGGGGCCACTGCTCTCGGAGCCGGCCTCGAAGGCGGTGGACTTGATGAGGCTTGGCCGCTTGGGGCCCAGCACGGCGGCCAGCTGGACGATGACGAGCGCCAGAACGCCCGACAGCAGCAGCACCACCGCCAGGGGCAGGTAGTTGGCGAGGGGGTTGGTCGTGGGATCCATTCGGCGGCGGACCCTAGGGACAGCCGGCAGCCGTGTCAATGGAGAAGCCGGAGATCCAACCCCTGGACATGACAGAGGAAAGCGGGGGGAGGGCTCTGGCTGCCCGCCTGCTCGTCCAAGAGGGGGCGAGGGGCGGGGGTTTGACGCTCCAGGCGCCGGGGGCCTAGGGTCCCGATCCAGCATCATCCGAATCAGACAAGATAGGAGAGAACCCGGGCATGTGGGGTCGGCTCAGTTTGCGCTGGCAGGTGGCGTTGGCGGTGCTGGTTCCCAGCCTCGCCGTGGCCGTGTTCAGCGGGTTCTACTTCCCGAAGCAGCAGCGGGCCTTCGGGCTCGCGCGACTCGAGGACCGTGCGAGGACCGTGGGGTTGCTCGCCTCGGATGAGATCGCGGCCCTGTTGATGCAGGCGGGTCAGGCGCCCGCGGTGGCGGCTCCGGGCACCCAGCCGGTGGTCGCGCGCGAGCCCGGGCTGCGAGCCGTGGAGCAACTCTCGCGCATCTTCGAGCGGGTGGAGCAGGCGGGTTCCATCTCCTACCAGGCGGTGCTGGCGCCCGACGGCAAGGTGCTGTCCTCGCGCGGCTCCGTGCCCAAGGGGCTCAAGGGCAAGCCGGGCACGGAGGGCTGCACGGTGGATCGCGCGCAGGGCAACGGCAACCCGTTGGCGCTGTGCTCGATGCCCGGGGGCCACACGTACGTGGTGGGTGTGGACTCCGCCGTGGTGAAGGCGGAGGCGGACGCGATGCGCTGGCCGAGCCTCCTGGTATACCTGGGCGCCACCGTGGTGGGCCTGTTCATCGCCTTCTTCATCGGGCGGGCCATCGCCGAGCCGGTGACGCGCATGACGCAGGCGGCCCACGAGGTGGCCCAGGGCGACATGTCGCTGAGCGAGGTGGACGTGGCCTCGGCGGGCGAGGTGCGGCTGATGGCCCACTCCTTCAACGAGATGCTGGGCACGCTGCGCGGCACGGTGTCGGAGCTGCTGGCGCGGCTCGGAGAACTCTCCAGTGCCTCGCGTGGGCTGACGGGGGCGTCCGCGGATCAGGAGCACGTCATCAGCCAGCAGGCGGCGTACGCGCAGCAGATCGCCGCCACCTTCGAGGAGCTGAGCCGGACGGCGGAACAGATTTCGAGCTCCACCGAGGTGGTGGAGTCCAGCGCGCGGCGCACGCACGAGGCGGTGGCCGAGGCGATGGCGGTGGTGGCGCAGGTGGTGGCGGGCATCAACGACATCCGCATGGAGTCCAAGGGCGTGGCCGACGCCATCGTGGGCCTCAACCAGGATCTCCAGCAGGTGTCGAAGATCGCCCAGGTCATCAACCAGGTGGCGGAACGCTCGGACCTGCTGGCGCTGAACGCGGCGCTGGAGGGCACGAAGGCGGGCGAGGTGGGCCGGGGCTTCTCGCTGGTGGCCGCGGAGATGCGCAAGCTGGCGGAGAACGTGTCGGCGTCGGCGCGCGACATCGCCCGCATCGTCGAGAAGGTGCAGGACTCGGGGAACGAGGCGGCCACCAAGGCGCGCGTGGGCATGGCGACGAGCGATCGCGGCGTGGAAGTGGCCGAGCAGGCCTCGGCGGTGTTCCAGCGGATCGTGGAGCTGGCGCGCGGCACGAGCGAGGCGGCGCGGCAGATCACCATCGCCACGCGGCAGCAGCGTCAATCGAGCGAGCAGGCCGTGCAGGGCGCGCGCAACGTGGCCGAGCTGGTGAAGCAGGGCGTGGACGCCACGGGCCGCACCACGCGGATCGCCCAGGACCTCCAGCACGTGGCGGCGAGCCTCACGGTGCTCACCAGCAAGTTCAAGGTGGCGCGCGATCGCTGACCCCCGGTGGCGAGTCACTCCAGGCTGGCGGTGAGGCTCACGGTGCCCGAGTTCTCATGGAGCCCGTCCACCCAGAGGAAGTAGCTCCCGGCGGGCAGCTCCGCGACATCCAGGCTGGAGGTGCCGCAGGCCACACGCGCGTCCGGGGTGCAGGCGGTGCGCACCAGGGTGAGCGGCAGCGCGTGGCCCGTCGAGTCGGTGGCGCTCGCGTGGAACGCCAACTTCCGATCGGTGGTGAAGGCATAGGCGAGGTCCGCGCCGTTGCTCACGCCGCATGACCAGTTCCCGTCATCGTGCAGGCCCGCGGCCGTCACCTTGTCCGTCGCGGTATCGCCCTGCGCGCCAGTGGAGAAGACCAGGGGCCTCGCCTGGGCGCAGGTGTCTCCGGGAAGAGGCGCCGTGAGCTCCGCGCGGAGGATGTACCCCGGGTTGTCGGACGTATTGAGGTGGCGATCCAGCCAGAGGTAGTGCGAGCCAGGGGAGAGCAGGACCGAGTCCAGTGCGTAGTCGCAGGCGAGCTCCTGGCCTCCGCAGAGGTCGGCCAGGGCCAGCACGGAGGAGTAGAAGCCGTCTCCGTCCTCGACCCGAGCGCGCAGGTAGGCCGGCTCGCTCGTGTCCAGCCGGTAGACCCGGTCTTCCGACCCGGCGCGATTGCAGCTCGGCTTGCTCGAGTCATCCGCGCCCCGGTACGAGCCTCGGACGGTGAACTGGCGGCCCGGAAGGGGGAGCACGCCCGCGCAGTTGTCGCCGGTACGGCTTCCTGTCTCGACGCTCAAGTCGAAGGCCCCTCCCGCGTCCGACAGTCCATCCACCACCACGAAGTATGTCCCGGAGCCCGGAGATGTGACGAGCGTCTGCAACTGGACGGTGGCCCCTGGCAGGTGCGCCGCCACACAGCCCTGGTACAGCTCGTCCTGGGACGCATCACAACGGCCCTGCCTCAGGTAGACCACCGGCTGGAAGGCCGTGTCCCGAGGCGTGACGGTGATGACCACATTGGTGTCGTGGGTGAGGGTGAAGGAATGGAGGACCTCGCTCCCATCGATGCCGCCGCAGGAGCCGATGGCTTGCCGCTCCGCGCCCACCGTCGTTCCGCTCACCTGGGCCTTGCCGTTCACCAGGGTCAGCGCGGTCGCGCCACAGGGCGGCGGAGCACCCGCATCCAAGGTGCCGCCGTCCGTCCCCGCGTCCGAGGTGCCACCATCCGTGCCAGCGGGGCCGATGCACTGGCCATTCATCCCGCACTGGATCAGGGCACCGCAGTCCTTGCACGCTGCCCCTCCAATGCCGCAGGTGGGCGCGTCCACGCCCCGGGCGCAGAGCCCGCTCGCCGTGCAGCAGCCCGTGCAGTTGACGGGGCCGCACGCGTCCGGCTCCGTGGAGCTGCATGCCACCTGGGTGAGTGCCCACACCAGCCCGAGAACGACGATTCGACGAGACATGTCCAGACTTCCTCCCTCGAAGAGAGGATTGCACGAAGCCTGTCTGGATGGATCTCCCCCCCAGGGAACCGATAGAAAGGGACTCATGCGACGGAGTTCATCGTTCCTGTGCGTGCTCGCATTGCTGCTGGGGGCCTGCGCCACACGGCAACCCGTGAGGCGCGAGCCCGCGCCGACGGCTCGGTTGGCATGCGCGAGGGGGGAACTCCTGGTGGGCTCGGGGGTCTACGACATCACCGGGCCCGCGGCCCAGGTGCTCATGGGGGGCTACGTCAACCTCACCCAACGCACCGCCGGCATCCACCAGCGCCTGCGCTCGCGCGCCTTCATCGTCGCCTCGCCCTGTGACGGCAAGCGCGTGGTGTTCGTCAGCGCGGACCAGGGCATGCTCTTCCAGGCCATCAAACAGGCGGTGGTGCGCAAGCTGCGCGCCGAGCTCGGCGAGGACTACTCCGACGAGAACGTGCTGTTGAGCGCCACCCACACGCACGCCGGTCCCACGGGCACCTCGCACTACGAGCTCTACAACCTCACCTTCGTCCCGCTGCCCCTCGTCGACCAGAGCCGCTCTACCCTCGCGGGCTTCGTGCCCGAGAACTTCGACGTCGTCGTCAACGGCATCACTGAGTCCATCGCCCGGGCCCACCGCAACCTGGCCCCTGGGAGGATCCTCCTCGGCACGGGTGAGCTGCCGGGCGTGGGGTTCAACCGCTCCCCACTCGCCTATGCCCTCAACCCCCAGGCGGACCGCGAGGGGCGGTCCTCGGTCGATGAGCGGATGACGCTGCTGCGGTTGGAGGAGAAGGACGGAGAGGCGTGGCGGCCGGTGGGCGTCATCAACTGGTTCGCGGTCCATCCCACCTCGATGAGCCGCGACAACCTGCTCATCAGCGGCGACAACAAGGGGTATGCGTCCTACCTCTTCGAGCAGGAGCTGGGCACGGACTACCGCGCCCCGAAGACCTTCGTGGCCGCCTTCGCCCAGAGCAACGAGGGCGATGTGACCCCCAACACCTTCGACGCGAACGGACGCAGGACGCTCGAGGACTTCGCGGCCACCGAGCAGTCCGGCCGCAAGCAGTACGAGTTCGCCCGGAAGCTCTTCGAGGACGCCACCGAGGCGAGCGCCCTCCCGGGCGTGGTGGACTACCGGCACACCTACGTGCGGATGGATGACGTGACGGTGGATCCCGAGTGGGCGGATGGCCAGGAGCGGAACACCTGTCCGGCGGCGCTCGGTCTCTCCATGGGGGCGGGCGCCGAGGACGGTCGGAGCGACCTGCTCCAGGAGGGGCTGGACTGCGGGGATCCGGACAGCGCGGAGGCGGCCATCCTGTGCGGCGTCGGCGGGTGTCGGCCCCCGTGTCACGAGGAGAAGCCCGTCGCGCTCCGCATGGGAGACAGGAATCCACCCTGGAGCCCGGACGTGCTGCCGCTCCAGATCTTGCGGATCGGCAACCTGGCGCTGGTGGGCGTGCCCTTCGAGATGACCACCGTGGCGGGCCGCAGGCTGCGCAAGACGGTGCTGGAGCGGCTCGCACCGGCGGGCGTGGAAGAGGTCGTCATCGCGGGCCTCGCCAACGCCTACTCCGGCTATCTCGCCACCCGGGAGGAGTACGCGCGGCAGGACTACGAGGGCGCCTCCACCCACTTCGGACCCTGGACACTCGCGGCGCTTCAGCAGGAGGCCGCCAAGGTCGCGGACGCCCTGCGCACCGGGGAGCCGGTGCCCTCGGGGCCCGAGCCACGGGAGCTGAACCCCAACCCCCGCAAGGCGAGACTGCCCGACCGCCCGGACGCGGTGCCCCAGGGAGAGACGTTCGGGAGCGTCCGGCGTGATGCCGAGGCCGCGTATCGGCGCGGCAAGAGGGTGAGCGTCAGGTTCTGGGGCGCCAACCCTCGCAACGACCCACGCATCCAGGGCTCCTTCCTGGAGGTGCAGCGCCGGGAAGCGGATGGCTCGTGGACGCCGGTGGCCCACGACTGGGACTGGGAGACGGTGTTCCGTTGGGAGCGCCACCCGCTGCCCCCCTGTCCCCAGGGGCTCGCGTGCTCGCTCATCACCGTCGAGTGGACGATTCCGGGCTCCTCCACCCCGGGCACCTACCGCATCCGCCATGCCGGCAAATGGCGGGACACGGGCGGGCAACTCCAGGACTACGAGGGCCAGTCGCGCGAATTCACCGTCGAGGACTCCTGAGGGAGGAGCTGCTTCGTGTCCAGCAGGCGCCTGTCGGCTATGGGAACGTCGCACCGTCGATAAGGCCGCAAGCTCAAAATTCACTGGACTGACGTAGTCCAGCGGGTTGTTGCGCCTGGGAGAAAGGCCAGCGTCATGGCGAAGGAGTACCGGAGTCCTGCGGGGGGGGAGGGCGGCGGTACGCACCTCGAGGCTCGGCGGAGTTCGCAAGGCCCGCCCCGTTGGGCGCCGGCCGCGATGGCGCTGTTCGTCCTCGTGCTGCAGGCCGCGTGTGCCACGGGCTACCCCAGGGGCGGCCAGATGATGCGGAGGGCGGGGGAGGTAAGCACGGGGCAGGCCTCCGGGGCTCCCGGGCTCTCTTGGCATCAGGCTCGCCGCGCTGGCGATGTGGACGAGGCGGAGAACCTGAGGGGAAGCGGATGGCCTGATGGAGTGGGGGATGGCCAGCCCTACGAGGCGCCCATCACCCTGGACTACTTCCAGGGCTTCCTCGTGCAGGCCGGGGTGCCCACCTCCGCGGTGCCTGGCGATGGGCGCACGCTGTCTCCTCAGCAGGCCATGGAGTTGCTGCCACACCTGCTGTTCACGCCGGTGACGCTGGGCAATTTCGGCCTGCGGCGCATGGCGGCCCACCTGCTCCTGGAGGTGGCCACCGGGGGACTCCCGGTGTCACGGGACGAGTTGCATGCGCGCATGCGTCGCTTCTCGCGGCTGCTGGTGCTGCGCCCGGACGGCTATCTGGTGAAGCCGACCACAGGCGATGCGGTGCAGAAGGCAGGGGCGGTGGGGCTGGCCGAGGATGGGACCCTGCACGCCGGTCGCTTCGAGGTAGGCCCCTTCTATGCCATCGACGGCGCGCGCCTCTTCCCGGTTGACCATGAACTCACGGTGCCGCACGGAGCCCGGCCGGCGGGCATCTATTCGCCCGACAAGGACGCGGGGCTGGCGGTGGGCGAGGGGGCCGTGCTCGCGGTGGTGGACATGGTTGAAGGTCTCTACCGGCTCGTCTTCTACACGGGCGAGACGCTCGAGGGGCTGGCGCAGCTCCCAGGCGCGGTGCGCCAGCTCTACGAGAACTCGCCCCAGCTCTGGGAGGAGTTCCGCCACAAGCCCTACGCGGAGAGGGTGCGGACCGTCTCGCGGTTGGCCATGGGCTCGGTGTTGACGGTGGGCACCGCTGGCGCTGGAACCGCGAAGGCGGTGGCCTGGGGCGGCAAGCTGGGGAGCCTCTCCGTGCCCCTGCTGTCACTCTCGGGTGATGGCCTCCTGGCGGTGCGCCTGGTGGCCGTGCCCGTGGGAAGTCTCGCCAGCACGGCGGCGCCAGCGCTGAGTGCCACCTACGTCCTGCACATGGCCAGCACGAGCGCCCAGGGCGGAGGAGGCGGTGGTGGGTGGCCTCCGGTAGGCGGGCCCGGGCAGTGGGTGGAGGACACCTCCAGCATGTCCGAGCAGGCGCGGGCCTACCAGGCCCAGGTGACGGGCGCCCCCAAGCGGTGGGCCTACAAGGTCTGTCGGGATGGAGAGTGCGTGAATTACGACGGCTATGATCCGAAGACGGGCACCCTGCTCGAGGCCAAGGCGCGCGAGTACGCGAAGTGGTTCGACGAGAAGCTCGACCCTAGATTCAACTACGAGGGACTGGATGACATGGTCGCGCAAGCAGAACGGCAGCTTCGGGTGGCTGGAGGGGGACCGCTTCGCTGGCACGTCGCTGAGCCGCGGATGGTGGCCGTGCTCAGGAAGTGGTTCGACCTGAATGACCTTCGCGCGGTCGAAGTCGTCTACACCCAGCCAATACCTTGAGGGTCGCCGCGCATGAATGAATCCTATGGAGCTGGAGCCTATTGGGGGCGGCGTCCGGAAGGAGCCCAGGGGTGCGCTCGGCGGGCGGAGACGTTCTTCCGCCTCCTTGCGGAGTGTCACCCGAGCTATGCTCGGTGGTACGAGAAGAACAACTCCACCCGGAAGGCGCTGCGGCTTGGCTTTGAGCCCACCCGAGAGACCTTCGAGTCCTTCTTCGGACGGGAGAAGTACCAGAGTGGGAATGACGGGTTCCGCTTCGGAGCCTGGACAGGGCACGTAGAGCAGGACCAGGGCGGCGCGGTCTCGGTCCGCTGTGGGTCGAAGGCCGAGTTTTCGTCCAACGTGGTGCGGGTGCAATTCCCGCATGAGGAATTCGGCCAGGAGCGCATGCTCAAGGCGTCGGTGCTCGCGGGCATCATGCGCGCCATGGCCGTGGCCTGGGAGCCGGACTGGGCCCTCGCGACGGCGGACGGACTGTGGGAGCAGCTCTCCGGCGGCAGTCGCCTCGGCTGCTTCGTGGGGTGGATGACGTACTTCTCGCGTGAGCGTGGGGAGGTGCCGGCTCTGCCCGCACCCGTCCGGGTGGAGCCGGTAGGCGATAAGGGCACGCTCGTCATCCTCACTCCCGAGCGCCTCACCCCGAGCCAGCCCGAGCACGTGGCCCTCGCCTGGCGCGTTCAACATCTGCTGGAGGAACGAGGGCTGCTCCGGCCCGTCATAGAGCCGCCGTCTACAGCGCGTTGAAATGGCGGGGACGGAGCCCCCCTCTTCGCTCGTCGACTCCGAGCGGGTACGAGTCCTTTGACACCTTCCCAGGCGCTTGTCCGGGCTACGGGAAGGTCACGCCGTCGAAGAACTCCCCCCTGGCGCCTCCCTCCTGGCTCCACAGCTTCAGGGTGAAGGTGCCGTGCGCCTCCTCCTCCGTGGCCTCCAACTCCACCACGACTCGCTGCGTTTTCCCGGGGGAAATCGGCTCCAGCGGCCACACGCCGAGCGCCTTCAACTCCATTCCCTGGGGCCCCACCAGCACCGCACCGGCGGGCGTCCAGGGCTGCGTCCCCGTGTTTCTCAACTCCTGTGCCACGGCCAGACGCACCACCTTGTGCCCGCCCTCCCTGCGCCCGGTGTCCGAGCGGTAGCTGCGCGCCATGCTGCTGGTGCGCGTGTTGCCGGGACGTGCGGTGACGTTCTTGGCGATGTTCTTGTCGACAACGCCTCCTTCGCCCATGAGTTCCTGGGCGATGAGGGCCGTGAGCCCCACCTTCCCACTGGACTCCGCCTCCAGGCGCGCCTTCTCCTGCCGGCACTCCTGGACTTCTTCCAGCGCCCGCTGCTCGCCTTCGCGGTAGGAGGCCAGCGTGCGCGGCTGGCGCATCACCTCCACTTGCCGCTCGGCCTCGGAGGGGTGCACCACCAACAGGAAGGTGGCGCTCGCCGGGGCCGCGCCGTCCTGGAACGACACCGTCACCGGCACGCGCTCTCCGTCCGCCAGGGCCTTCGTGGGCATGAGCGTGAAGCCCGCCTCATCCTCGATCACCCGAAAGCGCTCCCGCCCGGCCAGTTCCACGCGCGCCAGCTTCGCGTTGAAGAAGAAGCTGG
The DNA here is from genome assembly GCF_036389735.1 of Archangium sp. Taxonomy (GTDB): domain Bacteria; phylum Myxococcota; class Myxococcia; order Myxococcales; family Myxococcaceae; genus Archangium. Next base: position 407 of record NZ_DASVWK010001046.1, on the reverse strand, counting down.
TGGAGTGCCCCGGGTGGATGCACACCTCTTGTGCGGTGCGGGGCGTGTCCGCCGTCAGCTCCAGGTGGCGCGTGCTCGATGCACATGTGGGCAATGGAGCTTCCACATGTGTGGCAGCGGGGGTGGCGAGCAGCACGAGCCGCAGGAGCGCGGCGGAGGACAGGGCGAGCACGGGGCGGGGCCTCCCGAGGAGGGACGAGACCGGAGGGGTGGGGCTCTACCACACCTCCTTCGCGGTTGGGTCGGGGTTGCGCTCGGTACCCATCGCCCCGCCTGGTTCAGAGGCGGCCCTACTGGAACCGGTCCACCACTCGCACTCTCGCGACGGGAGACACCAGCACCTTCTCCGGCGCGCTGCCGGGCTCCAACTCGAGACCGACATCCTCATCCGTATCCAGCAACTCCAT
>NZ_DASVWK010001045.1:0-10747 GCF_036389735.1 Archangium sp. | reverse complement strand
CGAGCAGCGGCGGGTGGTGGGGGTTGGGGGACACCGCGGCGGCGAGCGCGGAGAGGAGGAGGGGGTAGAACTCCCCCTGCCGCGCGGCGGCCTCCAGTTGGGCCCGGTCCTTGAACGTGGCGAGTCGGCCCCACGCGGGATTGTCGGGCCCGAGGTCCTCCTCCAGGGCGAGGCAGCACGGCGCCATCGCGTACACGGCGCCGAAGACGTCCGGGTGCCGCATGCCGAGCCGCAGGGCGCCATAGCCGCCCATCGAGTGCCCCGCGATGCCCCGGCTCGCCGGCTGGGCCAGGGTGCGGTAGTTGGCGTCCACGTAGCCCACCACCTCGCGGACGATGAAGTCCTCCCAGCCGCCAGTGACGGCCGAGTCCAGGTAGAAGGAGCCCCCCAGGCGGTTCGCCCCATTGGGCATGACGACGATGAGTTCCTTCACCTCCTGGAGGGACGAGGTCCACATCTCCGGCGAGCCGTTGAAGCCGTGGAGCAGGTAGAGCACCGGGTAGCGGCGCTCGGTCGAGGAGGCGTAGCCCGGCGGGAGGTACACGTGGACGTCCTGATCCGCCGGGTCCCCGAGCGCGTTGCCCTCCAGCGCGCGACCGTGCACCTTCCGCTTCAGGAGCTGGCCCGTCCCCGGTGGCTCATTTCGGGGCTCCACGCTCCGTGAGGACCGCTCCGAGCAGCCAGACGCGAGCAGCCCGGCCACCAGCGCCATCCCCACGAGTCCCAGTCTCTCGACGTTCATGTGCGCGCGCGCTCCCAGGCTTGAAGTCGCCGTTGCAGGGCGGTGAGGGCCCAGAGGTCCCCCGGGTTGTCCGGGGCCACGGCCGCGAGCGCCCGCTCCACGTGGGGCAGGGCACCGGGCTCGCCCCACTCGGACAGCCGGCGCAGGGCGGACAGCGAGGGGCCCACCTCCAGCGCGGCGAGCAGCGTGCCCACCACGCGCGGGCTGCGCTCGTGGCACAACCGGTCCACCGCCTCGTGCCGGTCCTCGAAGGTGGCGCCGGGGTCCACCAGCACCGCGGAGAGCGCCTGGAAGGTCTCCTCGGGCAGCAGCGGTTGGGGCAACGGGTGGGGCCACTGCTCCAGGGTGATGTGGGTAGCGCCCTCCGTGCTGCTCTCGCGCTTCACCCCATCCTCGCCGAACAGCTCCAGCAGTTTCCCTGGCGAGGGCGTACCCGCCTCCAGCACCCGCCGCGCGCGCTCGGCGAGCACGGCCGAGTGTCCCAGCAGGTGGATGCGCAGCACGGACACGTCCGCCTGGGCACACGCCTCCTTCTCCACCCGCCGCCACTTCACGAAGACCTCGGCGAGGCCCCGCTCGTGGGTGTACCAGCGGTACTCGAGCCACACGGCGCTCAGTCGCTTGTCGAAGCGGACGTCGTCGGGCTCGTACATCCGGGCGGCGGCCTCCTCCAGGCCCTGGAAGGAGGAGTCCAGCAGCGCCTGTGCGTGGCTCAGTCGCATGGGGCGCGGCTCAAACTCCGAGTGTCCGCAGGAACTTGTCGAGGCTCTTCGAGCCCGAGGCCCCCTTGGCATGAGTGCGCGCGGTGGTGAAGTCCAGTTTCGTGAAGATGTCCGGACCATCCTTGGTCTTCGCGTAGGGACGTCCAAGGAGGGTGGTCAACTCAACTTCTCCCTTGAGCTGGCGCTCCCCGAGCTGTCCCTCGAAGCTGTGGAAATGGGGGGCACGCTTGAAGACCTTCCGCTGATGCAGGCCTTTCGCATCCGCCAGGAGCCACGCTTCGAAAGCGCGATCCGCGATGACGACATGCACATCGGTCGAGGGCTTGCCCCGTCTCTGTAGCTCGACCCTGAGTGCCTCCGTGACGGCCGAGGCGAATCCCGGTGCACAGAGCGCCCGGTGCTCGCGGTCGATGCAGATGACCACCTGGGTGCGGCCCGCGACCTGATGCTGGATGACCTTGGGGGCCAGGAGTTTGGCGACCCCCGCTGGCTTGTTGTCAGCGCCCACACCGCCGAGGTTGATGGGCTTCAACGGCGGGCAGCCCGCCACGAGCTTCTTCTTGTGCAGCAGCGGGAAGGCCGCGAACTCCGCATCGCCTTCGACGATGAGCCCGATGGTGGGTTGTATTTCCGAGCGCCGTTTTCTCGAATGCTCTCGGCTCACGACTCCCCTCCCGGTACGCCTCCCAGCGAGCCATCGAGCCACACGTCCCCGAGGCGCTGTCCGCTCTCCTCCAGGATGGCCTTCAGCGCGGCTTCTCGTTCGGTGGCTTGGGTAACGATGGTGCCTCGCTTGTCATCGTTCTCCACGAGGTAGAGGGTCTCGGGATTGGTGACGGCGTTCACGACCGTTTCTGAGTGTGTCGTGAGGATGATCTGCCGGGACGATTGCTGCGCACGTGCGATGAGCTTCCGGAGGGGCCACGGATGGATGGCATTCTCGGGCTCTTCGATGGCGAGCAGGCCGGGTTGACCCGAGCCGCCTTGGTTTAGTGCCACTAGCAGCGCCAGAGCGTGGAGCACTCCGTCCGAGATACTGCCCTGGCCGAGTTCCTCGGAGATGCCGCGCTCCTTGAAGAGGAGGATCAGGTGACCGGAGGGGATGCGCCGTGCGATGACATCTTCGATGCGGGGATAGACCTCTTGGAGGGCTTCGAGAACCTTGCGGAATTGAGGGCTTGGAGTGGACTTGGGGCCTCTCAGTTTGGAGACGGCTGAAGCCAACCCTTCTCCCGTAGGGCCGAGCAGGGATTCACGATGATCTTCGAAGGCGAAGTCCTTCCTCAAAGCGGTCGCATCCAGACGCAGGCGTGTCACCCGACTGACATCTCTTAAGTACGTCATCATCGCGGATGGGCGGCGCTGCCAATTGATCAACCACAGAAGCTGTGGATCGATATCGACTTGAGGGAGTTGTTCGAAATTTTTTGTGAGAAGTTTCTTTACCAGATTTGCAGATGGATTGCTTAGGAGGGAATTCAACTCTGCTGTGGTCGTAAATCCCATTTCATTGATGAGCAGGCGCCATAGGTGGGGATCGTTACCTACGTCTATGGTTCTGCCGCGTTCATCCCGGATGATGGCAAGTTCGCTTTGGGCACTGTGGAGGCGAAATTCCTCGCGGGTAACGCTCACTTCATTGCTGTGGACCGAGCCGCTTACTACAATACCAACCTCCAAGATGAATGGCCCTGATGGGATTTCCTGGGGGTTGATTTGAATTCCTTTGTATATGGCCCAGATTTTGAAATGTTGGTGTATGATGTGAGATGGCAGGAGTAAGCGGAGTGAAAAGTGCAGGCCAGCTCGCGCGGGCCGCTTTTCTCGTCGGATGAGTTGATCGTATCCATGTTCTTGAATGGACTCTACCGTTCCCCGGCTGAGGAGTTCCCCGAATACTTCCAGCGCGCGGACCAGATTCGTCTTTCCGGCTCCATTAGGGCCAACGAGCACCATGAACCCACTCAGGTCAATGCTGAGGTCCTTCAGGGATTTGAAGTTCGAAACTTCGAAGTGAGTGATCATGCCCTCTTCCTCGGGAAACGCCCTGCGTAGGAATGAGAGCCTACTGCATGGGCGTCGTCCACACATGATGCTCACGGAGCAGATTGTGAAGCCCCTCACCGCTGGCTGACGGTGGCCGGGACGCTCCATGCGAGCTGGGAGAGGCCGCCCTCGGTGCCGAAGAGGACCGTGTCCTCCTCCACGGAGATGGCGTACACGCGCGGATCCGCGAGCCGGGGCAGCGGGCGCACCGTGCCGCTCGCCGCGTCGTAGTTTGCCGCGCCCAGCAACGTGCCCACCAGAGCCCCACCCGGCACCAGCGCCGCGGACACGATGTAGCGGCTCGGCAGGCCCTCCACGTCCCGCACCCGCGTCCAGCGCATGCCATCGAAGTAGCTGAAGCCGTCCTGGCACGTGCCGGCCACCGCGCGTCCCGCCGCGTCCACGGAGAGCGCCGTCACCCAGTTGTCCGTGAGGTCCTTCCCATCGTGGAAGCGCGTCCACTGTGTGCCATCCCAGCGCAGAAGGCCCCGGTCCTCGCTCGCGACCCAGAGGAAACCTCCGGCGCCGTCCGCGACCGAGACATGGCTGCTCCAGCCCTCGGGCAGCGGCAGCCGCTTCACCAATTCGAGCGGCTGGCTCGCTGGTTTCACGAAGGAGGCGCCACGCCCATCCACCAAGGCGAGCCCATCCCCGGTACCCGCCACCGCCGCCAATACCGACAGCTTTCCAAGCGCCACCGGGTTGCGGCCTCCGTAGGCGAGCTGCGTCCACGCCTTGCCGTCGTGGAGGCCGAGCCCGTACATCGTGGCCACGTAGAGGTTCTTCCCATCACTGGCCAGGCCGAGCACGTGGTTGCTCGGGAGGTTCGGCGTGCGGAAGGTGCGCCACCGGCCGTCGGGCAGTTCCCAGCACACGCCCCGGTCGAAGGTGCCCACGACCCGCCGGCCCTGGTGCCGCGCCAGCGCGGTGATGTGGTTGCCGCAGAGTTGGTCCGTGGGCGTCGCCCGCTTCCACGCCTTGTCCTGTTGCTGGAAGACGCCCTGGCCGCGCGTGCCCACCCAGGCCACGCCCTCCACGTCGAGGGCGCTCGTGGCTCCCCTGGGCAGGGCCTGGGCCTCGCCCGTGCTCGCGCTCCAGCGCCGTGCCTCGCCCTCGCTCCCGAGCACCCGCGTCTCCCCGTCCACTCCGTGCGCGTACGCGAGCGGCCCCGTCGGCACCGGTAGTGACACGAGCCCACCCGGCCCCAGGGTGAAGGCGCCCTCGGAGGTGCCCACCCGCAGCGTGTCGCCCGACTCCTCCAGCAGCAGCACCGGGCCCGGCACCGTCCACGTGCGTCCCGCGCCAGGAGCCAGCACCCGCCCGTCCGCCGTGCCCAGATAGCTCTCGGTGAATGCCGTGTACGTGGGGCCCGCCGTCAGCCGCTCCGAGAGCCACCCGAGCGCGGCGCGGTAGAGCTCCGCGTCCATGCCACCCACCGCCGGAAGCGCGTGCCACTTCGCCCCCACCACCGGCTCCACCCGCCACCGGGAATCGAGCACCACCACGCCCTCATCCGTGGCCGCGAAGAGTCGGTCGCCGGCCACCTCCAGCGCGCGGCAGAAGTGGCTGGGCAGGCCGTCCTCCACCGTCAGCGTGCGCACCGGGCGGCCCGAGCGGGTGAAGAGTTCCAGGCCTCCCTCGGTGCAGGCCACCACGTGGCCGTTGTAGGTGGCGAGATCATGCACCGTCTCGGTGTTGGTGACGGTGGCGGAGAGCAGGGCGGCGGTCAGCGTGGAGAGCAGCATGGGTTACTCCTCGAGGGAGAGGGCGACGCGCACCTTCTCGCGGCGCTCGAAGCGGTTGCCGGCCGGGTCGCGGGCCACGAGCACCAGCTCGTACTCCCCGGGCTCGGTGCCGGCGGGCACGGTCAGCTCCCGGGTGAAGCGCAGGCCGTCACGCGCCTCCAGCAGGTGCTGCTCGTCCCCGAAGAGCCCGCCGTAGACGCTCACCTCCTTGGTGGCCTCCACCGCGTCCACGTCCAGCCGCAGCGTCTGGCCGGGCACGAGGACTCGCGTGGACAGCGTCACCTCGATGTCGTTGCCCTTGGAGTCCAGCCGGTAGCGCACCTCGCGGCGGCGCACCGTACCGTCCTTCATCTCCACGGCCACCAGCACGTCGTAGTACCCGTCCTCCACCCAGAGGGGCACCAGGAAGCGGCCCCGCCAGTACCCCGAGACGGTATCGAAGGTGAGCGGCTTCACCAGGCCGAAGGGGAAGTAGGCCGTCACCCGGCGCGCGTTCCTCGGGGCCTGCACGGAGATGATGGGGTCGCCCGGCGGAATCTCCTCGCGGCTCAGCTCGCCGGAGACGGCCGCGTACGAGGTACCCTCGGGCAGCTCCACCGGCACCACCTCGCGCACGGACTCACCGCCCGGCCGCGTGCGCGCCACCTCCTCCACCGCGACGAAGGAGGTGTACTTGCTCATCAGCCCGTACTCGAGCGACGTGGCGGTGATGGCCTGGACGACCTCGGGCCGCTCGCCCCGGTGGTTCTCCACCGTCAGCTCCTCGATGCGCTGGCGTGCCCACAGGCTGCGCAGGGCCGAGTGCTCCGGCGCGGCAGTGGGGAGGGAGAGGGGCACCTCGAAGCGGCGCTCCTGCCCGCGCACCCGGCCGGTGATGCGCAGCAGGGCCTCGCCCGTGCCGTGGAACTTGCCGATGAGGAAGAGGGGCTGGCCGCTGAAGAGGTCCGGCACCACGCGCGGGTAGACGTCCGACACCGGCAGCCCGTCCGTGTCCACGCGCACCGAGGTCAGCACCGGACCGCGGATGCGCGACTCGAACTCGCGGGCCACCTCGTCCTCGGGCCGGCGGAGGTTGACGAAGGTGGAGGCGCCACGGCCCACCTCGCCCATCTTCGCGACGAGGTAGCGGTTGACGTCATTGCCCACGCCCACGCTGAAGACGCGTGTCTCCTCGCGCAGGTGCTCCTGGAGGGTGCCGAGCACCTGGTCATCGTTTCCGATGAAGCCATCCGTCATGAACAGCACCATGCGCAGACGGGCCGGGTCGTTGGCGGGCACCATGGCCTCCTCGGCCGCCACGCGCACGTCCGTGCCGCCACCGCCCCAGAAGTTGGCCACGTAGGGCAGGGCGCGCTGCACGTTCTCCGGCGAGGCGGGCACGGCGGTGGGGGCGAACTTCGTCACCTGGGTGTCGAAGTTGAGCACCTGGAAGGTGTCCTCGGGGTGCAGGTGGCGCAGCACCTCGGCGGCGACGGCCTTGGACTTCTCGATGGGTTGCCCGGACTGCGAGCACGAGGTGTCCAGCACGAGGTACAGCTCGCGCGGCACCACCTCTTCCTGCTTCGGCTCCAGCTGCGGGTTGAGCAGCACGAGGAAGTAGCCTTCCTCGGCCCCGGGCTCGCGGTGCACCAGCACGGCGGGGCGGATGAGCGCGTCGGCCACGCGGTACTCCAGGGTGAAGGTCTTGTTGGGGATGCGGTCGCCCGGGGCCAGCTCGACGCGGGCGCGGCTGGGGCCCTCGCGCGTCACCGTCACCTCGTGCGAGGTGGAGCGCGTCTCGTGCACGGGCACGCCCGCGTCCAGGCGCACGGTGACGCGGATGTCGCGGCCACTGCGCACCTCGGGGGGCAGCACCGGCGGGGAGATGCGGCTCGCATCGGGGACGGTGGTGGTGTCGGGCGCGGTGCCCTCGCCCTGGCGGAAGGCCAGGGGCTCGCCGCCGATGAAGCGCGGGCCCACCGTCATGGGGAAGTTGAAGCTGTACCTGCCGCTCTCGTAGACGAGCCGCTCCACGTAGTGGATGCGCACGCGGATCTCCTCACCGGGGAGGATGTTGGCCACGGACTGGGTGAAGAGGTTGGGGCGCTCCTGGTCGAGCAGCGCGGCCGTCTTCCCCTCGGCGCGGGCGCGCTCGTAGGTGTCGCGGGCCTGCTCGCGCGTCTGGATGACGCCGCGGATGACGCGCTGGCCGATGACGAGTTCCATGGCGTCCACGGCCGCCTTCTCCGGCAGCGGGAAGACGTAGAGGGCCTCGAGCGGCTCGGAGTAGGGGTTCTCGAAGACCTGGGTGACGGAGACGCTGGCGAGGAAGCCGCTCACCTCGGCGTCCACCTCGGTGCGCTTGAGGCTGAAGTGCTGGGGCTGGGACTCGGGGCAGCCCTGGGTCGCGGCGTGGCGGCGCAGCCTCGCCACCAGGGTGCCCTGCGTGATGGCGCCGGAGTTCAGGGGCGAGGCGGGAGCGGGGCAGGGCGTCTCGGACGACTCCTGGGCGGAGGTGGAGACGGACAGAAGACAGACGATGAGCGCGGCGAGTGCGGCTCGCATGGGATTCCTCGGACTGGACGGGTGCGAGCCGTGGCAATGCAGCCGGCGGGCCAGGGGAGCGTGGCGCCGTAAGTCCTCGGAAGGACTGGGAGTCGCCGGGGGCTGTGGCTCCCTGACCGCAGGGGGCGGGGGGCGGAGGAGGGCTTCTCCGCCGCCGCTCCGGGCAGGTTCCACTTCTACGCGCGTAGAAGCGGATCCGACCCGGCCGGTTTCAACCGCCGTCCAGCCACTGTGGCGGCAAGAAGTTCGACGGCTCGTTGGGGTGGGTTTCCAGGCTGGGGGCGGTGCCCGGCGCCATGGGCACTCCCTGGACCCCGGCATCAGGTGGTTCCGGGCTGACAGGCCCCTCGGGCTCGCCATCGAGGAGCCGCCGGAGGATGCGGCCATCGCCGCTGATCGCGTAGGTCACGCCCGCATCCAGCATCAAGAACTTGCATACCGCTCCGGTACGAGCAGCGGGGCCCCGCGTCAGTGGACGGTCTCACACGGCAGGGCCCCCGGCTGGGTGGCCTCCTTCTGGAGCTGGCTCCAGCGCTCCTGGATGAGCCGCACGTCCCGATCTCGCTGCTCGGAGAGGCGGGCCGCCTCGTACACCGCTCGGCCGGTCTGCACGAGCATCATCCGCATCGTCGCCTCCGGCACCACGCTGGCGATCTGCGCGAGCACCTCCAGGATGCGCAGCAGGACGCGCGGTTGGTTGGTGGCGGCGAGTGGAATCTCCCCGAAGGCGTCCTGGAGGAAGGGCCCGAGCCCGAAGCCGGGGCGCAGCAGCGTCACGCCGCGGTAGTGCCGCCTCCACCACCCCTGGCCGAGCCACCCCCTGGCCGCCACCGCGCGCCCGACCGCCCCCAGCTCGTTGACCACCAGCACCGAGGTCGTGACGTCGTTGATGGCTGGCGAGAGCGCCTTGAGGGCCATGTCCACGAGCAGCCGCACGCCATAGAGCACGTCCTGCTGCGTGGTGCGGGTGCGCCCCACCGCGAAGGCGGCATGCAGCCGCGCCTTCTGTCGTTCGCTCAGCGTCACCTCGGGCCAGAGGGACAGCAGCGGCAGCCCGGGGAAGAGGAAGTCCCCGGTACGCACGTCGAGCCGCACCGTGTGGACCTCCCGAGGCAGGGCCGCGAGCAGCCGCCGAGGGTCCACGAGCTGGACATACCCCGTCTCGGTGGCGGCGAGGACGGTGGGCTCCTCGTCGGGGCCGGGCAGGGTGTCACTCAGCTCCTGCTCTCCCGCGAGGTTCAACGACTCCAACTCCCGGATGCACTCGCGCCCGATGTTCGTGATGATGGTATTGGCATCCACGGAGCGGGCGGCGTGGTGGAGGAACTGGGGCAGCAGCAGCAGGCAGAACAGGGTGAGCAGCAGGGCCAGCCCGAGGGACAGGACGGGCATGGGCAGCCCCTGGTGCTGCTCCTCCCGGGTCCCCATCACCCCGAGCAACAGCAGCAGGTACACCACGGTGAGCAGGTAGGTGCCGAGCACCCGCTGCGTGGTGCGGTCCGCCATGAAGCGGTGCAGCAGCCGCGGCGTGTACTGCGAGGAGGCCAATTGCACCGTCACCATCGTCATGGAGGCCGCCACCGTCATCACGGTGACGAGCGCCGCCGCCATGCCGATGAGCACCTCGCGGCTGCTGCCCGGTGAGCTGGGGATGTAGGTGGCCACCCAGGTGGCTTGAAGCCACCTGTCCAGCTGTGGCCAGGCGCGCTCCAGGAGCGGCAATCCCAGGCCAAGCAGCAGGCCCGCGGCCATGAACAGCACGGGCTGGAACCAGAGGCCGGACTGGATGCTGTTCCACGACTTCACCAGGCGGGGTGGCATGTCGCCCTCCCGTTCAGGGTGACGCTGGGAACGGGTGGCCGGGAGCCGGGGGGCCTGTCCTCCAGGCCGCCCGCTCGGCTAGCGTGGAGGCGTGTCCGCGCCGTTGCTCCTGCTCGTCCCCCTGCTGTGTGTCGCCACGCCCGACCGGGTGGAGCTCGTCTTCGGTGGGGACGTCATCCCCCATGGTGAGGTGAAGGAGGCCGCGGCCGACCACGCGCGCACCACCTCGGGGGATGCCCGCCCCGCCCGGACGCTCAACAACGAGGGCTGGGACCATGTCTTCGGGCCCCTCGCGGACGTGCTGCGCACCGCCGACCTCGCGATGGTGAACCTGGAGACGCCCGTCAGCGGGGACCCGAACGCCCGTACCCGGCCCCTCCTCTTCGACGCGCCGCCCGCCATGCTGCGCGCGTTGGCCACCTCCGGAGTGGACGTCGTCTCGCTGGCCAACAACCATGCCTTCGACCAGCGCCGCGCGGGCATCCCCGCCACGTGGAAGCACCTGGCCGAGGTTGGTCTCCGGGGCGTTGGCTCGGGCCCCTCCGAGGCCGCCGCGTGGGAGCCCCTCATCGTCGAGAGGCGGGGCATGCGCATCGGCTTCCTGTCCTTCACCCGGTGGCTCAATGGCGGCAGCAATCCGATGGAGCCAGACGTCTCGCCCCATGTCGCCTACGTGCCCTACCACGGCAAGGCGAGCGGGAGCTGGTTGGCCCCCGCGTCCGCCGTGGAGCTGGTCCGCGCCGCGTCCCGGCGCTGCGATGTGCTCATCGTCGCCATCCACTGGGGCAAGGAGTATTCGCACGCGCCGCACCCGGAGGACCGGAGGCTGGCCCACGCCCTGCTCGAGGCCGGTGCACTCGCCGTCATCGGTCACCACCCCCACGTGCTTCAGCCCATCGAGTCCTACCGTACCTCCTCGGGGCGCGACACGCTCGTGGCCTTCTCGCTGGGCAACCTCATCGCCAACCAGGACAGGCATTACCTCCATGGCCGGCGGTCGTCGGAGGAGAGCGGCACCAAGCGCGACTCCCTGCTGCTGCGGCTCTCGCTCGCACGCCCCGCACCGGGCGCGCCCGTGAGGCTGGAGGGCATGTCCGTGCTCCCGGTGTGGATCGAGAACAACCACT
>NZ_DASVWK010001044.1:0-2496 GCF_036389735.1 Archangium sp. | reverse complement strand
AAGGGCGACCACCCCCACAAGAAGCCCAAGCCGGGTGGCGGCAACCGGAAATGAGGCCCGGCGGCCACGCGTGGCTCTCAGTTCCCCCGGGAATCGGCCAGCGGTTCGCGCACCGAGGCGAGCCGCTCCGCCCAGACCGGCGCCAGGTGGGGGTTGCGGGCCAGCGCCGCCTCGAGGTCCTCCCTCGCCCGGTCCCGTAGCGCCCGCTGCTCCCGAGCGTCGGCGGTGTCCTCCGCGAGCGCCGACAGCAGGCTCGCCCGCAGCACCCGCGTCTCGGGACAATCGGCCCGGTCGGTGAGTTGGGCCTCGGCCAGCTCGAGGCCCCGCTGGAGCAGCGGGCGCGGCTCCCCCCGGGCCCGTCGTCTCCAGCCGGCCCACTCGCGCAGGTGGTGGCCGAGGGCGCGGCGGAACTCCGGCCGCTCCGGCTCCTGCTCGAGGGCCTTCTGGAAGGCCTGGGCCGCCTCCTCGAAGTGCTCCTCCCGCGCCTGCCCCCGCGACGCCAGCCACCGGGCTCGCACGCCGCGCGTCTCCCCGAGGTGGCTCCAGGCCACCGGGTGCGTGGCGTTGAGCTCCAGGGCATGGCGCAGCGCCTCCTCGGCCTTGTCCAGCGCGGGCCCCGGGTCCTCCCCGTGCTCCAAGGCCCAGGTGGCCTGGTCGCGGTACGCCTTGCCCAGGTTCGCCCACGGCCGAGCGTGGTTCTTGTCCCGTTGGAGCGCCTGCTGGTACGCCTCCACGGCCGCGCGGAGGGCCGGGCCCGGGTCCTCCCGCCGCATGCTCAAGAAGGTGGCCCGGAGCGACTCCACCTCGCCCAGGTTGTTGAAGGCGAACCGCTGCTGGGGCGCGAGCGTCCGGGCCTGCTCGAAGGCCGCCCGGGCCTCGTCGAGCCCGGGGAAGGGGTCGCCTCCCTCCTCCCAGGTGAGCTGGGCGCGCCACAGCAGGGCCCCGCCCAGGCCATTGTGCAACTGGGGCATCTTGGCGTTGATGGCCAGGCCCTCGCGGTACAGCGCGAGGGCCCGCTCCAACTCCGGCCGCGTCTCCCCACCACGGTTGGAGTGCCGATGGGCGAGCTGCTCGTGGACCTGCGCCCCGTAGAAGAAGGGCACGTAGTTGCCAGGGCTGATGGAGCGCGCCCGCTCGAGCGCGTCCCGGGCCCGCTCCAGGTCTCCTTCCGGGTCGCCCGCCTTCGGGTGCGAGGCGCGCTTGAAGTAGGCGCCGCCGAGATTGCTCCACGCCTCCGACAGGCGCCCTTCGTCCACGGCGGCGGCGGCCTGGAAGGCCTCGATGGCCTGGCCCCGGTGCGCCAGCGAGTCCACGCCCAACTGCTCCTCGTAGTCGGCCCACACCTTGTAGATGAGGCCCTGGTCCGTGAGGAAGGCGTAGCCGCGCTCCTCTGGGGGAATGTGCGAGAAGGCCTCGAGGGCCTGCTGGAGCTGTTCGCGCGGATCCTCTCCCCGCGCCTGGCGGTTGCGCGCGAGCTGCCAGAGGATCTCGCCCAGCTCCAGGTGGGCGAGCATCCGGTCCGGGTAGAGCGCCAGGAGCGAGCGGGAGGAGGTGAGGGCCTTCTGGAGCAGCTCCCTGGCATCCTCGCTCCTGCCGGTGCGGTATTCGGCGAGCCGGCGGTGGAAGCGGGACTCACGCAGCCGGGACAGGAAGTAGTCGGGGTCCGCGGCGAGGGCGCGCGACACGGCCTCCAGGCCGCGGGTGTAGTGCTCCATCACCTCGCCTTTGCCGTACAGCCCCAGGAGGAGCTGGGCGTACTCCAGCCGCGACTGGGAGTGGTACACGGCCGGGGCGCTCGCGGCGATGGAGGAGGCGGTGGCATAGGCCTGGCGGGCGGCCTCGAAGTCGACGCGTGCTCCGTCCTGCTCGCCGCGGTTCCAGCGCTGACCGGCCCGGGCGACGAGGACGTCGCCGCGCAGCAGGGGCACCTCGTGGAGCCAGGGCTCCGCGTCACGCGCGGCCTCCAGGAGCGAGAGCGCCTCGTCGTGGCGGCCCTCGCAGAAGGCCAGCAGCGCCCCCACGTAGGCGGGAGGCGCGGGCACGTCGGGGCCCTCGCTGCGCCGCAGGTACTCCAGGGCCGGGTCCCGGTAGCGGCGCTGGAGCTCGCGCAGGCGGGCCTCGCGCCGCTCGGGGGAACTCTGGCGCTCCAGCTGCAGGATCAGGAGCGGCTCCGCGTAGAGCTCGCCGAGCACCTGCGCCAGCGCCCAGGCCACCCGGGGCTCGCGGTAGCCGAGCGCCCAGGCGGACTCGAGCCGCTGGCGCGCCGCGTCCTTGTCCCCGAGGGCGAACAGGACGCGGCCCAGGGCGTAATCGCCAGGCCCCCGCGCCTGCTCGCCGGCCTGACGCACCTCGGCCTCCAGCGCGGCCATCTCCGCGCGCAGCGCCTCGCGGTCCCCGCGCGTGTCGTGCAGCCGGGAGAGGGCGGAGTAGCGCGCCGAGGCCTCCATGCGCTCCACGCGCTCGGTGAAGCGGCGGGAGAGGCGCTCGCGCTCGGCC
>NZ_DASVWK010001043.1:0-3233 GCF_036389735.1 Archangium sp. | reverse complement strand
CGGGCCCATGGGGTTGCGAGAATTGACGAGTCAGAAGTACGTCATCCACGGGGAGGGGCAGGTGCGCTAGGGTGGCCCCACAGGACACGTATGGCGACCAAGAAAACAGCGACGAAGAAGAAGACGGCGGCGAAGAAGAGCGCGACGAAGAAGGCGCCTGCCGCCCGGAAGAAGCTTGCGACGAAGAAGACGGCGAAGAAGCTGCCCGTCCGCAAGAAGACCACCAAGAAGAAGGCGCTAACCCCCGGGGCACTGACGGCCGGGGCCCCGGCGGAGAATCCGCGAGCCCATGCGTTGGCGCGAAAGATGGCCAACCTGCTCTCGGACAAGAAGGGGGTGGACATCCTCCTGCTCGACGTGCGCGGGATGACGTCCTACGCGGACTACTTCGTGGTGGCCTCGGGCGAGAGCGACCGGCAGGTGTCGGCCATGGCCGAGCACGTGCTGACCAAGCTCAAGGAGGACGGCCTGCGCCCCATCGGCCACGAGGGCATGGAGACGGGCCAGTGGGTGCTGCTGGACTTCGGCGAGGTTGTGGCGCACCTCTTCTTCACCGAGGCGCGCTCGCACTATGACCTCGAGGGCCTCTGGGCCGACGCGCCCCGGGAGAAGGTGGCCTGAAGGTCCGGGTCCTCTCCATTGGCAAGGACCGCTCGGGCCTCTATGAGCCCGCGGTCCAGGAGTACGCCTCCCGTCTGATCCACTACACCCGCTTCGAGCTGCTCGAGCTGCCCGAGGCGGGTGGGAAGAAGGGCAAGGCGGGAGACGCCAAGGCCACCGAGGCCGAGGCCATCCTCTCGCGCCGCAAGCCGCAGGACCTGCTGGTGGCGCTCGACGAGCGGGGCAAGCTGCTGGATTCGGTGGAGTTCAGCCGCTACGTCGGCCGGGCCCAGGACGGCGCCAAGGACCTGCTGCTCATCATCGGCGGGGACGAGGGGTTGGACGAGCGGGTGCGGCAGGCCGCGGACCTGACGCTCTCGCTCTCGAAGATGACGCTGCCGCACCGGCTGGCGCGGGTGGTGCTGGTGGAGCAGCTCTACCGCGCCTTCACCATCCTCAAGGGCGAGCCCTACCACAAGTAGGCGGCCAGGCGGCCCTCGTCAGGCGGAGGAGACGGCGCACGTCCGAGGGGGCATGAATTCGCCCGCTCCCCACGTCCGTGTCATCGCCTCGCCCCAGTCGTGGGTGGAGGGCGAAGCCATCCGCCAGCTCGAGGCGGCCTCACGACTTCCCGGCATGCGCTCCGCGGTGGGCTTGCCGGACCTGCACCCGGGAAAGGGCGCACCGGTGGGGGCCGCGTTCGCCTCCGAGGGCCTCTTCTATCCCTTCCTGGTGGGCAACGACATCGGCTGTGGGATGGGGCTGTGGCGGTTGGACCTGCCCGCGCGCAAGGTGAAGCCGGAGCGCTGGGCGGCGCGGTTGGACCTGGAAGGGCCGTGGGCGGGCGACACGGACGCGATGCTCGCCGGGCTGGGGGTGAAGCCGAGCGGCTTCGAGGCGGCGCTCGGCACGGTGGGTGGTGGCAACCACTTCGCCGAGGTACAGCGGGTGGACGCGGTGCACGACGCGAAGACCTTCACCTCGCTGGAGCTGGGCACGGACGGGCTCCTGCTGCTCGTCCACTCGGGCTCGCGAGGGTTTGGCGAGGCGATTCTGCGAGCGCACGTGGACCGGCACCGCACCGGGGGGCTCGCGGAGGACACGGACGAGGCGCGGCGCTACCTCACCCGGCATGACCACGCCGTGGCCTGGGCGCGGGCCAATCGCGCCACCATCGCCGGGCGCATGATGCAGGGCATTGGCGCGGCGGGGCGGCGGGTGCTCGACGTCTGCCACAACAGCGTCACCCCGAAGGATCTCCACGGGCACACGTGCTGGCTGCACCGCAAGGGCGCGGCGCCCTCGGACCAGGGGCCGGTGGTGATTCCCGGCAGCCGCGGCTCGCTGAGCTACCTGGTGCTGCCCACCGGGGACGGCGCCGACCATGCCCACAGCCTCGCGCACGGGGCCGGCCGCAAGTGGACCCGCTCCAGCGCCCGCGAGCGGATGCGCGAGCGCTTCACCCCCGACGCCCTCACCCGCACCTCCTTCAAGAGTCATGTCATCTGCGAGGATCGGGATCTGCTCTTCGAGGAGGCGCCTCCCGCGTACAAGGTCATCGACCGCGTGGTGCGGGACCTGGTGGACGCCGGGCTCGTCCGGGTGGTGGCGACGCTCGCCCCCGTGCTCACCTACAAGACGCGCGCCCGGCGGGACTGAGCCCCACCAGCCGAGCAACCCTTGTCCCCTCCCCCTCGGGGAACCGACCTTAGGTTTCCCCCATGAAACCCGCCCACAAGGTCCTGCTCTGCATCCTCGATGGCTGGGGCGTCCGCCAGCAACGCGACGACAACGCCATCGCCCTCGCCGGCACCCCCCACCTCGACGCGCTCACGAATGGCACTCCTTATACGGAACTCCAGACGGCCGGGCTGGCCGTCGGCCTCCCCGAGGGCCAGATGGGCAACTCCGAGGTGGGCCACACCAACATCGGCGCCGGCCGGATCGTCTACCAGGACCTGGTGCGCATCAACCGCGCCTGTGAATCCGGCGAGCTCGCCGCCAACCCCGTCATCCGCGCCGCGCTCGACAAGGCCAAGGCGGAGGGCAAGGCCTTCCACCTGCTCGGGCTGGTATCCCCCGGGGGCGTGCACTCGTCGATGGACCACCTCTATTGCCTCCTCAAGGCGGCGCACGAGCGCGGGGTGGCCCACGTCTACGTCCACGCCTTCACCGACGGGCGCGACACCCCGCCCCAGAGCGGGCTCGGCTACGTGGAGGAGCTGGAGCAGTTCCTCCGCGAGACGCACGCCGGGAAGATCGCCACCGTGGGCGGGCGCTACTACGGCATGGACCGGGACAAGCGCTGGGACCGGGTGAAGCTCGCCTACGAGGCCATCGTCCACGGCGAGGGCCCCAAGGCCCCCGATGCGATCTCCGCCATCCGCGCCTCCTACGCGGAGAAGGTGACGGACGAGTTCATCAAGCCCACCGTCATCTCCCACGGCGACGGCACGCCGGTGGGCCGCATTCGGGACGGGGACGTGGTGATGTTCTTCAACTTCCGCGCGGACCGGGCCCGCGAGCTGACGCACGCGCTCGCCTTCGATTCCTTCAAGGAGTTCGACCGCGGTGGCCTGCACGTGGGCCGCTACGTGTGCCTGACCCAGTACGACGAGACGTACAACCTGCCC
>NZ_DASVWK010001042.1:0-10508 GCF_036389735.1 Archangium sp. | reverse complement strand
AGGGCCACCCCCGCCCACGCGGAGACCGGGACTGCGGCGAGCAGGGCCGCGAGGCCGATTGTTCTGGAAACGGACGTCATGGAGTGGGAGTGTCGGCCATCATAGGAGGCGGCCGGCGGGGTTGTAAACGCGCACCAGATGGCTTGACCCGCTCCCCCGGCGTTCTTATCATTCCTCCAGGCATTCCTGGGATTTCCCAGGAGTTACAGGGATTTGCAGTTAGGAAAAGGGTTGTCCCCTGCGGGGCGCGTGATGCCCAGCAGAAATTCGAACCGATACGTCCATAACGGGGTCCGTTCCGGGTTCCATGTGCAAGCCCTCCCCTCGCGGGATGAGGGAAGCCTACGGCGCCAAGATTTGGTCCCCACCTGGCTTTTTAGGGTTCAATGGACGCTAGGCACACGGCCATTCGGCGGGGGACTTTTTCTTTCTCTTGGCGGGAGTGGGGCTGGTGGCGAGCGAGACGGTGGCGCAAGAGGGGGCAGCTCGGAAGGTGTCGCTCCGTGAAGAACTGACGGCGCGGCGCAAGGCGATGACGCCGGATATCATCGACGAGCGCGGCCTGAAGGTTCAGGCACGATTCCTGGCAACGCCCTATTACAACAAGGCGAGGACGGTGGCGCTCTACGCTCCTATTCGGGGCGAGGTGCCCACACGGGACATCCTCATCGCGGCACTGCAAGACGAGAAGATCGTCTGCTATCCGCTGTCCCACGTCCATGGTCGTATCCTGTCCTTCCGGGCCATCAGGTCCGAGAGCGAGTTGGAGCCTGGGCGGCTCGGAGTACGCGAGCCCACCAACTCCGCCGAGCTCATCCCGGTGGATCAGATCGACCTTTTCGTGGTGCCCGGACTGGGCTTCACACGCGACGGCAAGCGACTAGGCCGGGGTGGCGGCTACTACGACGCCACGCTCAAGGCAGCCTCGGCCCGCAGTCGCCGGGTGGGGTTGGCCTTCGGAGACCAGGTGGTCGACACCATGCCGACCAACGCGGATGACGTGGACATGGACCTCGTCGTCACCGAAGCTGAGACCATGCGCGGGCTCTACCGCGACTGGGACTTCCTGGACACGTGAAAGTACTCTTCATGGGTGATGTGGTGGGCCGGCCGGGCGTCATGGCCGTGCGCACCCTTCTGCCCAAGCTCATCGCGCGCCACTCGGTGGATCTGGTCATCGCCAACGCGGAGAACAGCGAAGGCGGTGCCGGCATCTCCCCCGAGTCGGCCGAGGCGCTGCTCGGCAGTGAGGTCAACCTCCTGACGAGCGGCAACCATTTCTGGACGAAGAAGCAGATTCTCCCGTGGGTGGAGGACAACCCCCACCTGCTGCTGCGCCCGGCCAACTACCCCAAGGGGGCGCCGGGCCGGGGGCACACCGTCATCCAGACGCCGGACGGGCGCAAGCTCGGGGTGCTCAACCTCGAGGGGCGCGTCTTCATGAAGCCGTTGGACAACCCGTTCACGGTGGCGCCGGACCTGGTGGCGGAGCTGCGCAAGCAGACGCCCTGCATCCTGGTGGACATGCACTGCGAGGCCACCAGCGAGAAGAACGCCATGGGCGCTCACCTGGACGGCAAGGTGTCCGCGGTGGTGGGCACCCATACCCACGTGCAGACGGCCGACGAGCGGATCCTCCCCGGCGGCACCGCCTTCATCACCGACGTGGGCATGTGTGGTCCCCTGGACTCCGTCATCGGGGTGAGGAAGGAGCTCTCCATCGAGCGCTTCATCACCCTGCGCAACACCCCCTACGAGGTGGCCAAGAATCTCGTCTACCTCCAGGGCGTGGTCATCGACATGGATGACAAGACGGGCAAGGCGCGCAGCATCGAGCGCATCCGCGAGCACCTGCCGGGCACCTGATTCCGTGCGTTTCGGCGGGGCTTTTCGGCTAGGTTTCGCGCGCCATGTCCGAAAATCCGCTGCGCAAGGCGACGCCCCAGGAGCAGTTCGACGAAGTGACCCGTGGCACCATGGACATCCAGGTGCCCGAGGAGCTCAAGAAGAAGCTCGAGCGCTCCTACGAGACGGGCAAGCCGCTCATCATCAAGGCGGGCTTCGATCCGAGTCGTCCGGATCTGCACCTGGGCCACTCGCTGCTGCTCACGCGGATGCGGCGCTTCCAGGACTTCGGCCACCAGGTGGTGTTCCTCATCGGTGACTTCACCGCGCTGATCGGCGACCCCTCGGGGAAGAACGTCACGCGCCCCGCGCTCACCCGCGAGGAGGTGAAGGTCAACGCGGAGACGTACCAGGAGCAGGTCTTCAAGGTGTTGGATCAGGCGAAGACGCAGGTGCGCTTCAACTCCGAGTGGTTGGACAAGCTGGGTACCGAGGGGATGATCCGCCTGGCGGCGCGCTACTCGGTGCAGCGCATGCTGGAGCGCGACGACTTCAAGACGCGCTTCCGGGAGAACCGCTCCATCTCCATCCACGAGTTCCTCTACCCGCTGCTCCAGGGCTACGACTCGGTGGCGCTCAAGGCGGACGTGGAGCTGGGCGCGACGGATCAGCTCTTCAACCTGCTGGTGGGCCGGCAGTTGATGAAGGAAGAGGGAATGGCGCCGCAGGTCATCATGACCGGGCCCATCCTCGAGGGCCTGGACGCGAAGCTGGTCGACGGGAAGATCACCGGCGACAAGATGTCCAAGAGCCTGGACAACTACGTGGGCATCAGCGAGTCGCCGGAGCAGATCTACGGCAAGCTGATGAGCATCTCGGACGACCTGATGTGGCGCTACTACGAGCTGCTGTCCTCGCGGACGCTCAAGGAGCTGGGGGAGCTGAAGGAGAAGGTGACGCGCGGGGAGCTGCACCCGAAGGCGGCCAAGTCGGGCTTCGCGCAGGAGATGGCGGCTCGCTTCCACGACGAGGCCTCGGCGCGCACCGCGATGCAGGCCTGGGAGGAGCGCTACTCGCAGAAGAAGATCGTCGCCGAGGACCAGCCGCTGGTGGAGGTGTCGCTGGGAGGGGCACCGAAGCTGCTGCTGGCCAAGGCGCTGGCGGAGGCGAAGCTGGTGGCCTCGGTGACCGAGGGGCGCAAGCTGATGGGCCAGGGCGGCGTGAAGGTGAACGGGGAGAAGGTGTCGGACCCGAAGCACGAGCTGGAAGCGGGCGAGCACCTGGTGCAGGTGGGCAAGCACAAGTCCGCCCGCCTCAAGCTGGCCTGAACCGAGCGGCTGGGTCACGGCTCACGAGCGGGGCGTCCGCGCAGAAGAAGCCCACCTCGTACGGCTGACACACCTTGCCCAGTTGTCCAGTATTACAATTTTGCGCTAAAGCTGTCGCCCGGGGGGCGCTCGTCATGGCACCCGGGAGAAGAATTCTATGTTGAAGAGGTTCGAGATCGCACTGGGTGTCCTGCTCATGGCCCTCACGCTGGGGGCGTGCCAACCGGACGAGCCGCAGCAGTCCAACGAGGGTGAGGCCCAGGTGACGGTGCGCGGGTTGTCCGCGTACAACATCACCCGGATGGTCGTCACCGCGCAGCCCGGCAACGTCAGCGTGACGCTGGACCACGCGGGCAACGGCGCCTTCTCCGGCCGCCTGTTGCTGCCCGCGGGGGACTACACCCTGAAGGCCGAGGGCTATTCCACCTACTACGTGCCGGACAGCGGCACGTCGGACGGCGGCTCCTACGACGCGGGCTACTCCGACGGCGGCTACGACTCCGACGCGGGCTACTCCGACGCGGGCTCGCCCCCGCCCCCGCCCATGGACGGCGGCAGCTCGAGCAGCGGCACCCTGGTGGCCACCGGCTCCGCGACCATCACCATCGTGGCCGGCGGCAGCACCTCGGTGACCCTGCGCATCTACGACATCACGCCGCCGCCGTCGCAGGGTGACATCGGGCCCTTCATCCGCTCGGTCAAGTCCTCCAAGACGGAGATCACCACCACTGGCTCCACCCTGCTCGAGGTGGATGCGGTGGATCTGGATGGGGATGCGCTGTCGTACTCCTGGTTCAGCTCCTGCCCGAGCGGCACCTTCACCAACCCCTTCTCCGCCTCCACCGGTTGGTCCAGCAGCTCCCCGGGGGTGTGCAAGCTCTCGGTGAAGGTCTCCTCCCGCGGCTTGAGCGTCACCGAGACGATCGAAGTGACGGTCTTCACGGCGCCGACGGATGGCGGCCCGGGTGAGGGCACCGCCGTGGTGAATGGCGAGTACATCGCCCGCCCCGTCATCAACGGCATCTACGTCTCGGGCATGATGGGCGGCGGGAGCGTGTATCGCTACTACACCAACGCCACCCTGCCCCCCGTGCAGGCGGGGGCGACGTACTACATCGAGATGCAGATTGATTACGGCACGGCCTTCGGGTCCTTCGACAACAACCTGGAGTCCGACTGCGGCGGTAGCATTACGAGGTCCTATAACGGCTGCTCGACCGGTGGCTACTGCAACTCGAGCTTCAACTGGACCACGCCCGCCGCCGGATCGGTCTGCAAGCTGACCTCGCGGGCCGTCAACGGCACCCTCGCCGACAGCTTCTCCGTCGGCGTCGCCGTGAAGTAACGCGGTTGCCTTCCTCCAGCCCCTGGGGTGCGTTCCCGGGGCTGGGGGACTCTGAAAGGGAGCCGGGGTGAGGGTATCCTGCGCGAGCGATGCGCACCCTGACCCTGCTCCTGATTGCCCTGTGTACCCTGCCCTTCTCCGCCCACGCCTCGGGAGCCTTCGTCTCCGGCACGCGGTTGGAAGCGGTGGCCGAACCCGAGTCCACCCAGGTCGTCTTCACCGTCGAGCCGGACACGGCCTACCCGGTCCTCAAGAAGGGCGGCCCCCAGCGGGCCTGGTGCAAGCTCAAGGGGGCCACTGGCGAGGGCTGGGTGAAGTGCGACGGCACGGCGGACCTGCCGGAGAAGCCGCGCCTCAGTGGTGAGTTCCTCGCGTCGAGGGACCGCGCGCCCACCGCCACTCCCCTGCCCTCCAACGTCCCCGTGGCCAGCGGCTGCGCGACGACCTGCGGCACCTCGCCCCTCTTCCGCCAGGCCCCGGCCCTCACGCCCGTGGACCGCGAGGTGCTCGGCATGTGCCCGGCGCGCCCGGATGCCTCGGTGAGCCGCGGCGACGTGCAGCGCTTCATGTCCGCCCACTACGACGACCCGCGCATCCAGCGGGCGCTGTCGGCGGCGGGACGCCCGGGCTCGCGCCAGGCGAACCTCGAGTGGCTCACCGCCCTGTGGGTGAGCACCGGGCCGCGCAATGCCTTCACGCACGTGTTCTGCGGCGATGAGTGGACGGAGAAGAACATCGGCGGGTTGCACTACCTGCCCCGCTACGCGCAGCTCGAGGCCGAGGGGAAGCTCTGCTACGACGGCCCGGCCCGCGGAGGCAAGGCGCTGAAGGGCTCGCAGTACCTCATCCGCTTCCGCGGCGTGGCCCCCTGGTCCTGCGCCGAGAAGAAGCTGGGCGGCTTCACGCAGGCCGAGGACCCCGTCTCCCTGGTGTCCATCGGCACGCGCGCCTTCGCTCGCTGCTGCGCGCGCGGGGGGGCCAAGAAGGAGGGCGGCGTCTACTCGGCGCCGGACCTCGGCGGCACCTCGTGGCGCATCTGGTGCGGCACGCGCAATGGCACCTACGGCATCGCCACCCTCTACCCCACCGACGAGCGCCCCTCCTGCGGCGACTAATCTCCCGGACCCAGGGCATACTCCCCTCCCATGTGTGGCCGAGTCACCATCCAGACCCCCGCCCTGGCGCTCGCGCGTGAGTTCGCCCTCACCGGCATCCGCACCGCCATTGAGCGCCCCCGCTACAACCTCGCCCCCACCCAGCTCATGCCCGTGGTCATCAACGACGGCACGCGCATGCTGGACGCCTACCGCTGGGGGCTCATCCCCTCGTGGGCGAAGGAGGCCTCCATCGGCAACAAGCTCATCAACGCCCGCGGCGAGACGGTGGCGGAGAAGCCCAGCTTCCGCTCCGCCCTCAAGCGCCGGCGCTGCCTCGTGCTGGTGGATGGCTGGTTCGAGTGGAAGCAGAGCACGAAGCCCAAGACGCCCTACCTCTTCCGCCGCAAGGACGGCCACGCCATGGCCTTCGCCGGGTTGTGGGAGGAGTGGACGGCCCCGGACACCGGCGAGGTGCTGCGCACCTGCACCGTCATCACCACCGGACCCAACGGGCTCATGGCCCCCATCCACGACCGGATGCCCGTCATCCTCCGGCCCGAGGCCCAGGAGCTGTGGCTGCGCCCGGAGCCCCAGGAGGCCTCGGCGCTCCAGCCCCTGCTGGTCCCCAACGAGGACGAGCCCCTGGAGGCCTGGGAGGTGGCACGCGTGGTGAACTCGCCCATGAACGACGTGGTGGCCTGCGTGGAGCGCGTGGCCAGCCAGGCCTCGCTCCTGGGCTAGGGCGAGGCTGTCCCCGTCCCCACGGGCTTGCGGCGCAGACCTACCACATACACCTCCATGCTGGCGCCGCGGGTGGCCTCGGGGCGCACCAGCTTCACCTCCTCGAAGCTGGCGCGCACCTCGTTGCGGAACTCCTCGAACTCGCCCCCCATGAAGAGCTTGGCCACGAAGGCCGAGCCAGGCCGGCCCCGGGTGGTGGACACCTCGAGCGCCTTGCGGGCCAGACGCAGGCTGCGCGCCTCGTCCGTGGTGCGGATGCCGCTCGTCTTGGGCGCCATGTCGGAGATGACGGCGTCGAAGGGCCCGTCGTACAGCTCGAGCAGCTTCGCGTCGAAGTCGTCGGCCAGCACGTCGAGCACCACCGTCTTCACGAACGGCTGGGAGAAGGGACGGATGGGCACGATGTCCACGCCGATGACCCGGCCACTGGGGCCCACCGCATCGGCGAGAATCTGGAGGAAGCCACCGGGCGCCGCGCCCAGGTCGAGCACCGCGGCGCCCTTCTTCAGGAAGGGGTGGCGCTTGAGGATCTCGTCCACCTTGAAGGCGGACCGGGCCCTCAACCCTTCTTGCTTGGCTTTCTTGAAATAGTGGTCTTTCGGACGGTAGGGCTTGCCCATGGCGGTAGCGCTCCCTACCATCCGCTACTGTCTTCGGGAAGTCGGAGCAGGCACGGGTGTCGGGCACTCGTGGAAACGGCGTCCGGAGGGGGTGTCATGCGACTGTTCAGCGTGACGACAGCGGTGTGTATCGCCCTGCTGTGCACGGTGTGCGCGGTGGGGTGCTGGTACCGCGCGGAGGGGTTGCGCACGGAAGCGGACTGGCTGCTGGAGCGCGGCAAGGCTCAAGCGGGCGAGTATGCGCGGAGCCTCAACGACACCCTGGCCAAACAGGAGCTGGAGACGTTCGCGAAGCGCCGGGTGGTGCTGGAGCGGGCGCACCTGTGGCAGCGCGGGCAGGCGCTGGGCGTCATGCTGGCGGTGCTGGCGGCGGCGAGCGCGTGGGTGCTGCGCATGTGGCGCCGGCTGAATGGTGAGCTGGACGAGGCCACCGAGGAGTTCGACTCGGCCATGTCCGCCGAGCCGGTGCCCGTGCGTGCGGCCATCCGGCCCTCGCGCTCCTAGAGGACTCGGAGGATGCCGGGCTGCGCGCACTGCGGAGGCGAACTCGACATCGTGGGCAACCAGGTGGGGCGGCGCGACACGTGTCCCCACTGTGGCGAGGAGGTGCACTCCTGCCGCAATTGCCGCCACTTCGACGAGACGGTGGCCAAGCAGTGCAAGGAGCCCTTCGCCGAGGTGCCCTCGGACAAGGACGGGGCCAACTTCTGCGACCTCTTCCAGGTGGGCGAGGGCGGCCGGCACGCGAAGCAGGCCAAGGATGACCTGCTGTCCGCCGCCGACGCGCTGTTCCGCAAGAAGTAGCCCTAGAAGCCGGACATCTTCGAGAGGATCTCCTTCATCACCTCGGAGGTGCCGCCGCCGATGGTGATGAGCCGGATGTCGCGCCACGCCCGCGCGATGTGCGTCTCCTCGATGTAGCCCATGCCTCCGAAGAACTGCTGGACGTCGTAGGCCACCTTCTGCGCCAGGTCTCCGGCGAACAGCTTCGCCATGGAGATCTCCCGCACCGCGTTCTCCTTGCGGTCGAAGAGATCCACCGCGTGGTACGTCAGCCGCTTGGCCGCCTCGATGGCCGCCATGTGCTCCACCAGCTTGTGCCGCCACACCTGGAAGCCCAGCAGCGGCTTGCCGAACGCCTGCCGCTCCTTGCCGTACTGGAGCGCGTCTTCAATCATCCGCTCCATCCCCGCCACCGCCGACAGCGCTCCCACCAGGCGCTCGCCCTGGAAGTTCGTCATGACGTGGTAGAAGCCCTCGTTCTCCTCCCCCAGCACGTAGCGCCGGGGAATCCGGCAGTCCTCGAAGTAGAGGATCGCCGTGTCCGAGGCCAGGTTCCCCACCTTGTCGAGCTTCTTCGACACCCCGAAGCCCTTCACGTCCGTGGGGAACGTCACCAGCGAAATGCCCCCGTACCCCGGCCCGCCCGTGCGCACCGCCAGCGTGATGAAGTCCGCCCGCGTGCCATTGGTAATCCACATCTTCGAGCCGTTGATGACGTAGTCATCCCCGTCCCGGCGCGCCGTCGTCTGGAGGTTCGCCACGTCCGAGCCAGCCCCCGGCTCGCTCACGCCCAGCGCGGCGATCTTCTCGCCCGCCAGCGCCGGCGCGAGGAACTCGCGCTTCTGCTCGTCCGTGCCGATTTCGTTGATGATCGGCGTGGCCATCTGGCCCTGCACCATCATCGCCATGTTCACGCCCGCGTTGCGGCTGCGCGTCAACTCCTCGGTGAACGCCGTGACGTACCAGTAGTCCAGGCCGCTGCCGCCGTACTTCGGGTCGTGGTTGATGCCGAAGAAGCCCAACTCGCCAAACTTCTGGAAGAGCTCCCGCGGGAAGATGCCCGCCCGGTCCCACTCCAGGGCGTGCGGCGTCATCTCCTTCTCCACGAACGTGCGCACCGTCTTGCGGAAGGCCTCATGCTCCTCGGTGAACGGGTTCGGCATGGTTGCTGTGGCTCCTCGGGGTGATTGACTGGAGAGTCAATAGTACAAGGGACTCCCTCGCGGACAAGGACGTCATCTTGGCTTCTGTCACCCTCGCGCTCTTCGCGCTGCTCGCCGCCACTCCGCCCGCCCGGGCCTCGGCCGAGGAGGTGCTCCGCGCGCAGTGCCGCACCTGGGCCGCGGATCCGAAGAACCCCTGGGCCCTCGCCCATGGCATCGCCCTGGAGGGCCGGGGCTTCAAGGCGCGCGACGGGCGCTCCGCCGCGGACGTCATCGTCTCGGACTTCCTCCGCCGCGAGGGCTCGGGCTCCCAGGCCGACCTCCGCTTCGAAGCCTTCGCCGCCGATGGCACGCCCGTGGAGCCCCACCCGAACCTCCAGGTGAAGACGCTGCTGCTCGCGGGCCATCCCCTCTCGAAGTCCTTCCCAGCGAGCGGGGGCCCCATCAGCCTCGGTGCGCTCGTGGAGGATCTCAAGCGCGACTTCCGCCGTGATTCCGCCCTCTCGCCCCATGGCGCCTGGACGCTCGATGCCCTCTCCCACGTGCTGCCCCCCGGGGCCACCTTCACCAATGGCACCGGAGAGAGCATCCGCTTCGACGCCGTGATGGACGAGGCCCTCGCCCTGCTCGAGCGCGAGCAGGCGGAGCTGCTGGCCGGCATGAAGGCCGGGCTGCCCCAGGTGCCCAAGCGCAAGCAGGGCATCTACGCGCACCCCTGCGGCGGGCTCCACCTCTTCCAGGCCGTCGCCACCCACGCGCGCCACCCCGCCGTGCGCAGGGCGTGGGGCCCGCGCCTCGACATGCAGGTGGACGTCCTCTTCTACCGCCTGGCCTCCGAGTCCCGGCAGTACGACGCCGCCCTCTCCTCCGCCCCGCCCTCGTACCGCCTCCCCGTGCTCGTACAGATGGTGAAGTTCTACGGGCACTTCCTCGAGACGCTCGGTCGTTACCGAGCGGAGACGGGCTGGAAGCCCACGCCCGCTCAAGCCCGATCGGTGCAACAGGCACGCGCTCTGCTCGATGGCGCGGTGCGTCGACTCGATGCGTCAGGAGCCTTCCGCGACATGGAGTCCCTCAAGTCGACGCACTCGCAGATCCACCTCGACCTCATCGGCGACTCCTGCCACGCCGCGCACGGGCTGGGCTATTGGCACTGAGTCACTGGAGGAACCACCTCGGAGGTTATACAAGGGCCCACCATGCCCTCCCCCCTCCGTCTCCTGGCCCTGTGCCTCGCACTGGCCGGGCTCACGCTCGCCGGTTGCAAGAAGGAGAGCTGCCTCGGCAACGACGAAGGCTGCCGAGTCGTCAGCCCCTGCGACAAGCTCAGCTATTCCTGTGAGGCAGCCTCCGGCTCGAAGCTGGAGCTCCGCACGCTCACCCCCGATGACCGTCGCGCTGGTAGCGATGGCACCAGCACCGGCGCCGAGACCGTGCCCGGTGGCCTCAATGCCCTCGGCGCTCGCGGCGACATCCTCCTCGGCAATGACCGGGCCGTGGCCGTCATCGCCGGCATCGGCAACACCAACCTGCTCGATCCGAACGGCGGCTCGCTGCTCGACTTGAGCGCCCGTGGCAAGAACAAC
>NZ_DASVWK010001041.1:0-4126 GCF_036389735.1 Archangium sp. | reverse complement strand
GCGTGGCGGGCTGGCGCGCGGGGGTGCGGGAGCCGTTCGCCCTGACGGAGTTGCTGGCGCGCGGGCTGCCCGCCGCGTGGCAACAGCCCCTCTTCGGCCTGCTGCTGCTGGCGGTGGGCGTGCGGATGGCGGTGGTGCCCTTCCACTCCTGGCTGCCCGTCCTCATGACACGCGGGCCATTCGGACTGGGCCCGCTGCTGGTGAACGTCCACGTGGGGCTCTACCTGCTGGTGCGGGTGGTGATGCCGCTGATGCCGTCGCAGTGGAACCATGCCGGGCCGCTGCTGGGAGTGCTGGGACTCTGTGGGGCGCTCTATGGGGCCGTGCTGGCGCTGGCGCAGGTGGACCTGCGGCGCATGGTGGGCTTCCTCCTGGTGAGCCAGTCGGGGCTGCTGCTGGCGGGGCTCGCGATGGTGAATGTCCAGAGCCTCGCCGGGGCCCTGCTGCAGAGCGTGGCCGTGGGCCTCGCGTTCACGGGGCTGATGCTGGTGGTGAGGGCCCTCGAGGCGCGCACCGGCACCACGGACCTGACACGGCTGGGCGGGCTCGTGCGCCGCGCCCCGCGCATGGCGGCCTTCTTCTTCCTGCTGGGCTTCGCCAGCCTGGGATTCCCGGGGACGATGAGCTTCGTGGGCGAGGATCTGCTGCTGCACGGCATCCTGGGTGCCCACCCGCTGGTGGCGCTCCCCATGCTGCTGGCCACCGCCATCAACGCCATCGCCCTCTTCCGTGCCTTCCAGCGCACCTTCCTCGGATCGCCCGCCCATGGCCACGCGACGGCGCTGGAGACGGTGGAGGAGCTGCTGCCACGTGAGCGGTGGGTGGCCTTCGGCCTGTTCGCGCTCGTCGTCCTGGGGGGGCTGATGCCCGGGCCGCTGCTGCGCCTGCGCGAGTCCCAGGTGGAGTCGCTGGTGGAGCGCCTGGCCCCGGTCCAGCATGGAAACTCCACGGCGGCCCACGGCGACGGTCTCCTGGATGGAGCCCGCGCCGAGCAGTAGGCGGCGCAAGACGGAGGGACTGGGCGCTCAGTCCCTCTTCGCGGGCTGCTGGGACATCGCCCGCAGGTCCGTGCGGCGGATCTTCCCGCTCACCGTCTTCGGCAGCTCCGTCACGAACTCGATCTCCCTCGGGTACTTGTAGGGCGCCGTCGTCTTCTTCACGTACTCCTGGAGCTCCTCGATGAGCTCCACCGAGCCCTTGAATCCCGGCGCCAGCACCACGTACGCCTTGATGCGCTGGCCGATCCGCTCATCCGGCACGCCCACCACGGCGGACTCGGCCACCGCCGCGTGCTCCAGCAGCGCCGACTCCACCTCGAACGGCCCCACCCGGTAGCCCGACGTCTTGATGACGTCGTCCTTGCGGCCCACGAACCAGAAGTACCCGTTCGCGTCCTTCACCGCCCGATCCCCCGTCACGTACCAGTCCCCCCGGAACGACGCGAGGTTCGCCGAGTCGTCATCGAGGTAGCCCGTGAACAGGCCCACCGGAGGCTCCGGCTTCACCCGCACCGCGATGTCGCCCTCCTCCCCCGCCGGCACTTCCGCCCCCTCCCCGTCGATGACCGACACCACGAAGCCCGGTGACGGCTTGCCCATCGAGCCCACCCGTGGCTCCAGCGCGGGGAACATGCCGACGATCATCACCGACTCCGTCTGCCCATAGCCCTCGCGGATGTGCAGCCCCGTGGCCTGCTTCCACGTATCGATGACCTCGGGGTTGAGCGGCTCGCCCGCGCTCGCCACGTGCCGCAGCGAGGACAGGTCGTACCGCGACAGCTCCTGGAGCACGATGGCCCGCCATGCCGTGGGCGGCGCGCAGAACGTCGTCACCTTCTGCTGCTCGAGCATCCGCAGGATTCGCGCCGCGTCGAACCGTCCGCGGAAGTCGTACACCACGTTGCACGCGCCCTGGCTCCACGGGCCGAACAGCTTGCCCCAGGCGCACTTGGCCCAGCCCGTGTCCGACAGCGTCAGGTGCCGGTCCTCCGGCGTCAGGTCCAACCAGTAGCGGCCGGTCACCTGGTGCCCGATGCCGTAGCTGGCCTGCGTGTGCTGCACCATCTTCGGCATGCCCGTGGTGCCCGAGGTGAAGTAGATGAGCATCGGGTCCTCCGCCCGGGTGAGCGCGAAGCGCGTGACGTGCGAGCCCGTGCCCTCCCCGCCCGGCTCGTAGCTCACCCAGGGCGAGGGCGCGGGGCCCACCGCCACCCAGGTCTCCACCCGGCCCGTGCCCGCGAGCCCCTCGAACCTGTCCAGGCAGCTCGCGTCCGCGATGACCCCGTTGGCCTCCGAGGCCACCAGCCGGTAGCGGATGTCCTTGGTGGTGAGCATCGGCGTGCCCGGCATGAAGACGATGCCCGCCCGGATGCAGCCCAGCACGAGGAACCACCACTCCGGCACCCGCGGCATCATCACGAAGACGCGGTCGCCCCGACGCAGGCCCAGGCTCGTGAGGAACCGCGCCGCGTGCAACGAGTGCTGCTTCAGCTCCCGCCAGTTGAAGAGCCGCGCGTGCCCCGCCTCGTCGCTCCACTGGAGCGCGGGAGACTCGGGGCGCTCGGAAGCCCAGTGGTCGATGACGTCCGTGGCGAAGTTGAAGTACTCGGGGCGCTCCCACCGGAAGTCACGGTAGGTGGCCTCGTAGTCGGTCATGTTGCGCGGGGAGAATGAGGACATGACTCGCTCCTATCGAAGGACGACCCGACCTTGGCATGGCCCCGGATTTCCAGGAAGGAAGGGTGGGGTCTGGCCAAACCTCCAGGGTTGGCGCCAGAATGGAAGCGGTTGACGGCCGGAGGGAAGCAACGAGGGCCCGGGTTGGGGCAATCAGCCGTCGTCACTCCACGCATCAGCAGCCCCTTCAGGAGAATCCGATGAACGCGATTGCTCTGCCCGCGGAAGCGCAACAGCGGCCGTTTGGCATCTACGCTCGGGTGCTCGCCACCCAGATCCTCTACATGGCGCCGCTGCTCTGGTTGCTGGAGCTGGGCCAGAACCAGGCGTGGAAGGCCATGAACGGGACGTTCGGCTGGGTGTACCCGGATTCTCCCTACGGCTGGTTCTCGTTCGGGAGCATGATCCTCTGGTCAGGCTCGGTCTTCCTGATGTGGACCCTGCACTACTATTGGTTCTACCCGAAGGGCCTGAAGCTCTGGACGCGCATCGCCATCGCCTCGGGGGTGTGCTGGGTAGGCGAGTGGGTCGGCGGCTTCCTCGCGGTGCAGCTCACCGGTCATCACCTGCACGTGTGGCCGGGCTCGAGCCTGGTGTACGTGAGCTTCCCAGCCATCTTCTTCTGGGTCAGCAACGTCATCGTCTACCACCTGCTCACCGTGTATGTGATCGACCTGACGCCCAACTACGACGTGCCGGCGGACACCTGACGCGGACCGTCTCGCATGAACCCCATCGTCCACGCCGAGCTGTCCTGGCTCATGACCCAACGACTGGAGGCCCGGCGTGACCGGATCCTCGTCGTCTGCGCGGGGCTGGCGCCAGACCTGGATGGCTTGAGCATCCTGGGCGGAGGCGAGCTGTACGCCCGCTACCACCACCTCATCTTCCACGGCTACGTGGGGGCCCTCGTGACGGCGTTGACGTGCGCCGCGTTGGCCCGGAGCCGGTTGTGGGTGGGGGGGCTGTCCCTGGTGGCCTTCCATCTCCACCTGTTGTGCGATCTGGCCGGTAGCGGCCCGGGCTGGCCCATCTGGTATTTCTGGCCCACCAGCCTGCACGAGTGGTTCTGGGACGGCCAGTGGGACCTCGCGTCCTGGCAGAACAGCCTCATCGGGATGGGCGCCACCCTGCTGTGCCTCGCGTGTGCGCTGCGCTACCGCCGCACCGCCCTGGAGCTGCTCTCCACGCGCTGGGATGCCGAGGTCGTGCGGGCCCTGAGGCTCCGCTTCCTTGGCGAGGGCAAGCCCTCCCCCTAGAGTCGAGTGGATCGCCCTGCCGCGTACAACCCCCCGCAACATTCCTCGGGACGCGGTGGGGCTCGAAGGTTTGATCCGCTTCGGGGCCGGGGGCTTCGCGCGGCTGATCGCGAGGCCCGCGATGAGCGTCCCCCGTACCCGCGCGGAACCCGGTGCCGGCACCTGCTCCCACACCACCAGGGGCGGTGAAGC
>NZ_DASVWK010001040.1:0-10487 GCF_036389735.1 Archangium sp. | reverse complement strand
GTCGGAGGGCTGCTGTTGTCCCTGGGGCTCATCCGGCCCGGTTCGGGTTCGGCGGATGTGTCCGCCTCCGAGCCGGAGCCCCTGGCCTCGGACTCCTCGCCGGCCCGTGAGGCGCCGAGGGGCCCGTCGCCGTCCGCGGCCGCTCGGCCCGCCCCGCTGCCCGAAGCCGCGCCGCTCTCGCCCGAGGAGGCCGAGCGCGAGGCGCAGCGGCAGCTCTGGGAGAAGCGGCTGGAGCGGGCGCGCTTCACCTACGACTCCTACGTGGAGTCCACGCGCTACCCTCCCGAGTCGCGCCCCATCAAGGAGCACCCGGACCAGGTGTACCCGGCCGCGCCCGAGCGCACGCAGCCCCTCGCCAAGGGACAGCGGGACATCTCCCTGCGCCTCAAGCAGGACAAGATCTTCGTCGCGGGCGACGAGGTGGTGCGCTT
Source organism: Archangium sp. (assembly GCF_036389735.1). GTDB lineage: Bacteria > Myxococcota > Myxococcia > Myxococcales > Myxococcaceae > Archangium. The sequence continues at coordinate 10,056 of NZ_DASVWK010001040.1, read as the reverse complement.
CTTCGTGGGCTGCGAGAACGCGAACACCCACCAGCCGCTGCCGTGCGAGGTGCACTCCGCCATCGCCCACGAGGCGCCGCACATGATGGCGGCCGAGCAGCTCAGCGCGGTGCCGGTGGACTTCAACGACTCGGGGCGCCTCGGGGACGAGGTGGCCGGCGATGCCACGTGGACCGCGAGCTTCCAGCCAGCCCGCCAGGGCTTCGCCATGTTCGAGGGCACCCTGCGCGTGGAGTTCCGCGTGCGCACCAGCGGCAGCGCCGAGGGCGGTGCCTTCTTCGACATCGTCTTCACCGCGGCGCCCCCCGCCACCTTCACCGGCAAGGTACGTGAAGTGGTGGAGCAGGGCTCACTCCAGCTCTACGTGGGCCTCCAGGTCCGCAAGCCCGGCCGCTACGTGATGGCGGGGCGTGTCGACGACGAGTCCGGTATTCCCTTCGCGTATGTGTCCTTCAACGAGGAGCTGGAGGCCGGCGCGCGCGAGGTGAAGTTCACCGTCTTCGGCCTGCTCCTCCGCACCGAGAGTCCCGCCTTCCCCCTGAAGCTGCGGGACGTGGAGGGCTTCCTCCTGCGGGAGCAGGGAGACCCGGACCGCGAGCTGGTGAAGTCGCTCACCGGCTACATCCACACCACGCAGGAGTACCCGCTGGACCGCTTCTCCCCGGCCGAATGGACGAGCGAGGAGCGCGAGCGCTACCTGGCGGAGCTCGGCAAGGACGTGAACGAGGCGAAGCAGCACGTGGACGAGCTGTCCGGAGGGCCGGGGGGAAAGCAGGCCCCCTGAAGGACTACTCGCTCGCCGTGACGAGCGCGAAGGCGACGGCGCGGATGGCGGCTCGCGGGTGCTGGCGCAGCGAGCGCAGGCGGCGGGCCGCGTCCTCGCGCCAGTGGAGGCGCTGCCCGGCGGCGGAGACGAGTTCCACCGCGACGAGGGGCGCCTCGGCGGTCACCGCATCCGCGGTCTCCAGGAGGGTCTCCGGCGTCCACTCCGCGAGCGGGTCTCCCACCGAGGCGGCCACGATCGCGGCGAGGGTCGGAGCGTGGAGAGGCTCCTCGCGCACCTCCGCCGTCAGCTCCAGCACCGCCTTCGCGGCGCTCCCCAGGTCACGCCAGTCGAGGTGGCAGAGTCGGAGCGCGGCGCGCTCGGGCCACAGCGAGGCCTCCCGGGCGAGCACCCGGGCCACCTCGTCCAGGTGTTCCCTCAGGCCGAGGCGTACCGGTCTCGGCAGGGTCCGCAGTTCCTGGCAGAGCGTCTTCAGCCGCTGGCGCGCGGGCACGTCCCGCTCGGGCGTGGCGTCGTGCGCCGGGAGCAGGGGCGAGGAGAGGAGCTCCGTCGCGCAAGACACCACCTGCTCGAAGGCCCGGCCCTCACGCGTCGCCTCCACCAGCGCCCGCAGGGCCTCGCGCCACTCGGCGCCCTGGGCAAGGTCCTTCACGCGTCCGGAGGCCTCGCGCGCCACCAGCTCCTCGTTGCCGGCGGACCAGTCCGGCAGGGCCGTGAAGGCCTGGCGGCGCACGGTCAGCTCCGGGTGGCGGGACACCTGGAGCACGAGCGCCGCGTAGCGCGAACGCAGGTGCGGCGGGAGCTGCTCGGGCCGCTGCTCGAGGAGGCTCGCGGCCACATACGGGTCCGCGCTCCGGGCCATGGCCTCCAGCAACTCCCAGACGGTGGAGTCGTCGAGCAACTGGCGCGCGGCATGGCCCACGGCGATGCGCACGTCCCGGTGGAGCTGGGGCTTGTCCCACTGCTGGCGGAGCAGGGCCACGCTTCGCGCGGAGCGGAAGACGCCGAGCAATCGCAGCGCCTCCTTGTGCACCGTCACCTTCAGCTTCTCGCGCGAGAGGAGCGCGCCGAGCGCGGTGGAGAGCGTCTCGGCGGAGACGAGCTTCGCCACGCGGGGCACCGCGTACATGGCCACCCGGGCGCGGTCTCCGTCGAGATTCTCCAACAACAGGGGCAGCGCCGGCTCCGGCTTGTCCAACCACGCGAAGGCGCCGAGCGCGGCCTCCACCGTGGGCACATCCTTCGAGTCGAGGAAGGGCGTCAGCGTGTCCACCGCCACCACCTGGAGCCGGGGGAGGATGTGCAGCACGCTCATCCGCTCCCAGGCGCTGCGCTCGGTGTCGCGGGCGATGCGCAGGAGCAGGTCGCGCAAGCGGGCCTGTTGGCGCGGCAGCCACCGGTGGAAGCCGTCGCGCGCGGGAGGCGCCCAGCCCGTCTTGCCCGTGGAGTAGCGCCCTCGGAGGGGACGCCCCTCGAGGAACGGGTCCAACCACTCCTGCCGGCGGAGGTGGAGGTGCTCGAAGACGACGGAGAGGGTGATGGCGCTCTCGTCCCGGTCCAGCAGCTTGCGCACCCGCACATCGCGCGTGCGCGGTGGTTCCAGCCAGAGCTGGAGGGCCGTCTGCGCGAGCCAGTCGGGCGTGGCCTGGGTGATGGGCTCGAGCAGGGCCTGGAGCATGTCCAGCTTCCACGCGCGCCGGCCGAGCGCCTGGGTGAGCGTGAGGATGAGGCCGTAGCTCTCACGTTGGCTCGCGGAGCGGATCATCGGAAGCAGGGTCGCGAAGAGGTGATGCTCGGCGCCGCGCGGCAGGTGGGCTTCCAGCGAGGGGAGGACGAGCGTGCCGGACTGGCCGGCCAGCCGCTTCAACGTGTCGAGGGCGAAGCGGAAGAGGGGACCCTCGGGCTGGGTGGCGTGGGCGCGGATGAGGCGGAAGGCCAGCTCCTGGAGCGCGGACTGGGTGCCTCGCGAGGTGTCCCGCGCCTCGACGACGTACGTCACCAGCATCTCGAGGGCGGGGATGTGCTCGGGCGTGAAGAGGGAGAGGGGCACCCGTGAGAGCGCGGTCAGGGCCGCGAGGCGGACCGGGTCCTGGTCGTTCTTCAGGCGCGAGAGGTACGCGAGCGTCTCCTTCAGCTCCCGGCGGGACAGTCCCGTGCTGTACACGAGCAGCGTGAGCGCCTGCGCCCGATCCTCGGCCTTGCTGGCGAAGGCGGCCTTCTGGAGGGGCTCGCGCGCGTGCTCGATGTTACGCAGGGACAGGAGGGTGAGTTGAACGTTCCGGTCCTCCTGGGCCTCGCGCAGGCCGAGTTCGCGCACGGCCTCGGCGTCGCGCGTGGCATGGGGGAGGGCGGCGAACAGGGTCCCGGGCAACAGGCGCGGCGGCGCGCCCTCGAAGGCGTGGGCGAAGAGCGCGGCGCGCGCGGAGGGGGGGAGGGCGGCCAGGAAGGAGGCGAGGTGGTCCGGGGCGTCCGCCAGGGCCCGTGAGAGCACGAGCCGCTGCTCCTGGGAGAAGGCCCGGGCCTGACGCAGCAGTCCCGCGGACAACCCCCGCGCGAGCAGCTGCGCGCGGAAGGCCGGGCGGGTGAGGAGCGCGAAGACCTGCTCCGGGTGGTGGCGCGTGAGCCGGGGCAGCGTGTCCGCCACGAAGAGCGGCAGCGAGTCCGGGGGAGACAGCTCGCGCACGAGCGCGAGCACGGCCTCGCCCCGCTGGAGCGTCAGCTCGGCCAGGGGCGTGCGGTAGCGGGTGAAGAGGTGCGCGCGCTCGCGCTCCGGCGCGTCGGTGAGGCGCGATTGGAGGAAGGCAAGCACCGCGTCCGGGTGGCGGTGGACGAGCGTGCGCCAGCTCCGCACGGTGTGCCCCAGCTCCGGCAGCAGGCGGCGCACCGCCTCTGTGTCGAGGGCGGGGAGGAGCAGGGCGGCCTCGGCGGCGCCGTGGCGAGAGAGGATGCCCGGGAAGAGCCGGCTCGCGAGCGCGCTCCGGAGGGCCAGCGCCACGCCCTTGAGGACGCGCCGCCGCACGGAGGGGGACAACTCCGGAAGCACCCGCTCGAGGGCCACGTCGTCCTGGACGAAGTCTCCGACGAAGCCGGCGGCCCGGCCGCGCACGAGACAGGACGGGTGGGTGAGGCCGCGCAGCAACACGGCCTCGTCGCGCGCGCCCCGGGCCAGCTCCAGCGCGAGGCACGCCTCGTAGGCCTCACCCGACAGGAGCGCGGACAGGAGCTCCGGGAGCTTGGGGGTGGCCCGCGCATCCCGTCCCAGCGTGGCCACCCGCGCGATGCGTGCCCTGTAACCCAGCGAGTCCAGCTCCGACAGCAGCGCTTCGCGCGATGGTACCTGCATGGGTGCTCCCTCCCGAGGGCCGGCAACGTTAGACCAGTCGGGTCGCCTCGGGGGCTGGAGTCTCCACCCTGCTCCACGGGGGCGTCCGCCTCCTCGTCGGACAGGGTTGGTGCGGCTCGCGGTAGACTCCCCGGCATGACACGGGGATTGCCAGGCAGGAGCAGTGTGGTCGTGCTGTTGTGGGTGGGGGTACTGGGGTGTGCGCGCGCCCCCATCTCCGAGGACACGGACGAATCCGCTGAATGGCCGATGCCCGCGGAGGAGGAGGTCGCGGACGTCGAGGCCCCCGAGCCCTCGGCCCCCCTCGAAGGGCTCTCCGCCCCGCCACGTGCCTCCAACTTCCTGGTGCTGGGCGGAGGCGGCGAGCCCTCCAGCAATGAGATCGCCCTGGAGAAGAATGTCCGCTACTTCCAGCGGACGCTCGAGGCGCTCGGGCTCGAGCCCTCTTCCGCCACCGTCTACTTCGCCAACGGGAATGATGGGCAGGCCACGGTCCGCTACCTCGGTGACGGCACGCGCGAGCTGTTCAAGGTGCCGGAGATTCCCCACCTCAAGGGCCCGTCCACCCTGGAGCGCTTCCTGGACTGGGTGGAGCAGAGCGCCCGGCACTCGCCCCAGCAGCCCGTCTTCATCTACTTCACCGGCCACGGGGGCGCCAATGGCCGCAACCTGAACAACAACCACCTGGCGCTCTGGGAGGGGGACTCGCTGACGGTGCGGGCCTTCGGACTCTTCCTGAATCGGCTCCCGAGCACCACGCCGGTGGTCACGATGATGTCCCAGTGTTACGCCGGCTCGTTCGCCAACTTCATCTACCAGGAGGCCAATCCCAAGCGGCCCGTGGTGGCGCAGCCCCGCTGTGGCTTCTTCGCCACCGTGAAGTACCTCCCCTCCGTCGGGTGCACCCCGGAGGTGGATGAGGCGGACTACCGGGACTACAGCTCCAGCTTCTTCGCCGGGCTCAGTGGCCGCAGCCGCACGGGGATGGCCGTGGCCTCGGCCGACTACGACGGGGACGGGAGGGTGAGCTACGCGGAGGCCCACGCGTTCGCCAAGGTGGATGGGGAGACGCCGGATCTGCCGCTCTCCACCTCGGAGGACTGGTTGCAGCGGCGCGCCTCGCGCAAGGACCTGCGCCGCTTCGTCTCCGCGCCCATCGCCGAGGTGTCACGCACCGGGCGCCCGGAGCAGCGCTACGTCGTGGAGTCCCTCATGAAGAAGGTGGGCTTCATTCCCGAGCTGTCGTGGAACAAGAACCTGAAGGCCGCGGTTCCTCGGACGGAAGAGCAGGCCGCCTATGTCGAGCGCCTCCGCATGGAGCTCATCAACATCGGCATGCGGGAGAAGCTGAGCGCGTCCGGAGCGTCGCCAGCGCTCGCCGTCCTCGAGCGTCTGCTCCAGTGCGAGAGCGGCACCTGGGACTCGCCCGCCTCGGGACCGCGTACGACAGGGGCTACCCCATGAGCGATGTCGGTACGGACATGGTGGACCTCCTCTCAGGCGTGTGGGAGTCGCTGAAGGCGGTGCGGGAGCGGGCGCCGCTCGTGCACAACATCACCAACTACGTCGTGATGAACAACACGGCCAACGCCCTGCTCGCCGTGGGGGCCTCGCCGGCCATGGTGCACGCTCGCGAGGAGGTGGCGGACTTCGCGGCCCTCTCGCAGGCACTGGTGGTGAACATCGGCACCCTCTCGCCGGAGTGGGTGGAGGGGATGCGGCTGGCGGTGAAATCCGCCCGCGCGGCGGGGGTTCCCTGGGTGTTGGATCCGGTGGGGGCCGGGGCCACCCACTACCGCACCACCACCGCCGGCGAGCTGGCCCGCCAGGGCCCGGCCGTCATTCGCGGCAATGCCTCGGAGATCCTCGCGGTGGCCGGGGAGGCGGGGGACACGCGCGGGGTGGACAGCACCCGCTCCTCCACGGCCTCGCTCGACGCCGCCCGGAGGCTGGCCTCCTGGCTGGGCACCGTGGTGGCCATCACCGGCCGGACGGACTACGTCACCGACGGCTCGCGCGTGGTGGCGGTGGACAACGGTCACCCGCTCATGGCCCGGGTGACGGGCATGGGGTGCACGGCGTCCGCGCTCGTGGCCGCCTTCCTGGCGGTGGAGCCCGACGCCGTGCTGGCTGCCGCGCGCGCGCTCGCCGTGCTGGGCCTGGCGGGAGAGCTCGCGGCCGAGCAGTCCCGGGGACCGGGCTCGCTTCAGTTGCACCTGCTGGACGCGCTCTACACGCTGGACGAAGCCACCGTGCGCGCCCGCGCCCGCGTGCGCTGAGCGAGGCCCCCCTCATGACGCGGCGCGTGCCCGACCTGTCCGTCTACCTCGTCACCGACCGGCCGCTGGCGCGCGGGCGAGAGCTGGTGGACGTGGTGCTCTCCGCGGTGCGTGGCGGGGTCACCGTGGTGCAGTTGCGGGAGAAGGACGCCTCGGCGCGCGAGACGCTGGAGCTGGGCCGCGCCCTGCTCGCACGGCTCCGGCCGCTGGGGGTGCCACTGCTCGTCAACGACCGGGTGGATCTGGCCCTGGCGCTGGGCGCGGACGGGGTCCACGTGGGGCAGAGCGACCTGCCGCCCGAGGTGGCCCGACGCCTGCTGGGCCCCGAGGCCCTGGTGGGGCTGTCCATCACCGGGCCGGAGGATCTGCCCACGTTGGATCCTGCGGTGGTGGACTACGCGGGCGTGGGCCCCATCTTCCCCACCGCCTCCAAGGCGGACGCCACCCCGGCGCTCGGGTTGGAGGGCTTCACCCTGCTGCGACGCCAGCTCCCCGTCCCGGTGGTGGCCATTGGCGGTATCACTCCCGAGAACGCCTCGGCCGTGATCTCCGCGGGGGCGGATGGGGTGTCGGTGGTGTCCGCCATCTGTTCCGCGGAGGACTGCGCGGTCGCCGCGAGCACCCTCGCCAGGTCCGTGAGGCAAGGGCGCGGGCGCTCACCGGAAAGGTAGGGCCGTTCTTGTCAACTCGGGCTGGACGGATGGCGCATTTCGCGGTTTGCTCCTGACTTCACGGCATTGCAAGATTCTCGTGTCAGGAGAAGTCGAGGGATGACCAGTCCGGGTCCGGTGACATCGCTGGGAGAGGGAGACGCCGCGCGTCTGCTCTTCGTGGCGGGCGAGAGCGAGACGCAACAGGTATTGGAGCGGCTGCGGGGGACGGGACTGGCCGTCTCCGTGGAGCGGGTGTCCACCCTGGAGGCGCTGAAGGCGGCGCTGGAGCGTCCGTGGGAGCTGGCCGTGTGTGGGGCGGAGCTGGCGGGGCTGGGCTTCCGGGAGGCGGCGCCGCTCCTGCGGGAGAAGGCTCCCGGGCTGGCCTTCCTCGTCCTCACGCCGCGGTGGGACGAGGCGGAGCTGAGCGCGGTGCTGGCGGCGGGGGCCCACGGCTACCTGGACATGGGGCGGCTGGCGCAGGTGGTGCTGGAAGTGCAGCGCGAGCTGCGGCGGGCCATCGAGCGCCGCCAACACCGACGGTCCAAGGAGCATCGCCAGCGCACCAGCGAGTTCCTGGCCGATCTCAACCACGACATCCGCTCGCCCCTCAACGGCATCATCGGCTACTGCGATCTGTTGGGCATCGAGGAGGGCGGCAATCTGACGCCCAACGGGCGCAGAGACCTCGAGCTGGTCAAGAAGAGTGCCCAGGCGCTGCTCACACTCATCAATGACGTCCTGGAGTTGATCCGCATCGAAGCGGGCCGGATGGAGGTGGTGACGGAGCTGGTGAACTTCCGGGAGCTGGCCGAGGAGTGTTCCATGACGGTGCGCGAGGGGCTCGAGGGCAAGGCCGTCGAGCTCACCAGCGACATCGCCGAGCAGGTGTACGTGCTGCGGACGGACGAGCTGAAGCTGCGCCAGGTGCTGCTCCACCTGCTGGCCCACGCGGCCGGTACCACCTCGGTTGGAACGGTCGCGCTCACCGCGCGCGCCGAGGGACACGAGGCTGTCTTCGCCGTCGAGGACACGGGAGGGGGCATTCCGGAGGACCAGCTCCCCTTCATCTTCGAGAGCTTCCGCCGGATAGAGGGTTCCAAGGGCCGCAAGGCGAGCGGCTCCGCGCTGGGGCTGGTGCTCGCCCGGGAGCTGACGCGGGTGCTGGGGGGCTCGCTGTCCGTGCGGAGCACCCTGGGCAGCGGCACCACCTTCACCGTGCGGCTGCCCTGCCTCGTCGAGGACGGGGCCTGTTGAGCGGGACACGCGCATGTGGATCTTCGGCTACGGCTCCCTCATCTTCCGTCCCTCCTTCCCCTACGAGGAGCGCCGTGAGGCGTGGCTGACGGGCTGGGAGCGACGCTTCTGGCAGGGCTCGACGGACCACCGGGGTATGCCGGAGTACCCCGGGCGGGTGGTGACGCTGGTGCCCGAGCCCGGCGCGCGCTGCTGGGGCGTGGCGTACCGGATCGCCCCCGAGCGCGTGGAGGAGGTGCTGACCCACCTGGATTTCCGTGAGCAGGGCGGCTACGAGCGGCACCGGGTGCGACTGGAGACGCGCGAGCCCCCGTCCCTGGACGCCCTGGTGTACGTGGCCGGCCCGTCCAACCCCCACTACCTGGGGCCGGCCCCGCTGGAGGAGATCGCCGCCGTGGTGCGCTCCGCCCACGGCCCCAGCGGCCCGAACCGCGAGTACGTGCGGCTGCTGGCGGAGGCGCTCGCCCAGGCCGGCGAGCATGATCCGCATGTGGCGGAGCTGGTGCGGCTGCTGTAGCTCAGCCCGCCTCGCCGCCGTCGATGTTGTACGCCGAGCCGGTGATGGTGGCCGCCGCGTCCGAGGCCAGGAAGACGCAGAGGGCCGCCACCTCCTCCGGCTGGATGACCCGGCCCATGGCGTTCATGTTCGCCAGCGCCGCGTGCGCCTCCTGCTCCGAGCGGCCCGTGCTCTTGGAGATGGCCGCCTTCGCGTTCGTGAGCATGTCCGTCTCCACCCAGCCCGGGTTGACGATGTTCACCGTCACGTTCTTGCGCGCCCACTCCACCGCCAGCGACTTCGTCAGGCCCAGCAGCGCGTGCTTCGACGCACAGTAGGCCGAGGTGTACTTCACCCCCCGCGTCGCCGCGATGGAGCCGATGTTGATGACCCGGCCCCCGCCCGCCGCCGCCATCGCTGGCATCAGCTCGCGGCTGAAGAGGAACGGCGCCGTCACGTTCACCGCCATCACCTTGTGGAAGTCCTGCGTCGTCGTCTTGTTCAGCGGCGCCGACACGGTGATGCCCGCGTTGTTCACCAGCACCCGAGGCGTCCCCGCCTCCAGCATCCGCTTGCTCGCCGCCAGCACCGCCGCCTCGTCCGCCACGTCGATGGCCAGCGGGTGCACCGCCCCGCCCGTCTCGCGCGCCAGGGCCTCCAGCGCGTCCGCCGCCCGCGCCAGCGCCCACACCTCGTAGCCCTCCTTCACGAAGGCCTGCACCAGGGCCCGGCCGATGCCTCGGCTCGCGCCCGTCACCACCGCCGTCTTCTTGGAAGTCGTCATGGCCGCGGACAATACCCGGACCTCGTTCGGCTGGCCCGGCCAGTGATACAAGCCCCAGCCGCCCACCCCCCTTGTAGGACTCCCCATGCCCCGCGCGGACATCACCGACCTCTTCCGCCTCGACGACCTGCTCTCCGACGAGGAGAGGGCCGCCCGCGACACCGTCGCCCGCTTCGTCGACACCGAGGTGCTGCCCATCATCGGCAAGCACTTCCGCGAGGGCACCTTCCCCGCCCACCTCGTGCCCCGCCTCGCCGAGATGGGCGTGCTCGGCGCCAACCTCCAGGGTTACGGCTGCGCGGGGATGAACACCGTCAGCTACGGCCTCATCCTCCAGGAGCTGGAGCGGGGGGATGACCAGTGAGCTGTCCTTCCAGGACGTGCGCGTGCCGGACCGCAACGTGCTCCCCGGGGTGACGGGCCTGCGCGGGCCCCTGTCCTGCCTCAACAACGCGCGCATGAC
>NZ_DASVWK010001039.1:0-12651 GCF_036389735.1 Archangium sp. | reverse complement strand
GCTGACGGCTCGCGACCCCATCACCGGGTAGCACGGCCCTGCTTCAAGGCAGGCAGGAGTTTCCGAACGTGCAGCGGAGCCCCTGTCCACACAGGGCGTTGGTTCCGCAGCCGCACGTACCATCCGCCCGGAAAGTACGGTTTCCCATTTTTCCTGGATTGGATATTGATACACTTGTTCCAGGGGTGTATCAAACCGTGTGGAGTTCCCTCTCACAGGACAACACATGGCTCGTTCATGGATGCGGTGGAGCAGTGTCTTCGTCGGGTGTCTCATGGCCACGGGCTGCGGGGATGCCGGTACGTCGGGCGCGCGCGGTGAGGTCCAGGTCCAGGTCCCGCGGGCCACGGGGTCGCGCAACGAGATCTTCCGCGAGGCCAGCGCGCGTCACGGCGTGCGAGAGGACGTGCTCCTGGCACACGCGTACCTCATGGGCCGCTTCGAGGCCCCCGCCGCCGAGGAGCACGGTCCGGCGGAGGTGCGTGATGGGCATATCCACGTGCCTCGCTTCGGGGTGATGCACCTGACGGCGGAGCAGGTGACGCAGGGGGCCCGGGCCACGGGCCTGTCCGAGGCACAGGTGCGCGAGGAGCTGGAGGCCAACGTGCTGGCCGCCGCGGCCCTGCTGCGCGCCTCCATCAACGAGGCCGTGGGTACGGGCCAGACGCCCGGCTGGGAGCACTACCGCACCGCGGGAGTGAAGCTGACGGGCTTCCAGGAGCCCCGTGCCGCGGAGGGCTACGCGGAGGAGTTGATGACACTGCTGGGCCGCGGCCTGGACTTCACTACGCCGGATGGGGAGCGCCTCTCCTTCTCCGCGGTGGAGGCACTCGCGCGCGAGGTGGACACCGTCCAGCAGTCGGCCACCGCGCCCGGCGAGTACCCGCCGATGTCCTGGGTGGCCGCGCATCCCAACAACTACATCGTCGGCCGCAATGGCGGCTCGGTGAAGTTCGTGCTCGTCCACGTCACCGAGGGCGGCTACTGGGGCACCATCGACTGGTTCTCCCAGGCCAACCCGCCCCAGGCCTCCACCCAGTACGTCATCCAGTCCAGCACCGGCAACATCACCCAGATGGTGAGCGAGGCCAATGCCGCCTGGCACGCCGGCAACGAGTACTACAGCCTCAACTCCATCGGCATCGAGCACGAGGGCTACCTCAACAGCCCGAGCACCTGGTACACGGAGGCGATGTACCGCTCGTCCGCGTCGCTGGTGTGTGCGATTGCGAAGAAGTACGGCATTCCCGTGGACCAGCAGCACATCATCGGCCACTACCAGGTGCCCGATCCCTACCTGCTGTCGGCCTCCACGGCACCGGGGACGAACGCGCAGGTGCAGGCGGCGCCCTCGAACTGGGGCGGGGCCTCCAACCACTATGACCCGGGCTTCGCTGGCAGCGGCTGGAACTGGAGCTACTACCTGGGGCTCATCCGCGATTGCGTGAACGCGGCCAGCCTCTCGCCCGTCATCATCGACAGCAACGCGAACAACAACGACCCGGCCCGGGCGCGCATCGAGGTGTCGGCCAACTGGACGTCGGCCAGCAGCACGGCGGGCTACTACGGCACCGGCTACTTCTACGCCTCCACCGCGCCGGTGTCGGACGGGGCCAACTTCTGGTTCTACCTGCCCACGGCGGCCACTCGCACCGTGGACGCGTGGTGGACCACGGGCGGCAACCGTTCCACCACCGCCAACTTCATCGCCTTCGACGCGGCGGGCACCAAACTGGGCACCGCCTACGCCAACCAGCAGCTCAACGGCGGCAAGTGGAACACCCTGGGCACCTATAACTTCAGCGCCGGCTGGAACAAGGTGGTCCTCTCCCGCTGGACGACCGAGGGCTACGTCGTCGTCGCCGACGCGGTGCGCATCCGCTGAGGTTCCGGAGCATTCGAGCTCAAGACTGGACCTGGTCACTTCGACGTGGTCGGGTCCTCGCCGGACGGCGATTCCTCTGATCAGCAGGTCCCCCCTCGGGTCCGGCTCCGGGTATTCTCCGGCCATGCTTCCCGCACGCCCTCCCGCCGCTTCCTATGTGCTCATCGACGCCGAGAACGTCGACTGGGCCGTGTCCAATGTCGTGGGCCGCAAGCCCGAGCCCCAGGATCGTGTGCAGTTCGATCGCCTGGTGGCCTTTTGTGAGAACCATTTCCCGGCCCCCGTGCGCTGCGTCGTGGTGCTGAACGCCCGGGGCGAGCAACTGCCGGACGTGATGATCGGTTTCGTGCGCGCCCTGAAGTCCGCCGGCTGTGACGTGGCGCTCCTCCATGGCCGGCCCGACCAGAAGGTGGTGGACCTGGGCATCCTCAAGCTCCTGGAGGCCATCCGCACCCAGCGCCCCAAGGCCGCGGTCGCGCTCGCCAGCCACGATGGGGCCGACTTCGCGGACGCCCTGCGCACGCTGCTCGAGGAGAAGCGGCAGGTGGCGATCCTCGGACTGCGCGAGTACATGAGCCAGCGGTTCCGTGAGCTCGTCCCGGCCGGGCTGGAGATCCTCGACCTCGAGATGAACGCGAAGGTGTTCCAGCGTCCGCTGCCGCGCATGCTCCCGGTTCGCGTGGACGAGTTCGACGCCTCGCTCTTCCTGTAGCCCGGACCCAGGCGAGGAGGAGCCACGCATGGCGGACTTCGACATCAATGTCGACCCGGGTGAGGTCGGCCTGGACGCGCAGCGGCTGCGGCGCATCGACACGCATTTCCGCCGGTACGTCGACGACGGGCGGCTCGCGGGCTGGCAGGTGATGGTCTCGCGCCACGGCAAGGTCGCGCACCTGACCTCGTACGGGCTCGCCGACAAGGAGGCCGGCCGCTCCGTCGAGACGGACACCGTCTGGCGCATCTACTCCATGACGAAGCCAGTCACATCCGTCGCGGCGATGATGCTGTGGGAGGAGGGTGCTTTCGAGCTCTCCGACCCCGTCAGCCGGTGGCTGCCCGAGTTCGCGGAGCCGCGCGTCTACGTCGGAGGACCGGCGACCCGGCCGGTCACCGTGCCCGCGACCGAACCCCTCCGGGTGTGGCACCTGCTCACCCACACCGCGGGGTTGACGTATGGCTTCCACCGGGTGCACGTCACCGATGAGATCCACCGGCTCCGGGGCTTCGAGCTCGGCGCGCCGGAGGGCTTCGACCTCGCCGCGTGCGTCCGCGCGTGGGCCGAACTCCCGCTCACGTTCCAGCCCGGTGCGGAGTGGAACTACTCGGTGGCCACGGACGTCCTCGGTCGGCTCGTCGAGGTCCTGTCCGGACAGCCGCTCGACGTCTTCTTCTCCGAGCGCATCTTCGGCCCGCTCGGGATGAAGGACACCGCGTTCTGGTGTCCCGAGGACCGGCAGGGGCGCCTGGCCGCGCTGTACACGAGTGCCCCCGGACGCACCCAGGCGGTCCGCGCCGAGGGGCTCGGTCAGCGCGTGATGAAGCCCCCGAGCTGGTTGTCGGGCGGAGGCGGGCTGGTGTCGACGACGCGGGACTACACCCGCTTCACCTGGATGCTCCTGAACGGAGGCGAGCTCGAGGGCGCGCGTCTGCTCTCCCCGCGCACGGTCCGTTACATGACCCGGAACCACCTGCCCGGGGGGGCGGACCTCGCCGCCTACGGTCGCCCGTTGTTCGCCGAGACGCGGTACGACGGAGTCGGGTTCGGGCTCGGCTTCGGCGTGGTCATGGACCCGGTCGCCCACCGCACGTCGACGAGCGCGGGCGAGTTCCACTGGGGTGGCATGGCGAGCACCGCGTTCTGGGTCGACCCGGTCGAGGAGCTGACCGTCGTGTTCATGACCCAGCTCCTTCCGTCGAGCACCTATTCGCTCCGCACCCAGCTGCGCCAGCTCGTCTACCAGGCGCTCGTCGACTGAGACCTGGGTATGCTACGGAAAGCCCCCTCACCGAGAGGACCGTGCCGTGGGACGCATTTTCGAGACCCGTAAGACGACGATGTTCGCCCGCTGGAACAAGATGGCGAAGCTGTTCACGCGCATCAGCAAGGACATCGCCATCGCCGTCAAGGCGGGAACCTCCAGCCCCGATACCAACCCCGCCCTCCGCCGGGCGCTCCTGAACGCGCGCGCGGCCAACATGCCGAAGGACAAGGTCGAGGCCGCCATCAAGCGCGCCACCGGCCAGGATCAGCAGGACTACGAGGTCGTCCTCTACGAGGGGTACGGGCCACACGGAATCGCGCTGCTCGTGGAGACCGCCACGGACAACGTGGTCCGCACCGTCGCCAACGTCCGGATGCACTTCAAGGACTACGGCGGCAACCTCGGCACCACCGGCAGCGTCGGCTTCCTCTTCCAGCGGATGGGCGTCTTCCGGCTCGCACCCGAGGGGCTGGACCTCGAAGCGCTCGAGCTGGACCTCATCGACCACGGGCTTCAGGAGATGGGGGAGGGCACCGGCGAGAAGGGCGAGAAGCAGATCATCATCCGCTGTGGCTTCAACGACTTCGGGCACATGCAGGCCGCCATCGAGGCCCGTGGCCTCACGCCCCTGTCCTCCGAGTCCGAGTACATCCCGCAGACCCCCGTCGAGCTGCCCGAGGACAAGGCCAACGAGGTCCTCGAGCTGGTGGATGCACTCGAGCAGGACGAGGACGTGCAGCGGGTCTTCCACAACCTCGCGTAGCGTCAGCCCTCGACGTGGATGTGTAGCGGCTCCGGAAGCTGGCGCACCACGCAGTCTCCCGCGCTCCCATCTTCCCAGGCGAGCATGGCGAACTCCGCCGGGGCGTCGAGCGCGATGATGGGGTGGTGCCACACGCCCCGGTGGTAGTTCACTCCCTGGCCGGGGCCGCAGACGAACGCGGCGAGCCGCTCCACCTCGGGGCCGCCCGAAGCAGCCGTCGGCGCCACGCACACCAGGAAGCGCGCGCAGACCATGGGCAGGAAGGCCTGGCTGGAGTGCGGGTGGTGCTCCAGCAGCTTCACCGTGAACGGCAGCTTCTGCGGCACCGAGCGGAACACGGCGAGGTTCGGCTTCGCCCCACCGCGATCGCTCTCCAACTTCGCCGACCAGTCGAACCGTACCGCCGTGCCCTGGTTCGCCGACGAGCCGCTCTTCAACCCCGCGGAGACGACGTCTCCATACGGGGCGAAGGCGTCCGGCGTCAGCGGTCGCGCGAGGATGACCCGAGGCGTGCTCATGAGCCGCGGTACGTCGAGAAACCGAACGGGTTGAGCAGGAGCGGCACGTGGTAGTGCTCCGATGGCGCGTTCACCCGGAAGTCCACCGACACCGAGGGGTAGAAGCTCTCGGTGCCGAGCCGCGCGTAGTACGGGGCGATCTCGAAGGAGATCCGGTACACGCCCGCCGCGGGAACCGCCTCGAGCAGCGGCTTCACGCGTCCGTCCGCGTTCGTCACCCCACGCGCGAGCTCCTTCCATCCACTGTCCTGCTGCGCGTGCAGCGTCACCGTGACGCCCTCGGCGGGGCGCCCACGGGAGGTATCCAGGATGTGCGTGCTGATGCCCATGTGCCCCTCCTTCAGTGCTTCGTCAGCTGCTCGCGCAGCCACTTCTCCAGCCGCACGCGGGTGATCTTCGCCTGCTCCGCGGCGGCCGTCTCCACTTCATCGGTCTTGCCGCGCTGCACCCGCTGCTCGAGGAGCGCCAGCATCTCCGGCGCGCTCTTCCCCGTCGCGAAGACGATGAAGATGAACCCGAACTTCTCGAAGTACTCGTCGTTCAGTTTCGCGAGCCGCTCCAGGGTCTCCGCGTCCGCTTGAGCCACAGAGCGTTGCTCGCCCTGGCTCCACTCCGCGGACTTCTCGCTCTGGGGCGCCGCCTTCTTCGTCTGGCCGATGCGAGGGTGGGCGGCGAACGCCTCGAGGAAGTCCTTCGCCCCGAGCGACCACCACATCGCGTCCGCTTCCGCGAAGAGGGCCCGCACGCTCGCGAACGGCCGTCGCGAGATCATCCCGTTGACCCACGCGGAGGAGCCGCAGCAGGAATGGAACACCGTCCGCGCCGCCGGCTCGTCGAGCGCGTTCAAGCGCTTGAGCGCCGAAGCCTCCGCCTCGGTGTCGAGCGCGTACCCGAAGAGCCGGAGTCGGTTCACGCCTCCGTGCGGGAAGATGTGCACGCGCACGTGCGTGACGGGCATGGCGTGGACCGGCTCGAGCTGGTGACGTCGGTGCTGAACGAGCGCCGTCTTGTCCACGAGCACGCGCCAGCCGCTCGGAGCGGCGGACGTGAGCAGCGACTGGAGCATCTCCGCGTCCATGCCGGTGGCGTCCACCGCCTCGATGAGCGTTGCCTGCGGTGCGTTGCCCTTGAAGAAGTGCGTGTCGAGCTCGATGCGCTCGAGGACTCCACGCCGCGCGAGCTTCACCACCGCCCAGTCGCTGCCCGGGGTGCGCCGCCGCTTCGTCTCCCAGCCATCGCCCATGTTCACGCCGCGACCGGGAAGGAGCATGTTCGCCGGCGGCCCGAAGAACTCGTCACTCTTCGCCGCGATGGTGCCGCCGTTCTCCACGGCTCCCAGGTCCACGCTGCCCGAGCGCCAGAAGGTACGCTCCTCGGCCAGCACGTCGCCATAGATGCGCAGGCGCGCCACGCCACCATCCGGGTAGATGCGCAGCCGCACGTGCGTCACGCGCGGGCTCTCCTTCGCGAGCGTGAAGACGTTGGGGAAGTCCGCCTTCACCGGGCTCTGCTCGATGAGCGGAAACCACCGGGTGTCCTCGAGGAGCTGCGCCGGGGTGGCCGTGTAGGGCGCCTCGATGCCCTCGAGGGCGATCTGCTGGGGCGCGTTGCCCTTGAAGTGGGTCGTATCGACGAGCGCCCCGCGCACGCGACCTGGCGCACCCAGTCGGAGGATGGCGAAGTCGTGGCCGGGCTCGCGCTTGCGCTGCGACTCCCAGCCGTCCATCCACTTGCCCTTGTCGGTGTACTCGCCCTCGAGCCACACCGGGGGGCCCGGCTTGACCAGGTTCTCCTTGCCGGCGAAGTAGTCGTCGGTGGCGTAGAGCACGAACGTGCCGAGCACGTCGGCCGAGAGGTCCACGAGTCCCTTGAACTCCGCGGGGACGGGCTGATGCGTCGACACGAGTTACCTCCGAACCGCCACGAAGCGGCCAACGGTGGCTGGGGGTTGGGCGGAGGCCGAGTCATACGCCATCCGGCCGCCGACGAGGGTTTTCTTCACCTGACCGAAGAGCTTGCGGCCAGCGTACGGCGTCACCTGGTGGCGGTGGCGCATCGCCTCCGGCTGGACCACGAAGGAGGCTTCATCATCCCAGAGGATGAGGTCCGCGTCGTACCCCGGGGCGAGCCGTCCCTTCCGGTCCGAGAGGCCCGCGAGCCGCGCCGGGCCCTCGACGTTCCAGCGGAACATCTGCTCCACCGAGAGGCCGCGCTCCCGGGCCAGCGTCCAGAGCACCGACAGCCCGAGCTGGAGCGAGCTGATTCCGCCCCACGCCTGGAGGAAGTCGCCTACCTCCGGCTTCTTCAGCGCGGGCGTGCACGGCGAGTGGTCCGACACCACCATGCCGATCGTCCCGTCCTCGAGTCCGCGCCAGAGCAGCTCGCGGTTCTCCGCCTCGCGAATGGGCGGCGCGCACTTGAAGCTCGTCGCGCCCGCGACAATCTCCTCCGCGGTGAAGGCGAGGTAGTGCAGGCAGGTCTCGGCGGAAATCCGCACGCCATCCTGTTGCGCGGCACGGATCATCGGCAGCGCGGACGCGCTCGACAGGTGCACGATGTGCGCGCTCGCCCGGTGCTTGCGGCACAGGTCGATGATCATCGCGATGGCCTCGTCCTCCGCCGAGCGAGGCCGGGAGCCGAGGTAGGTGCGGTAGTCGCGCGGATCCTTCCCGGCGACCTCCCGCTCCGCGGCCTCGAGCGGGCCCGGCGCCTCCGCGTGGACGAGCAGGGTGAGCCCCAGGTCCCGAAGCCGGGGCAGCGCCACGTCCAGGTCCGCGCGCGAGACATGCGGGAACTCATCCACGCCGGAGGGGCAGGTGAAGCACTTGCAGCCGGGCACGCCGAACTTCGCGAGGCCCTCGAGCGCGTCCACGTTCCCCGGAATCACGCCGCCCCAGAAGGCCACATCCACGTGCAGCTTTCCCTCGAGTGCCGCGAGCTTCGCCTCGGCCGCCTCGCGCGTGGTGGTCGCGGGGATGCAGTTGAGCGGCATGTCCACGACGGTGGTGATGCCGCCCGCCGCGGCGGCCGCGGTCGCCGTCTCGAAGCCTTCCCACTCGGTGCGTCCCGGCTCGTTGATGTGGACGTGGCTGTCCACGACGCCGGGCGTGACGAGCAGGTCACCCGCCTCGACGACATGGGTGCCTGGGAGCACGGCGTCCACCGCCTCCACCTTGGAGATCTTCCCGTCCTGGATGTGAACCGCCGCGGGACGAATTCCCCGCGGCGTGAGCACGCGACGGCCGCGCACGACGAACGGCTGCATCTGTTCTCCTCCGGGTTCCCTGTGCTTCAAGCGCCAAAGGCGCGGATGAGTTTCACGAGGCCGTCCAGCGTCTGGGCGTCCTCCGCGAGCGGGGGATTCGGCGGCATCACCGGGCTCTTCCCCACCGCCGCACCACCCTCCAGGATGATCTTCCTGAGGGCCTCGTCGGTGACGCTCTGCTGCCAGGCCTTGTCGCTGAAGTCGCGCGGCCTGGGGTTCAGGGCCGCCGCCACCGCGCCGTCGCCGGCACCCTTCGCGCCATGGCAGGTGCTGCACACGGTGGCGAAGTAGGTACGCGCCGACTCCGGCACATCCGCCATGTTCGGCGCGGCCCTGGTCGCGGCGGCCACGGCGGCCGGAGCGGGAGCGATCACGGGAGGCGCGGCGAATTCGGGCATCTTCGCGCCTTCGGGCACCTCTCCGCCCTGGGCGAACCATGCCCCCACCAGCGCGCGCTCCTCGTCCGTCATGCCGGTGAGGTTCGCGAGCGGCATCGTCTTGGTGGCGACCGCACGCACGAAGACGCGGTCCGCGTGGGTGCGGATGGCGTCCGGCGTGTCGAGGATGACGCCTTGCGGCGGCGCGGCGAACATCGGGCTGGAGGGACGTGCCGCGTGGCAGGTGGCGCAGCGGGTCTGCATCACCGTGGCCACCTGTTCGAACTTCACCGGCGGCTTGCCCGCGTATTGCTCGAGCGCGGGATCCGGCGGCGGTCGCGTCAGCACCATTACCCCGAGGAGCGCGAGGGCCGTGCCCGCCCACATCACCGGCGGCGTCCTGGCGCGGAAGTTCATCGCGTACTTCAGTCCCGCGCCGACGATGAACAACAACCCCAGCACCAGCCACGGCATCGAGTTGCCGTAGGTGCTCGGGAAGTGGTTGGAGAGCATCGTGAACAGCACGGGCAGCGTCAGGTAGTGGTTCTGGATGGAGCGGCCCTTCGCGCGCAGGCCGTAGCTCGTATCCACCGGCTTGCCCTCGCGGGTCATCGCGAGCATGTGCCGCTGCGCCGGGATGATCCGGAAGAACACGTTCGCGGCCATGATGGTGCCGAGCGTGGCACCGACCTGGAGGAACGCGCCGCGTGCGCTGAAGACGCGGGTGAGCCCGAACGCGAGCCCGGTGATCAGCACGAGCCCCACCGCGGCGAACACCCGGTTGTTCTTCGCGAGCGGCGTCTTCCAGAGCAGCTCGTACAGGCCGTAGGCGAGCGGCAGGATGCCCAGGCTGATCGCCGTCGCCTGCGCGGCGGTGAGCGGGTAGACGCTCGGATCGATGAGCAGGGACGCGCCGTTGAGGTGGAAGACGATGACGAGCAGCAGGAAGCCGCTGATCCACGTCGTGTAGCTCTCCCACTTGAACCAGTGGAGCGTGGCCGGCATCTCGCCCTGGGCGAGCGACTTGCGCTTCACCACCTCGTAGAAGCCGCCGCTGTGGGTCATCCACAGCTCGCCGGTGACGTCGCCCTCACGAGGGCGGCTCGGCGCGGTGAGGTGGCTGTCGAGCCACATGAAGAGGAATGAATCTCCAATCCACATGATCGCCGCGATTACATGGACCCAGCGGACCAGGAGGTTCAGCCATTCTTGGAAGACGGCGTACATGGCCGGGGACTCTACCGCGTTTCCCTCCGGGCTCCAGCGCCCGCGCCGTGCCCCTCCAGCGTGTGAAATTCGACACCTGCTCCTCGATGCCGCCTACGATAAAAGGGGGGGGGCGGAGCATCCCGTACAGGAGCGGATATGAGCCATGCCGAAGACTTCTCGCGACAGGGATTCCTCGTACTGCCCGGCTTCGTCCCGGCGGCCTCCTGCGATGCCTTGAAGGCCCGGGCCGAGGCGCTGGTGGCCGGCTTCCAACCGGAGACGATCTCCGTCTTCTCCACGAGGGATCAGCCCCGGAGTTCGGACGACTACTTCCTGTCCTCGGGGGATCAGATCCGCTTCTTCTTCGAGGAGAACGCCTTCAAGCCGGACGGCTCGCTGCGCCAGGACAAAGCGCTGTCGATCAACAAGATCGGCCATGCGCTGCATGACCTGGACCCCCTCTTCGACCGGTTCTCCCGCACGCCGGAACTGGCGACCCTGGCCTCGGAGCTGGGCTTGAGGAGTCCGTTGTTGCTCCAGTCGATGTACATCTTCAAGCAGCCCTTCATCGGCGGTGAGGTCAACAGCCACCAGGACGCGACGTTCCTGTACACGGATCCGCTGACCTGCGTGGGCTTCTGGTTCGCCCTGGAGGACGCCACGCTGGAGAACGGTTGTCTGTGGGCGCTGCCCGGTGGGCACAAGCTGGGCCTCAAGAAGCGCTTCGTCCGCGCCGAGGGGGGGGGCACGGCGTTCCAGGTGCTCGACCCCACGCCACTGCCCGACGAAGGCATGGTGCCGTTGGAGGTGCCGAAGGGCTCCCTGGTCGTGCTCCATGGGTTGCTGCCTCACAAGAGCGGCGCCAACACCTCGCCCAAGAGCCGCCACGCCTACTCGGTCCACCTCATCGACGGCACCGCCCGCTATCCCGAGGACAACTGGCTGCACCGCTCTCCCGCGATGCCGCTACGGGGCTTTCCCCAGCACTGATGCCGAACGAACCGTCCACGGAGCGCTTCCGGTTCGTCTTCCTGGCGCTCGGTTTCCTCTGCGTCGGCCTCGGGGTCCTCGGCGCGTTCCTGCCGCTGTTGCCAACGACGCCTTTACTGCTGGTCGCGCTATGGGCGTTCTCGCGCAGCTCGCGTCGCCTCCACCACTGGCTCTATACGCATCCTCGCTTCGGGCCCCGGCTCCAGGCCTGGCAGGCGCACGGCGTCGTGCCGGTCCGGGTGAAGCTGACCGCCGTCACCGCCATGAGCGTGAGCTTCGCGCTCATGGCGTTCGTCCTGCGCGTGAAGTGGTACGTGCTCGCCGCGGCCGGGGTGTTCATGCTCGTCGGCGCGACGTATGTGCTCAGCCGCCCGAGCCGCCCTCCCGAGTAGGACGGTCCAAAAACGTCGCATGACTGGCACTGGGAGTGCGTGCGCGGCCCGTGCATGGTCGTGGGCCCGACCGCTCTGTAGACTGGGCGCCTCCCGGGGGTCTTTCACATGGGCGATGACAAGGGACTTCTCGAGCCTGGGACGCTCCTGGACAACCGTTACGAGGTGGTGAGCAAGCTCGGAGAAGGGGGCATGGCCACCATCTACCTGGTTCGTCACCTGGGGCTGCGGAGCCTGCATGCGCTCAAGGTGCCCGACCCGAGGCTCTTCCAGAGCCCCGAGGCCCGCCAACGCTTCACCAACGAGGGGCGCATCCAGGCGCAGCTGCGTCACCCCCACATCGTCCAGGTGACGGACTTCGTCATCAGCCCGGTGCCAGGACTGGTGATGGAGTACGTGGAGGGGGGCACGCTCGGTGAGCTGTGTGGCCAGAGCCCGGAGGGGAGGCTCGGCCTCGCGCGGCTCCGGGAGCTCTTCGCGCCGGTGTTGGAGGCGATGGAGGAGGCCCACGCGCATCGGGTGGTCCACCGCGACCTGACCCCCGGCAACATCCTCTTGAGCAAGGGGCAACCGGGGCGGATTCACCCCAAGGTGACCGATTTCGGCATCGCCAAGATGACGGAGGAGGAGGCGTCCCAGGAGCGGTATCGCACCCGGACGGGCGTGCTGCTGGGGACGCGGCCCTACATGAGCCCGGAGCAGATCCGCGGGGCGGCGGAGGTGGATGCGCGCACGGACATCTTCGCCCTGGGCGCCATCCTCTACGAGGCGGTGACGGGGCGGGTGGCCTTCGACGCGGACAGCGACTTCGAGATGATGACGCGCATCACCGAGGGCCGATACACCTCGCCCGAGCAGGTGGTGCCAGGTCTTCCGGAGGGCCTCGTCCAGTGCATCCGCAAGGCGTTGGCCGTGGACCCGGCCGAGCGCTTCCAGGACTGCGCCGCCTTCCGAGCCGCCCTCGCGCAGGCGCTGGAGCCTCGGCCCGAGCCCTCGAGCCCCGAGGTGTCGGTGCCCGCCCTGAAGGAGCCGGCTGCCCCGGCACCCGCCCCGGTTCCTCGGCGGAGGTTCCCGGTGGGGGTCCTCCCGTGGAAGGGCCTGTCGGGCGGGTTGGGTCTGGCCCTGCTGCTGGCCCTGGGGATGCTGGTGCTGGTGAGCAACGAGACGGAGGACCTGCGGGCTCTCCACGAGGCGGAGGCGCGGGGCAGCCAGCAGCTCAGACAGGAGCGGGATGCGGCCTTGCTCCAGCGGGATGCCGCCTTGAACCAGG
>NZ_DASVWK010001038.1:0-1673 GCF_036389735.1 Archangium sp. | reverse complement strand
TGGGCGAAGTAGTGGACGTTCGTGTAGCCCGCGGCACGCACCTCCTCGACCATTTCGGAGACGTACTGCTGGATGCGCGTCCAGTGCGCGCGCTTCTCCGGGTAGAAGTCGTTCAGCATCGGTCCGACGGCGCAGACAATCTGGAGGTTGGGATTGGTCTGGTAGTACATGAAGAGCTCCCGGATGAAGGCCGCGTAGGCGTCCTTGAACGCCTGTGGGTCGCTCGGAGCGGTCGGCAGCCCCGACTCATCGGGCGTGCTGAAGTCGTTGAGGCCCAGGTTGATGACGATGACGTCAGGGACGAACTGCTCGAAGTCCCAGCGGGGCGAGTCGTCCGCGTCGGGGAAGAGGCGGGGGTAGAAGGGAGGGAGGGCCTGGTTCGTGTCGCCAGCGGTGTCGCGGTAGATGCCCCGGCCCTGGAGGCAGGTGTGGAACACCTCGGCGTTGAACCTGCGCCCGAGGAGGGAGCCGTAGGCCTTGGAGATGTCCTGGTTCTTCGAGCGGTAGCCGATGTACTTGGGGTCGTCGATGCGCAGCTCGTTGCCGTAGCCGCAGGTGACGGAGTCGCCGATGAACTCCAGCCGCTTCTCGGGCGGGGGCGGCGGGTCCAGCATGATGCCCTGGAGGCTGACGCCGATGAACTGGACGGTGCCGGCGGCGGAGTCGGTGCGCTTGACGATCTCGATGGTGTGCTCGCCCTTCATCAGGTTGCGAGCACCCTTGAGGATTTGAGGGTCGCCCCGCTTCAGCTCGACCGTCGCCTCCGTCTTGCCGTCGACGATGACGTTGACGAAGTTGATGGTGTTCTGCGCATCGCCCGTGCCCAGGTCCTTGAAGGCCACGTCGACGCCGGTGCAGTTGCACCGGAAGCGGACGGTGGTGCCCGGGAAGGCGTACCGGGGGCCCTGGGGCTCGGTGGGATCGTTGGGAACGGAGAAGTCCATGCGCCCGACGTACTGGAGCTTCGGGTCATCCGCGGCGTAGTCGAACCAAGCCGTGAACGGCTCGCACCCGGCCATGCCGAGAACCGGAAGAAGCCACATCCATCGGAGTCTGCTCATCCCATTCCTCCTCGGGGGAGTATCGCGCGGGAAGCGCGGGGCGTCATCGGGCGGGCGGGGGAGGGGACGGCCGGGTGCGGGAATTGCGTCAGAGGCGAGGGGGGAGCGGCCTTTGCGCCGGGCGCACGGGCCTGTCGCACATGAGGGTGGGCAGCGTGGCGGAGAAGGTGGTGCGGCTGGCGCCCTGCCCGGTGCTGACGTACCGCACGCCGTCGGCGAAGCGGTGGCGCTTGCGGAGGAAGCGGGCGCGGGAAGAGAGTGCGGCTCCCCTCTCTTCCCGGAGTCCCGACGTGCCCTCGGCCCTGCCGCTGTCCGCCGCCCTGCTGTCCCTGCTCACCGCCACGCCGAAGGCGCCGGCCCCGGCCGCGACGAAGGACACGGGCCCCTCGCCACAGGTGGCGGGGCAACTGGTGGGGGCGGCGCTCACCGAGGGCCATGCGTATGCGCGGCTCGCGGAGCTGACGGATGGGGTGGGCCCTCGCCTGTCCGGCAGTGAGGGCGAGGCGGCCGCGGTGCAGTGGGCCAGGCGCGCCTTCGAGGCGGATGGCGTGAAGGTGTGGCTGGAGCCGGTGAAGGTGCCGCGCTGGGTGCGAGGCGCGGAGAGCGGGCAGG
>NZ_DASVWK010001037.1:0-6021 GCF_036389735.1 Archangium sp. | reverse complement strand
GTGGATCCGGCGGTGGGCTTCCAGGACTTCCAGGGCCGCAAGCTGGCCTTCGGCCTGGGCCTCTCCGGCCCCACGGTGAACAAGTTCGTCCAGTTCTGCTCCGCGCTCTACCGCATGTTCATGGAGACGGACGCCTCCCTGGTGGAGATCAACCCGCTCGTCATCCTCAAGGACGGCGGCGTGGTGGCGCTCGACGCGAAGGTGGACTTCGACGAGAACGCCATGTACCGGCACAAGGATCTGCTCGAGTACCGGGACATCGCCGAGGAGGAGCCGCGCGAGACCCAGGCCAAGGAGTGGGACCTGGCCTACATCGCGCTGGAGGGCAACATCGGCTGCATGGTGAATGGCGCCGGTCTGGCCATGGCCACCATGGACACCATCAAGCTGGTGGGCGGTGCTCCGGCCAACTTCCTGGACGTGGGCGGCGGCGCGAGCAAGGAGAAGGTGACGGCGGCCTTCAAGCTGATCCTCGCCGACCCGGCCGTGAAGGCGGTGCTCGTCAACATCTTCGGCGGCATCATGAAGTGCGACGTCATCGCCGAGGGCATCATCGCCGCGGCGAAGGAAGTGCAGCTCAAGGTTCCGCTCGTGGTGCGCCTCGAGGGCACCAACGTGGAGAAGGGCAAGGAGCTGCTTCGCAACTCCGGCCTCGCCATCACCCCCGCCGACAACCTCCGCCAGGCCGCCGAGAAGGCCGTCGCGGCGTTGAAGTAGTCCAGGCAGAGAAAGGTTCAAGCCATGAGCATCCTCGTCAACGAGAACACGAAGGTCCTCTGCCAGGGCATCACCGGCTCGGCGGGCTCGTTCCACTCCAAGCAGATGCTGGAGTACGGAACGAAGCTGGTCGCCGGCGTCACGCCGGGCAAGGGCGGTACCGACTTCGAGGGCAAGGTCCCCGTCTTCAACTCGGTGGCCGACGCGGTGAAGCAGACCGGCGCCAACACCTCGGTCATCTTCGTTCCGCCCCCCTTCGCCGCCGACTCCATCATGGAGGCCGCCGACGCGGGCATCTCCCTCATCATCGCCATCACCGAGGGCATCCCCGTCAACGACATGGTGAAGGCCAAGCGCTACCTCCAGGGTAAGCCGGGCGTTCGCCTGATCGGCCCCAACTGTCCCGGCGTCATCACCCCGGGCGCCAAGTGCAAGATCGGCATCATGCCGGGCCACATCCACAAGCCGGGCCGCATCGGCGTGGTGTCGCGCTCGGGCACGCTCACCTACGAGGCCGTGTTCCAGCTCACCCAGCTGGGCCTGGGCCAGTCCACCGCGGTGGGCATCGGCGGTGACCCGGTCAATGGCACGGACTTCGTGGACGTGCTCAAGCTCTTCAACGCCGACCCCGAGACGGACGCCGTCATCATGATCGGCGAGATCGGCGGCGATGCCGAGGAGCGCGGCGCCGAGTACGTGGCGCGCGAGTTCACCAAGCCCATCGCCGGCTTCATCGCCGGCCAGTCGGCTCCCCCGGGCAAGCGCATGGGCCACGCCGGCGCCATCATCTCCGGTGGCAAGGGTACGGCCTCGGAGAAGATCAAGGCGATGGAGGCCGCCG
The DNA here is from genome assembly GCF_036389735.1 of Archangium sp. Taxonomy (GTDB): domain Bacteria; phylum Myxococcota; class Myxococcia; order Myxococcales; family Myxococcaceae; genus Archangium. The sequence goes on along the minus strand of NZ_DASVWK010001037.1, from coordinate 4,463 downwards.
GCTTCGTCATGGCCGCCAGCCCCGCCGAGTTGGGCACCACGCTTCAGGAGGCCGTCAAGCGCGGCGCTCCCAAGAAGAACCGCTAGTACCACCCTCCACACGACACACGAGGACCACGACCATGGCCATCGAGCGTACGCTGTCCATCATCAAGCCCGACGGGCTTCAGAAGGGCGTCATCGGCAAGATCATCTCCCGCTTCGAGGAGAAGGGTCTCAAGCCGGTCGCCATCCGCCTCCAGCAGCTGTCCCAGGCCCAGGCCGAGGGGTTCTACGCCGTCCACAAGGCGCGTCCCTTCTTCAAGGACCTGGTGAGCTTCATGATCTCCGGCCCCGTGGTGCTCATGGTGCTGGAGGGTGAGAACGCCGTCCTGGCCAACCGCGACATCATGGGCGCCACCAACCCGGCCAACGCCGCCCCGGGCACCATCCGCCGCGACTTCGCCACCAGCATCGACCAGAACACGGTGCACGGCTCGGACAGCCTGGACAACGCCAAGATCGAGATCGCGTACTTCTTCCGCGAGACCGAGGTCCACGGCTACGAGTACGCCGGCAAGAAGTAGTTGTTAGGGCCTCACGGCCCGGGACCCGGCCTGGTATCCGCGCTCCTCCGCGGCTGCCAGGCCGTCGTCTTTTCGGAAACCGCCGGAAAGCAGGGGAGGGGACGTGCGCTCCTTTGACTCCGCGTCCTTGGTTGTGGGAAGGGACACCCACACCCGCCCCGTTGGAACCATGACGATGCAGCCCGAGTCCACCAACGCCAACGCCACCGCCGTCTCCGTCGAGGCTCCCCCCGCGAAGCTCGTGGAGGTCTCCAGCCTCTCGCTGGAGGGCCTCACCCGCTTCTTCACCGAGGAGCTGGGCGAGCGTGCGTTCCGCGCCGGCCAGCTCTACAAGTGGATCCACCAGCGCGGCGCCACCTCGTTCGACGAGATGACGGACCTCTCCAAGGCCCTGCGCGAGAAGCTCAAGCAGCGCGCGGAGATCGTCCCCCTGGTGAAGGACGCCGAGCAGCGCTCGGTCGACGGCACCATCAAGTACCGCTGGAAGACCCGCGACGGGCGCTTCATCGAGTCCGTCTACATGCCCTCGGAGGACCGCAAGACGCTCTGCGTGTCCACCCAGGTGGGCTGCGCCATGGCCTGCACCTTCTGCATGACGGGCACCCTCGGGCTCAAGCGCAACCTCACTCCGGGTGAGATCGTCGCCCAGGTGCACGCGGTCAACCGCGAGGTGCGCAAGCTGGAGAACCTGGAGACCCTCCGCCCGCTCTCCAACCTGGTCTTCATGGGCATGGGCGAGCCCCTCCACAACTTCGAGAACCTGAAGACGGCGCTCTCCATCCTCCAGTCCGTGGAAGGGCCCAACTTCAGCCACCGCCACATCACCGTCTCCACCGTGGGCCTCGTTCCGATGATCGAGCGCTTCGGCCAGGAGACGGACGTGAAGCTCGCCATCTCCCTCAACGCGAGCACCGACGAGCAGCGCTCCAAGACGATGCCCGTCAACCGCAAGTGGAACATCGCGGCGCTGCTCGACGCCTGCCGCAAGTTCCCCCTGCGCCAGGGCCGCCGCATCACCTTCGAGTACGTGCTGCTGCGCGACTTCAACGACAGCGACGAGGACGCCTACCGGCTCATCGAGCTGCTCAAGGACATCCCCGCCAAGGTCAACCTCATCCCCTACAACGAGAACCCGGGGCTGGGCTTCAAGACGACCATGGACGAGCGCGCCGAGCGCTTCCGGGAGCTCCTCACCGACGGCCATGTGGCCGCCTTCATCCGGCAGAACCGGGGCCGGGACATCGCCGGGGCCTGTGGGCAGCTCGCCAACCGGGGTGGGGAAAACGCCTCGGAAAACCCGTAAGACCTCAAGCTTCCTTGACAATCCGCTTGGTGGGGCATTAGAAGCGCCCCCCTCCAAGCTGTGATCACCTCCGACTCACCTTCGATTCACCTGGAGCATTAGAAATGGCCGTTGTTCTCCGTCTCGCCCGCGCGGGCGCCAAGAAGAAGCCGTACTACCACGTGGTCGCCACCGACTCCCGCAACCCCCGCGACGGCAAGTTCCTCGAGGCCGTGGGTTCCTACGACCCCAACCAGAGCCCGGCCAAGGTGCAGTTCGACGCGGACCGCCTGGAGCACTGGCTGAAGTGCGGTGCGACCCCGTCCGAGACCGTGGGCGAGCTCATCAAGCGCCACAAGCGCGCCGCCGTCGCCGCCAAGCCCGCCTAGTCCCGCTGGGCTGATCGGACAGCGTGGAGCAGCTCATCATCTATCTGGTGCGGGCCCTGGTCGATCAACCCGACCAGGTCAGCCTGCGAGCGTCCGAGGCGGACGGGGCCCGGCTCTATGAGCTGAAGGTCGCCCCCGAGGACGTGGGCAAGGTCATCGGCCGTGATGGGCGCACTGTCGGTGCCCTCCGGACGTTGCTCGGTGCCGCGGCCCAGAAGCACGGCCAGAAGGTCCGCCTGGAGATCCAGGACGACCGGCGCCAGCAGGGCGCTCCCACTTCTTCCCCCGAAGGCCAGTGACGCTCAATCCCCATCTCGAGCTGGGCTATGTGTCCCGTGCCCATGGTCTCCAGGGAGAGGTGGCCGTCCGCGCCTTCGACCCGGCCTCCGAGACGCTCGACTACGTCAAGCGCGTCCTCGTGCGTCCTCGCACCGGAGCGGAGCGCGTCCTGAGCATCGAGTCCGTGCGTCCCACCCCCAAGGAGATGCTGGTGGTCTTCGAGGGGGTACGCGGTCGCGGTCAGGCCGAGGCGCTCGTGGGAGCCACCGTGCTCGCGTTCCGCGAGGACCTGGAGGCCCCCGAGGAGGGCGAGTACTTCCAGGGTGACCTGGTGGGGCTCACCGCCGTGGACGAGGCCGGCAACGTGCTCGGCGTCGTGGAGGAGCTCTGGAGCACCAGCGAGGTGCCCAACCTCGTCATCCGCGCTCCGGGCAAGGAAGAACTCGTGGTGCCCTTCGCCGAGGACTTCGTCTCCACCGTGGACGTCCCTGGCGGGCGCCTCGTGGTGAAGCCTCCGGAGTACCTGGAGGCCCACGGGGCCGAGAGCGACCGGGTCGAGGGCGACCAGGGCGAGGGCGAGGGCTCCTGATGTACCCGGTGGAGGTGCTGACCCTCTTTCCGGACAGCGTGGCCGGGTATCTGGCCGCGAGCATCCTCGGCAAGGCCCGCGAGAAGGGGCTGCTCGGGGTCACCGTCACCTACATCCGTGACTTCGCCGAGGGCAAGCACCGCGTCACCGACGACGCGCCCTACGGGGGCGGTGCCGGCATGGTGATGAAGCCCGAGCCCCTGGTGGCCGCCATCGAGGCCGCCCGGGCGCGTGCCCCCGCCGGGGCCAAGGTGCTGCTGATGAGCCCTCGCGGCCCCGTCTTCACCCAGGCGAAGGCGCGCGAGCTGGCCAGGGAGCCCGGGCTGATCCTCGTCTGCGGCCGCTACGAGGGCGTGGACGAGCGCGTCATGCCCTTCCTGGACGGGGAGGTGTCCCTGGGGGACTTCATCCTCACCGGGGGCGAGGTGGCCGCCCTGGCCGTGGTGGACGCCGTGGCCCGGCTGCTGCCCGGGGTGCTGGGCAACGAGGCCTCCAGCGTCACGGAGAGCTTCGAGGAGGGTCTCCTGGAGCACCCCCACTACACCCGGCCTCCCGTCTTCAGGGGGGTGGAGGTGCCCGCCGCCCTCCAGTCGGGCGATCACGCCCGGATCGCCCGCTGGCGCCGCTGGAAGGCCCTCCAGCTCACCCGGGAACGGCGTCCGGACCTGTATGCCCGCCTGTCGTTCGGGAAGGCGGACTTGAAGCTGTTGGAGAAGAAAGAGGAGGAGTTGTAGGCCTCCAACGGTTCCCGAGCCACGGGTCGGGCTTCTCCGGGCTTGTCCGACCCCCGTCTCTCTGGTAGTACCGCCCGCTCTCTACACCGCGAGTCTGAGCTTACTGGACTCGAGTCCGAGCTTTCTGGAGTCAGTCATGCGTCGCAGCGCCATCGAGTACGTGGAGGCCCAGCACCTCCGTAAGGACGTCACCCAGTTCCGCACCGGTGACTCTGTTCGCGTTCACTGGAAGGTCAAGGAAGGCGAGAAGGAGCGCGTGCAGGCCTTCGAGGGGATCGTCATCCGCAAGAAGAAGGGCAACAACCGCTCGACCTTCACCGTGCGCAAGGTGTCCTTCGGCGTCGGCGTGGAGCGCGTGTTCCCGCTGCACAGCCCGCGCTACGAGAAGATCGAGGTCCTCTCGCGCGGCAACGTGAACCGCAACCGCCTCTTCTATCTCCGCGCCCTCAAGGGCAAGGCCTCCCGCGTGGAGACCCAGGAGGACGCCGAGATGCGTCGCGCGACCGCGGCGGGTCACGGCAAGACCGCTCGTCCGAGCGCCTAGCGAGCAGGCGGCGGCTCTCCGCGAGCCGTGCTTCAAAAAGGGAGTGCCCCGTTCATGGGCACTCCCTTTTTTCGTGCCCAG
>NZ_DASVWK010001036.1:0-11237 GCF_036389735.1 Archangium sp. | reverse complement strand
CGCCCAACGCCACCACCGTCATCACCGCCGAGGACATCCGCCTGTCGGGCGCCACCAGCCTGGTGCAGTTGCTGCGCCGGGTGCCGGGCGCGGACGTGATGGAGCTGGGCGTGGGCAGCGCCAACCTGTCGCTGCGCGGCTTCAACCAGCGCGTGGCCAACAAGGTGCTGGTGCTGGTGGACGGCCGCACCGAGTACCAGGACTTCCTCGGCATGACGCTCTGGTCGTCCATGCCGGTGGAGCTGGCCGACATCGAGCGCATCGAGGTCATCCGCGGCCCGGGCAGCGCGCTGTACGGCGCCAACGCCATGCTGGGCGTGGTCAACATCATCACCCGCGCCCCGGGCACCGGCCCGCGCGCGCGCTTCCAGGCCTTCGCCGGCAACGGCAACGCCGCGGGCGGCAGCTTCGTGAGCCACGGCGGCGCGGGGGGGCTGCGCTACCGCGCCTCGGCGGCGTACTCGCAGGCGGACAAGTGGAGCCGCGACTTCGCGGACGACCGGCCCGACATCGTGGTGACGGATCCCCAGAAGGACGCGGGTCTGCGCAGCGCGCGCGGCAGCCTGGCCACCGTCTACCAGCTCGACTCGGGCGCCGAGCTGGGCCTGTCCGGCGGCCTCAACCGCTACTACACGGAAATCTACCCGCTCGGGCTGCTGCGCAACTACTACCTGGACGGGCTGAGCGCCTTCGTCAAGGCGGACGCGGGGCTGGGGCCGCTGAAGGTGAAGGCCTTCTGGAACCACCTCGATGTGGACACGGGGCCTCAGTACGAGCCCACCGGGCAGCGCTCGCTGGCCACACACGTCACCTCCAACGTCTTCAACGGCGAGGTGCTCTTCAGCAAGGGCTTCGCGCTGCTGGGTGAGCACCAGGTGAACCTGGGCGTGGAGGGCCGCCTCAAGCGCGTGGGCTGGGGCTACCTGGGCCCGCTGCACGAGGAGTTCCACGCCGCCGCCTTCATCCAGGACGAGTGGCGCCTGGCCAGGCCCTTGCGCGTGGTGGCCTCCTACCGCGTGGACCAGCACCCCCTGCTGAACAAGGGCAAGCCGGGCCTGGCCCACTCGCCGCGCGTGTCCGCCCTCTACCAGCCCCTCGAGGGACACGCCTTCCGCGCCAGCGCGGCCTCGGCCTTCCGCGAGCCCACGTTCCTGGAGAGCTACATGGGCATCCGCGTCCCCATTCCGGGCGTCAACGGCGCCAGCGCGCTCTCCGTCGGCAACACGGCGCTCAAGGCGGAGCGCATGCTGGCCTTCGAGCTGGGCTACCGCGGCGAGGCCCCCGCGCTCGGCATGGACTGGGACGTGGCCCTCTACCAGAACACGGTGAGGGACCTCATCCACCTGTCCGCCGTGCAGCCGGTGCCGGCCGGCGAGGCGTGGGACGCGGCCACGGGCACCTACCTGCTGGGCCGCTCCATCTTCCAGAACGAGGCGGCCGTCTACACCGCGCGCGGCGCCGAGGCCGGCGTGACGCTGGCCCCGGTGGACGGCCTGGGCATCAAGGCGAGCGCGGCCTTGCAGCGGGTGTCCTCCGACGGCGTGGACGGCCTGTGCGGCCCCTGTAGCCAGGCGCCCCAGCTCAAGCTGTTCGGCGGCATCTCCTACCGCACGCGCGCCAACCTGGAGCTGGGCGTGGACGCCGCCTGGACGTCCGACACCACCTGGGTGGAGCGCGAGCCCGCGCAGGAAGACCCCACCCGCATCGCGCCCCTCGCCAACGCGCTGCCCTCCTACACCATCATCAACGCCCGCGTGGGCTACTCGCCGGTGAAGGACCGGGTGTCGGTGGCGCTGGTGGGCTCGAACCTGGGCCCCACGCACGCCCAGCACCCCTTCGGCAATCGCGTCGAGCGCCGCGTGCTCGCCCTCCTCACGGTGACCCCATGAGTTCCTCCCGCCAGAAGGCCCTGGTGGGCCTGGCCCTCGCGTCCATGCTCGCCACCGGCTGCGAGCCCCCGCCCGTGATTCCCACCGCGGACCGCCGGCAGAACCAGCGGCTCTCGCGCATCGAGGGCCAGGTGGTGGTGCAGAGCCGCGCCCGCGGCAACGCCATCGTCCTGCTCTACGACGCCGAGCGCCCGCCCCCGCCCCAGGGCTCCGGCCGCCCGCTGACCTTCACCGTCATCCCCGCGGAGAAGCTCTTCGGGCCCGCGCTGGGAGAGACGGCGTCCTCCGGCCCCTTCGCCGCCCCCTTCGCCTTCAGCCTGGTGGCTCCGGGGCGCTACCTGCTGCGCGGCTTCATCGACACGGACACGTGTCGCGCCGGCGCACAGCCCTGCCATGGCTCGGACTTCATCCCCTGGTACGGCATCACCGGCGAGCCCAACGCCGGGGACGTGGGGGGCGCCGCGGTGGACCCCCTCACCCGCGTCCCCCGCGTGGTGGAGGTGGCCGAGGGCCCGGACGGTGCCCTCCAGGCCGCCACCGGCGTCACCGTGAGCTTCAGCGACTCGGCCACCGTGCCCGAGCGGCCCGCCTTCCAGGTGGTGGGCGACTCGCGCTTCGACCCGGCGGCGGGCCCCAAGCGGCTGGAGCTGCGGCCCCTCCAGGTGCGCGAGGGCGTGGTGGACGTGCGCTCTCCCGCCCTCCTCGTGCGCTACGTGGACGACAACGGCGACGGCGCCCCCGACGACACCAACGGCGACGGCAAGGTGGACCACCTGGACCTCTCGCCGCGCGTGGTGCTGCGCAAGCTGGCGGACGGGCCGGGCCTCGTCGGCGCGCAGCAGCTCGCCGACGAGAACGACCTCGACCGCAACGGCCTGCTCGACGCCCAGGGCGTGGACTACCCCCACCTGGACGGGACGAGCGACGGGCTGCCCGACGCGGTGGTGCTCGCCGCCGCGCTGGCGCCGGACCCCGCGCTCCAGGATGCCCTCCGCAAGCCCGACGGCACCCCGCGCATGGAGCCCGTGCCCGTGGCTTCACTCGGAGTGTTGGTCCTGCCCAGGGCCCTGGACGCGAGGAATCCGCGCAACCCGGAGACCCTCCAGTCCGTGCCTCGCGGGCGCTACGCCCTCACGCTCGTCCAGTTCACCGGCCAGACGTGGCGCCTGCCCAACGAGCTGGCTCCAGCCCTGGCCTCCGAACGCGGCCTGCCCTCCGTGGAGAGCCAATCCTTCGTACTGGAGGTTCCTTGAAACACGCCCCGAGCCGCTTTGACTTCAAGCTGTCTGTCGGCCAACATAGAGGGGTATTCCGGTCGTACGCAGAGGGGGGACAGTGCAGGGAGACTCTCCAATGAAGCCGGCCTCGGCTGTGCCAGAAGCAGCGGCGACGACATCGCCGCGTACGACGACGACGACGGCTCCAACGGAGCCGACGCGGTCGTTGTCTGCTTCCCCTCTCCCCGAGACGGCACGTCCCCTGCCCTCCTCGGCTCCCGCCAGGACGGCGCCCCCGGCTCCGGCCAGGACACCTTCCCCGGCTCCCGCCAAGACACCGCCCCCGGACGCCACGCGCCCCTTCGGCGTTCTCAACTCCGACACGGCCAAGGCCTTCGCGGCCCACGCCACCGCCGAGGCGACGCGAGCCTTCGCGCGTCCGGAGGCCGGGGTGCAGCCGCAGCGCGTGCTGCTGGTGGATGACAGCCGCTCCATCCGCACGCTGCTGAAGATCTACCTGATGGCGCGCTCCTTCGAGTACATCGAGGCCGAGTCGGCCGAGGCGGCGCTCACGGTGCTGGAGACGCAGACGGTGGACCTCATCCTCACCGACTTCCACATGGACGGGATGAACGGGGCGGACTTCGCGGCCGCGGTGCGCGCCAACCGCAACGCGAAGGTGGGCAAGATTCCCATCCTGATGATGACGGGCGACGCCAACGCGGCCGAGGTCCGCAACAAGGGCCAGAAGGCGGGCATCAACGCCTTCGTGCGCAAGCCGGTCAGCTGCGCCCAGCTCATGACGCTGGTGGACACCATCCTCCCGATGCCGAAGAAGGGCTGAGGCGGGCGTCAGGCGGCCGAGACCGCCAGCCTCGCCCGGGCCCGTCGCTTCCGGATCGCCTCGACGATGCGGATGGCGAAGAGCAGCGCCAGCACCGCCGCGTACACGAGCGGCTCGGTGAGGTCCTTCTTCACGCGCCACATGAAGTGCATCACGCCGAGCGTGGCCACCACGTAGATGAGGCGGTGCAGCCGCTGCCAGACGGGGAAGCCCAGGCGGCGCACCATGCGGTTCGTACTGGTGACGGCCAGGGGCACGAGCAGCACCAGGGCCAGGAAGCCCACGGTGATGAAGGGCCGCTGGGCGATGTCCTCGAGGATGATGGCGAAGTCCATCCCCTGGTCCACCACCACGTACGTGAGGAAGTGCAGCACGGCGTAGGTGAAGCCCAGCAGGCCCAACAGCCTGCGCACGCGCATGGGCCACGTCCACCCGGCCACCACCTTCAGGGGCGTACACGTGAGCGTGGCCACCAGGAGGATGAGGGCGAGCATCCCCGTCTGGTTGAGCACGCGCTCGATGGGGTTGGCCCCGAGCGTGTCCTGCAGGAGCCCGAGCGCCAGGAGGGCCAGCGGGGAGAGGCCACCCACGAGGACGGCCGGCTTGAGCCAGGGGTACGGAGGAGAGGCCATGAGTCAGAAGGACTTACGCAGGTCCATGCCCGCGTAGAGGCTGGCCACCTGCTCGGCGTAGCCGTTGAAGGGCAGCGTGGGACGGCGGCGGATCTCCCCGATGCGGCGCTCGGAGGCCTGGCTCCAGCGCGGGTGGGCCACCTCGGGGTTCACGTTGGCGAAGAAGCCGTACTCGCCGGGGTTGGACCGGTTCCACGAGGTGGGCGGCTGCTTCTCGGTGAGGGTGATGCGGACGATGGATTTGATGCCCTTGAAGCCGTACTTCCACGGCACCACCAGCCGCAGGGGCGCGCCGTTCTGGTTGGGCAGGACGCGGCCGTAGAGCCCCACCGCGAGCATCGTGAGCGGGTGCAGGGCCTCGTCCAGCCGCAGGCCCTCGATGTACGGCCACTCCAGCACGGGGTACTTCTGGCCGGGCATCTGCACGGGGTCCTTCAGGGTGGTGAATGCCACGTACTTCGCCTTGCCCGTGGGCTCCACACGCCGCAGCAGCCCCGCCAGTGAGAAGCCCATCCACGGAATCACCATGGACCAGGCCTCCACGCAGCGCATGCGGTAGATGCGATCCTCCAGCGGGAACCAGGACTGGAGCGTGTCCATGTCCACCCGCTGCGGCTTGTGCACCTCGCCGTCGATGACGACCGTCCACGGCCGGGGCTTGAGCGTGTGGGCATTCTCCGCGGGCTCGCCCTTGTCGAGGCCGAACTCGTAGAAGTTGTTGTAGGTGGTGACGTCGTCGTAGGACGTGGGCTTCTCGTCGGTGTCGTACGGACCCCGGGCCCGCTTCTTGGGGGCCTCGCCGGGGGCCGCCGGAGCGACCGGGAGGCTCGCGCCCCCTCCCGTGGGCCTGTCGCTGAGGAGCTGGAGGCCACCGCCCACTCCCGTGGCGGTACCACCAAAGAGGACGGCGCTCTTGAGGAACTCGCGTCGGCGCAGGTACAGCGACTCGGACGTGATTTCCGAGCTCGGGGGCTCGGGCGGCTTCTGGCGCATGGTCCCTTCATAACGCCGAAAGCGGATTTCTGGTTACAGCCGGGCGCGCTCGTCCCGCATCCGCCACAGCCGCCACCAGGGGGTGGAGGGCGACTGGTGGTGCTCCCAGTGGTAGCCGAAGAAGAAACAGGAGAGCAGGGCCCACAGGTGGTTGCGCGGCAGGGAGCGCGCGTGGTGGGGGGCCATGTCCGGAGTGTCCGGCCTCCGGTGGGGCACGAAGGTGCCGAAGTAGAAGAGCTGCACCGTGCCGAGCACCGCGGGCAGCACCCAGAAGGCGAGAATCCGCCACTGCCCCACCCCGAGGAGCAGCAACAGGTTGAACTTGACCGCCATGACCAGGATTTGAGGCCAGGTGGTGTAGCGCCGCATGAAGGTGGCGAACCACGGCCAGAAGGACTGGGTGCGCGTGGAGAAGTCCGGGTCGTCCGGGCCGGTGGGGTCGGTGTGGTGGGCGTGGTGGTTGACCACCAGACGCCGGTAGGAGAGCCCGGCGAAGAGGAAGCAGGCGACCGTGCCCACGGCCTGATTCACCCACCGCGGGCGGCCCACCGTCCCATGCATCGCGTCATGGCCGGTGATGAAGAGGCCGGTGCACAGCCAGGCCTGCACGGCGATGTGCAGGTACGTGAGCGGCGAGGCGAAGGACAGCTCGGCCCCCACCAGCAACCAGACGAGATGGCCCAGCCACGCGCCGAGGACGACCAGCGCGATGAGGACACCCCAGGGACCTTGTGCGCCGTGGCTCCGCATCTCCCTCACCTCTCATCACCTCCCGCCCGCCGCGCATGGGAAAACGCACGCGGCGGGCAGGCGGACGACGCTCCTACTTCGCCGCCGTGTCGGAAGCCCCGCCGAAGTCGGCCGCGAGCTTCTCGGCGGTGACGTAGCGCGGCGCGATGTCCACGGGGACGTTGTTGAGCCTGTCCAGGACGCGCTTCACCTCGGGGCGCACCACGCCCAGGTTGGCGAGCAGCGACTCGGCGGAGGCGCGGTTGCCGGCGGCCTGGAGTTCCATGAGCTGCCTGGTCAGGGCGGTGACGGACTCGCGGATCTTCCCCGGCACCACGGCGAAGGTGCCGTCCTTGTTCACCACCACCGCGCCGGTATCGAGGAAGTGGTTGAGCTGGAGCGCGATGCCCTTGCCGTGCGCCTCGTTGATGCCGAAGCGGATGGAGCGGAACGCGGAGGCCAGGAACGTGGTGTACATGGTGCGCTCCAACTCCTTGCCGAGCACGCCCTTGTCCACGAGCTGCTGGAGGGCCCACAGGCCGGAGACATCGGCCTTGGCCTCCTCGATGGCGCTGGAGGAGGCCTGGAGCGCCTGACGCACCGTGGTCTGCTTGCCCTCGATGGTGATGTTGTGGGGCCCCAGCCCATGCATCAGCTCGTGCATGAGGATGTGGGTGAAGAAGGCGTCGAAGGAGACGTCCTTGCGGTCCTTCGGGGCGAGCGCCACCTGGGTGATGGGCACCAGCACGCGGCTGAACTTCGCCTCCTGGATGTTCTTGAGCATCACGCGCTTGGTGCCCTTCTCGGCCGCCACGCGCTCGTCGTTGGGGAGGTTGAAGGCGGCGGTCTGCACGCCGCGGTAGCCATCTCCCGAGGAGAAGAGGCTGTTGATGACGCGGATGGGCGCGAGCGCCCCCAGCTTGGGGTTGCGCAGCTTCGGGTCGATGGGGAGGGCGTTCTCCAGGCCCTGGAGCTCGCCGCTGAACTTCGCGAGCTTCTGCGTCTCGACGTCGTCGCGCACGCCGATGAAGGCCTCGAAGGCGGCCTTGTAGTTGAACCACTCGTCCTCGTAGACCTCGTAGGGCCCGATGGTGGGCTCGACACTGGCGTCGAGCTCCATCCAGGCCACCTCGCTCGGGTAGTAGTCATTGGAGAGGAAGGCGTCGGCGCGCGTGGAGAGGAACGCCTTGAGGGAGGGCTGGGTGGTGAGCCGCGAGGCCTCGCGCAGCAGCCGAGCGGCCTCGGCGAGCTCGCCCTGGTACTCGATGCTGTAGGGGACGGCGACGAACTTGCCGCCCGCGTCGCGGCGCAAGGTGGTGAAGAAGCCGGTGGCCTCGCGCTGCTGGGCCTCGGGGAGGGACTTCACCCAGGCCTCGAGGTCGGCCTTGGTGGCGCCGGCCGGGTAGAAGTTGCCCTCGGCCGGCTTGGCGGGGACACCCGGAACGAAGGGCGCGTTGTGGTCGAGCCGGGACCAGGGGCCCTTGTTGAGGATGAAGGCGTGCAGCCGCTCGCGACCGAGCGCGGAGTCATCCTTGAGCAGGTCGAGCAGGAGCGTCTCGTTGCCGGCCCACACCTGGCGCAGGAAGAGCGAGTCCATGAGCTTCGCGGCCTGAAGGGTCTTGGCGAGGGCGCGGCGCTCGTTCTCGGGGAGCTTGGAGACATCGACCTGGATGTCGACGGGGGCGAAGCGGGCGGTGGCGCGCTTGAGCTCGGAGACATTGGGCATACGGGAGGGCTGCGTCTCGGCGGCCCGGGCGGGGCTCGCGAGGAGCATCGCGGCGCCGACGAGGGAGAGGAGGTGGCGTGTCATGGTGGCCCTTTTACCCGGAGGAAACCGGGCAGCACACTCCCGATATGCTCGTGCAAAAAATCGGGCTCATTCCCCGAGCGCCTGCGAACTGACAGGATCTGGCGCATGCCCGTGTTCGAATACCTCGGCGCCGCCGTGACCCTGGCGGCGGCCATCATCGGCATCCTCGGTAAAACAACCGATGATGCGAAGCAGGGCCTGGCCCACCTCACGCCTCGGGGCTGGGCCATGCTCGTCTTCGCCGTGCTGGGTGGCCTCGTGTCGGCGGTCGCCATCGCCCGCGGCAACGACGAGAAGCAGCAGGCGGAGCAGCAGCGCGAGAGGCTCCGCCTCATCGCCCTGGAGGAGACTGAGTGGGCACTCGGCCTGCTCCTGCGGCCCTTCACCCAGCTCCACCCGGAAGCAGCCGAGGCCCGCTTCAACCGGGGGCGCGCCCTGCTCCTGGCGGGAGCCTTCCGCGAGTTCTGTGACGTCCAACCCAACACCCCGGTGGGGGCCGATCCGTCCCTGCGCTGGGGCACCTGGGTCAACGACGTCGTCCGGGAGGGCAGCACCGAGCTCCAGAACGTGGTCACCCGGTACTCCTTCTACCTGGACGCCGAGACCATCCTCCTCATTGAGCACGTCCGCAACGACGCGGAGCTGCGTGCCCTGGCGCTCGGACACGGCTGGACCTCGTTCGTGATGCTCGGCGATGGCGGGGGCTTCTCCTTCTGTGGCATCACCCGCGACCCGACCCGGTTCGGACCGCTGGTGGACTCACTCGACGCGCTCGAGAAGCACCTCCAGCGCGAGCGCGAGCCCCTGCTGGCGAAGTACGGAGAGCCCGCGAAGCCCTGAGGGTCGCCACGGACACATGAGGTCTTGGGCCCGGGTCGTCGCACTCAGCTGAAGAAAGCGCATCAGGCGCCCCCTCGGGAGAACCCCTCCAGCACTCCGGCGACGTTGGTGCCGATCTCCTCCACCGCGTAGCCGCCTTCCTGCACGAACACCGTGGGCAGCCTCAGCTCGGCCAGACGCCGTCCCATCAGCGGGGAGTGCTGGGTGGCGAGCTTGAAGGCGCTGATCGGATCGCCCTCGTAGGTATCCACGCCGAGCGACACCACCAGGGCCTCGGGGGAGAAACCGCCGACGACATCCAGCGCGGCCTCCAGCGCGGCGCTGTATTCCTTCCAGCCCGTGCCGCACGGCAGTGTGTAGTCGGCGCGTACCGGCATCTCGAAGCACGGCACCAGCTCGCCGCGATGCAGTTCCTTGCCACCATCGTGACGGGCGTGCAGCGGAGAATGAACGACTTTCACCGAGGGGACTCCACGAGCTGACGGGTTCGGCCGGACTCTGGCAAGCACGCCAAGGAAGGCGCAAGACCGGAGCACCAGGCGAGGGAGCGGAGGTGGGGCTCCACCGCCCGTCACCCGGCGTCCCCGAGCCACGAGAGCGGACCGTGCACACCTGTGACTCAAGATGCCTGACGACGCGGTGCACAAGGTGCTGGTGACGGGAGCCACGGGCTTCATCGGTCGAGCCCTGCGCCCCGCTCTGCTCGCCCGGGGCCTGGAGGTGCGAGCCACCACCCGCCACCTCGGTCGGGCTCCTCGGAATGGAGGCGCGGAGTGGGTGGAGGCCGATCTGCTCCGCCCGGAGACCCTCGGCCCCGCGCTGGAGGGCATGGACGCGGCGTACTACCTCGTCCACAGCATGGGGGACCGGGGCGAGGACTACAGTGAGCGCGAGCACCGCAGCGCGGAGGCCTTCGCGCACGAGGCGGCACGAGCGGGACTCAAGCGCATCGTGTACCTCGGCGGCGTGGCGCCCCGGGGCACGCCCTCACACCACCTGGCGAGCCGGCTCGCGGTGGGCGAAATCCTGCGCGCCGGGCCGGTGCCCACGGTGGAGCTGCGCGCATCGATGATTGTCGGCCCGGGCAGCATCTCGTGGCGCATCTGCCGGGACCTGGCGCTGCGCCTGCCCGCGATGGTGCTGCCCTCGTGGATGCGCTCGCTCACCAGCCCCATCGCGCTGGAGGACGTGGTGTGGGCACTGACGGACGCCCTGGAGGTGCCCCTCGAGCACGGCGAGTGGTTCGACATCCCAGGCCCGGAGCCACTGAGTGGAAAGCAGATCCTGGAGCGCATCGCGGCGCTGCGAGGACTGCGCATCCTCATGGTGCAACTGCCGGTGCTGACACCGCACCTGTCCTCGCTGTGGTTGAGGCTGGTGACGAGCGCGGATTACGGGGTGGCGCGCGAGCTGGTGGCGGGGATGACGCAGGACCTGCTGCCACGCGACGAGCGCTACTTCGAGCTGACCCACCACCCGCCGCGCCTTCCCTTCGACGAGGCGGCGCGGCGCACGTTGGAGGCCGAGGAGGCGGATGCGGCCCACCCGCGCGGATTCGCCGCGCGCGAGGAGCACTGGGTGGAGCGACTGGGCTCGCACCTCAACCGGTCGGCGACGAGATGACCCCGAGCACTCCCCCGGGGAGTGCCTTCACCGATGAGGAGGCAGCGCGGCCCCGGCGGTGCCCGGCACGCCTCGCCCGGAAATGAGTCCTGCCTGTACTTCTACCAGCGGCCTGTACTCGCGCCGGACGTGCTCGGCGGGTGCGCGGAGTCGCGCCTCCTCGAGACGCATGGCCGCCCAGGTGCCCGCCTCGCTCGGGTGGGAAACGATGGTGTAGGGGGCGGGGGGCGACTTGAAGTGGAAGATGACGCCCATCGTCAGTCGGACGATGGGCGAGGTGATGACGTACGCGATGCCGAGCAGCGCCTGGCGCATCAGCACCTCGTTCGTCTTGAGCCACTCCACCTGCCGCTGCCGCTGCTCGGTCGACAGGAGGTGGAGCTCGCTCACGTCGAAGATGCAGACGTGCCGCTCCTGGCGCTGCAAATATTGAGTGGACCTGGAGAGGAACTCCTCGAAGGTCTTGAGGGAAGGCTCGCCGGTGAGCCGCACGACCAGCAGCGGCCAGGTGGAGTCGTCGAAGGAGAAGGAGCCACTGGGATGCATGGGCCCAGATGTGGCGGTGCACCCCCCGAAGAGCAAGGTGCGCCCGTGTGTTCTGTCCCATGAATGCGACGAGCGCCTGAACTTCTTCAACGCGCTCGCAATGTCACCCTACAC
>NZ_DASVWK010001035.1:0-15829 GCF_036389735.1 Archangium sp. | reverse complement strand
CCAGCTCACCCGCCGCTCCTTTGAAGTGGGCCGCGGCAGCAGCCTCGAGCTGGTGCAGAGCGGCGCGGCCCTGCGGCAGGCGGAGTTGGCGCTGGCGCTGCGTGAGTTCGAGCTTGTCCAGGCGCGCCTGGACGCATTCTTGACGGAGGCCCGGTGCGACTGGTGAAGCGGGTGCGCCCCCTGAAGGCGCTGATGATGACGGTGTGGGGCGTGGCGATGTGGGCGGGCTGCTCGGGGAAGCCGGCGGCCCCGGCCGCTCCTCCTCCTCGCGAAGTGGAGGTGGTGACGCTCGCCCCCAAGGAGGTTCGTGACACCGGGGAGTACCTGGGCTCGCTCCAGTCGCGGCAGAGCATCAACGTGTTGCCGCAGGTGGCGGGCTATGTGCGCCGCATCCACGTGCGTCCCGGCCAGAAGGTGGAAGAGGGCACGCCGCTCATCGAGGTGGACGCGCGTGAGGAGACGGCCGCGCTCGACAGCGCCGAGGCCCAGCACAACTCCACCGAGGTGAACCTGGAGCTGGCGCGCCGGACGCTCACCCGCACCGAGGCGCTCTATAAGGAGGGCCTCGCGAGCGCCCAGGAGATGGAGCGTGCCCAGGCCCAGGTCGACGCGGCCCAGGCGGCCTCGCGCTCCTCCGCCGCCCAGGTGGCGCAGCGCCAGGTGCAGCTCCAGTACCACGTGGTGCGTGCGCCCTTCGCCGGCACCGCGGGCGACGTGCTCGTCCGCGTGGGGGACTTCGTGAGCGCCACCACGTCGCTCACCAGCGTGGCGCAGGCGGATGTGCTCGAGGTGAGCGTGGCGGTGCCCTCCACGCGCGCCCGCGCGCTCAAGCCCGACACGGTGCTCGAGGTGCTCGACGCGCAGGGGAAGGTGCTCATCTCCAGCACCCTCTTCTTCGTGGCCCCGCAGGCCGACCCCCGCACCCAGCTCGTGGAGGTGAAGGCCGCCTTCCGCAACACCATCGGCCTGCGCCCCAGCGAGCTGGTGCGGGCGCGCCTCGTCTACTCCACCCGCAACGCCCTTCAGCTTCCGGCGCTCGCGGTGGTGCGCCAGAGCGGCCAGCCCTTCGCCCTCGTGCTCGAGGAGAAGGACGGGAAGACGGTGGTGATGCGCCGGCCCATCACGCTCGGCGCGCTGGGCGAGATGGCCTACGTGGTGGAGGGCGGGTTGAAGGAAGGGGACCGGGTGGCCGTCTCCTCGCTCCAGGCGCTGCGAGATGGGATGCCCGTGAAGGTGAAGAGCACGCCCGCGCCCCGTGCCGAGGCGGCGCCCTCCGGTGGCGGAGTCGCCACCGGGGCCATCCACTGAGAGATTGAGAGCGTAAACGCCGTGTTCGTCGACTTCTTCATCCGCAGGCCTGTCTTCGCGGCCGTCTGCTCCATCCTGCTCACGCTGGTGGGGGCGATCGCCATTCCCACCCTCCCCATCGCCCAGTACCCGGACCTGGCGCCGCCCCAGGTGACCGTCACCAGCAACTACGTGGGCGCGAGCGCCGAGGTGGTGGAGAGCGCCGTCACCATCCCGCTGGAGCAGGAGCTCAACGGCGTGGAGGGCATGCGCTACATCACCTCCACCAGCAGCAACGACGGCACCAGCCAGGTCACCGTCACCTTCGAGCCCACGCGCGACATCGAGGTGGCGGCCGTCGACGTGCAGAACCGCGTGAGCCGCGCCGCCTCGCGCCTGCCCGCGCAGGTGAACCAGTCGGGCATCGTGGTCAACAAGGCCTCCAATCAGATGCTGCTGACGTTGGCCCTCTCCAGCCCGGACGACCGCTACGACGCGAAGTTCCTCAGCAACTACGCGGACGTGAACCTGAAGGACGCCGTCAAGCGCGTGCGCGGCGTGGGCGACGTGCGCATCTTCGGCGAGCGCAAGTTCTCCATGCGCCTGTGGTTGGACCCGACCCAGCTCGCCAGCCGTGGCCTCACGCCCCAGGACGTGGTGCGCGCGCTCCAGGAGCAGAACCTCCAGGTGGCCGCGGGCCAGGTGGGCCAGCCCCCGTCGAAGGACGAGCAGCCCTACCAGCTCGCGGTGCGGGCCCGTGGCCGGCTCATCGAGCCCGAGGAGTTCGGGGACATCGTCCTGCTGCGCAACACCGATGGCAAGCTCGTGCGCGTGCGGGATGTGGGCCGGGTGGAGCTCGGCGCGGAGAACTACGGGACGCTCCTGCGCTTCAACGGCAGGACGGGTGTGGGCCTCGCCATCTTCCAACTCCCCACCGCCAACGCGCTCGACGTGCGCGACGGGGTCATCAAGGAGATGGACCGGCTCTCCCAGCAGTTCCCCCCGGGGCTGGAGTACAAGACGGGCAACGACACCACGCTCGCGGTGCGCGCCTCCATCCACGAGGTGGTGCGGACGCTCATCGAGGCCATCGCGCTGGTCATCCTCGTCATCTTCCTGTTCCTGCATGGCTGGCGCAGCGTGCTCATCACCGCGCTCACCCTGCCCGTGTCCCTGGTGGGCACCTTCGCCTTCGTCTACCTGATGGGCTTCTCCATCAACACGCTCACCCTCTTCGGCCTGACGCTGGCCACGGGCCTCGTCGTGGACGACGCCATCGTGGTCATCGAGAACATCGAGCGGTTGATGACGGAGCGGCGCCTGTCGGCGATGCAGGCGGCGCGTGAGGGCATGAAGGAGGTGGCCGGCGCGGTGGTGGCCATCTCCATCGTGCTGGTGGCCGTGTTCGTCCCCGTGGCGCTCTTCCCGGGCACCACGGGCGCCATCTACCGCCAGTTCGCGTTGACCATCGCCGCGTCGGTGGCCCTGTCCACCTTCTGCGCCCTCACCCTGACGCCGGCCTTGAGCGCTCGGCTGCTCAAGCACCACCATGGCGAGAAGTGGATCTTCTTCCGCTGGATGGACCGGGGGCTCGACTGGACGAAGGACGTCTACGGGCGGTGGCTGCGCGTGCTGCTCGCGCGTCCCCTCATCATCCTCGGGGCCTTCCTCCTGTGCATCGGGGCCACGGTGCTGCTCTTCCGCTCGACACCCACCGGCTTCATCCCCGACGAGGACCAGGGCTACCTCATCATCTCCGTGCAGGGGCCCGAGGGCATGGCACTCGGACAGACGGAGAAGGTGCTGGCCGAGGCCGAGGCGGTGTTGAAGGACCAGCCGGAGGTGCGCGCCATCTTCGCCATCGGTGGCTTCTCCTTCCAGGGGACCGGACCCAACTACGCCACCATCTTCGTCCCCCTCGCGCCGTGGGAGCAGCGGGCCGGGAAGGGGCAGTCGGTGGCCGGGCTGGTGGAGCGGCTGCGCGGGCCTCTCGGCGCCATTGGTGGGGCGCGGGTGATGCCCCTCCAGCCCCCCGCCATCCGGGGCGTGGGCAGCGTGGGTGGCTTCCAGTTCATCGTCGAGGACACGGCCGGCGGCCGCTCGCTGGACGACCTGGCCTCGGCCGCCCAGGGCGTGGTGGCGGGAGGCAATTCCAATGGCCAGCTGCGCGGCGTCTTCACGACCTTCAACGCCGACACGCCGCTGCTGGACGTCGAGGTGGACCGGCAGAAGGCCAAGGCGCTCGGGGTGCCGCTCGAGCAGGTGTTCGGCACGATGCAGGTCTACATGGGCAGCCAGTACGTCAACGACTTCAACTACGCCAACCGCACCTACCGCGTCTATGTCCAGGCCGAGCAGCAGTTCCGCGACAGCCCGCAGGACATCGGCGCCTTCTATGTGCGCACGGACAGCGGGTCGATGATTCCGCTGGAGTCGCTGGTGACGGTGAACCCGACCGTCTCCGCCCAGGTCATCCGCCACTACAACCTCTTCCGGGCCGTGGAGATCAACGGTCAGGCCGCCCCGGGCGTCTCCTCGGGTCAGGCGCTGGAGGCGATGGAGTCCCTGGCCGCACAGCAGCTCCCTCAGGGCATGGCCGCGGAGTGGACCGGCATCAGCCTCGAGCAGAAGGAGAGCGGCGGGCAGACGCTGATCATCTTCGCCCTGGGCATCCTCTTCGTCTTCCTGGTGCTCGCGGCGCAGTACGAGAGCTTCAGCCTGCCCTTCGTCATCATCCTCTCGGTGCCCCTGGCCGTCCTGGGGGCGCTGGGGCTCCAGGTGGCGCGAGGCTTCGCCAACGACGTCTTCTGCCAGGTGGGACTGGTGATGTTGGTGGGCCTGTCCAGCAAGAACGCCATCCTCATCGTGGAGTTCGCCGAGCAGCTTCGCGAGAGCGGCAAGAGCGTGGTGGACGCGGTGGTGGAGGCCGCCACGGTGCGCCTGCGGCCCATCCTCATGACCTCCATCGCCTTCCTGCTGGGCGTGGTGCCGCTGATGTCGGCGGAGGGCGCTGGCGCCGGCTCGCGCAGCTCGCTGGGGACGACCGTCTTCGGCGGAATGCTCGTGTCCACCGTGGTCAACTCCGTCTTCATCCCGGGCCTGTACGTGCTGGTGCAGAAGCTGCGGGGTGAGGCGAAGCGGACGACCGCGTCGCACGACGAGGTGGCTCCCGCCGCCGCGCCGTGACCCGGGCAGGGGAGGGGCTCCTCGGGGCCCCTCCCGCTCCGCGAGCGCATCGTCCTCCCACATGGTAGGGAGGGCCGCGCATCGGGAGGAATGACTGGCATGGAGCGGGCGGACATCGTCACGTTGGACAAGCGGCACGTGTGGCACCCGTACACGGCGATGGACGAGTACATCGCCCGCACGGACCCGCTGGTGGTGGTGCGCGCCGAGGGCCCCTACCTCCATGACGCGGACGGCGCGCGCTACCTGGACGCCAATGGCTCGTGGTGGGTGTCCACGCTGGGACACCGGCACCCGCGCCTGGTGCGTGCCCTCACCGAGCAGGCCGGCGCCTTCCCGCACACCTCGCTCGCGGGCGTGACGCACGAGCCGGCGGCACGGCTGGCCCAGGAACTCGTCGCGCTGGCCCCGGGCGCCGAGCGCTCGGACGTCCCCGCCGGGGAGCGGCTCTCGCGCGTCTTCTACTCGGACAACGGGAGCACGGCGGTGGAGGTGGCCATCAAGATGGCGGCGCAGTACTGGGCGCAGAACGGGCGTCCCAGGCGCACGCGCTTCATCACGCTCTCGGGCGCCTTCCACGGCGAGACGATTGGCTCGACCAGTGTGGGCGGGGTGGGGTTGTTCCGCGACATCTTCGGGCCGCTGCTCTTCGACGTGGTGCACGTGCCATCCCCGGCGGAGCCCGAGGGCTGGGAGCGGGCCTTCGCCCAGGTGGAGGCCACGCTGCGCCAGCACCCGGAGGAGATCGCCGCCGTCATCCTGGAGCCGGTGGTGCAGGGCGCGGCGGGCATGCGGGTGTACGCGCCCGAGTTCGTGCGCGCGGTGCGCGAGGCGACGCGGGCGGTGGACACCTTCCTCATCGCGGACGAGGTCTTCACGGGCCTCGGGCGCACGGGGGCGCGCTTCGCGTGCGACCTGGCCGAGGTGGTGCCGGACCTGCTGTGTCTGGCCAAGGCGCTGTCCGGAGGGTTGATGCCCTTCGCGGCCACGCTGGCCACCGAGCGGGTGTTCGCGGGCTTCGGCGGGGGGCGCGAGCGGGCGCTGTACTACGGGCACTCGTACTGCGGGAACCCCCTGGGGGCGGCGGTGGCGCGCGAGGTGCTCGCGGTGTACCGGGACGAGGACGTGCTGGGGCAGGTGGCGCGCAAGGCGCCGAAGGTGAAGGCCGCCTTCGAGCGGATGGCCGAGACCATTCCCGGAGTGACGCGGCCCCGGGCGCTCGGAATGGTGGGGGCGGTGGACCTCGGGGGCGGGGGGTACCTGGCGCGCGGAGGCTGGCGCGTGTACGAGGCGGCGAGGCGTCGCGGGCTGTACCTGCGTCCGCTGGGAGACACGGTGTACGTGGCCCCCGCGCTCAACATCCCGGACGCCGCGCTGGACGAGCTGCTCGACGGAGTGGAGGCCAGCCTGCGCGAGGTGGCGGCCGGTCAGCCTTGAGCAGGGCCTCCCGGGCGCGAGCCTCGCGCACTGGTACAACCATTGGACCAGTTGCAATGGAGTTCGCCCGGGGGGCGTAGCTCATGCAGACTGGGGTCTCATCTCAGCGCGAGCGCGGAGGGTGCCATGGGTCTGTGTGGATGGGTCATCTTTGGGTTCGTCGCGGGACTGGTTGCCCGCGCCATCATGCCGGGCCGGCAGACGATGGGCTTCATCTCGACCACGCTGCTGGGCATCGCCGGGTCGTTCATGGGTGGCTTGCTGGCCTCGATGCTGCGGGGCGGGAGCTGGCGCGTGCTTCAGCCCAGCAGCTTCCTCGGCGCCATTGTCGGCGCCCTCGTGCTGCTCCTCATCGGTCGGATGATGTCCGACCGTCGGTAGGAGCGCGGACTCCGGCAGGCACACAGCATTTCATGGTGTAGGCTAATAGCGCCATCCCGCTGGAATCAGCCGAACTGATGGGCGCACTCAAGGGGCGCTGATGGCCGCGTGAAGCGGGGGCTGGCGTTCCACTCCGGTTTTTCCTATTTGCTGCCCGTGAATAACGGGTGGACGTCGCGTGTCCCACCCGTGAAGTCGAAGGCCGCGCGCGTCCTCGGGACGCAAAACCCCTCCAAGGTCGAATCCCGAGGACGCGCGCAGCCGGAGTTTCCCACCTGTGCGGTCAGTTGCAAGGCCCGGGTGATGGAAACGCAACCCTTGGCGGCCTGCTCTTCACCGACCACATGCCGTCCGCTCGGGGAGATGACTACCCTGGCCACTCCGTTCGACCCCGCGACAGAACCTGGGCGGGAACACGAGAGGGCCCATGGGCACGGCGACGATAGCACTGGTGGCATGGCTGCTGGCGGGGGTTCCGGAGGCGGGGGCACCCCCAGCTCCGGGTGACGCTCCCGGCTCGTTCGTGGCCAAGACGCTCTCGGTGCGCGGCGAGACCTTCCAGTACTCGGTGTACCTGCCCCCGGGCTACCGCCGCGGCCGGGCCTGGCCCGTCATCCTCGCCCTGCACGGGGCGGGCTCTCGCGGGACGGACGGGCTGCGGCCCCGGAAGCAGAGCCTCGCCGAGGCCGCCCAGATGCACCCCGAGCGCTACCCGGCCCTGCTGGTGCTGCCCCAGTGTCCGCCCGAGCGCGACTGGACGGGCGAGGTGGCCGACTTCGTCCTCGAGGCGTTGGAGCGCACCCTCGTCGAGTACGGCGGGGACCGCCAGCAGGTGTACCTCGCCGGCCAGTCCATGGGCGCGAAGGGGGCGTTGCAGCTCGCCGCGCGCTCCCCGGATCGCTTCGCGGCGGTGCTCGCCGTGGCGGGGCGTCACCCGGACCGCCCGGCGGTGGCGCGTCTCAAGGCCCTGCCCCTCTGGCTGTGGCACGGCGACGCGGACACCGTCGCCCCCGTCACCGAGAGTCGCTCCCTCGTGGAGCAGCTCAAGGCCGCCGGCAGCTCCTCCATCCGCTACACCGAGCTGTCCGGGCTGGGGCACGACATCTTCGACACGGTGTACCTCGACGAGGCCGTGAGCACCTGGCTCTTCTCGCAGCGACGCTCGAAGTGAGCGGGGCCGGCTTCTGGGCTATGGAGTGCGCCCATGAGCCCTGACGCCACCCGCCTCCTGGACCTGTTGTGGGAACGCTACGCCGCCGAGGTGCCCTACGCGCGCACCTTCGTCGAGCTCTCCGGGGGCGGCTTCCGCAATGACCACGTCGCCCTCCGCTCGCTGGCCCGGCCCGGTGGGGGCATCGCGCTCTTCTCCCGCGTCTTCGAGCGCCTCGGCTGGAAGGCCGCCGGCCAGTACACCTTCCCCGATACCCACCTGTCCGCCATCTATATGTCCCATCCGGAGGGGCTCCCCCGCGTCTTCATCTCCGAGCTCCTCGCCGACAGGCTCTCGCCCGAGGCCCAGCGGATTGTGTCCGCGCTCCCGGTGGACCCGCCGCCTCCCGACTCCATCGAGGCGCTCGCGGACTGGTTCTCCGCTCCGCCCCCGCCCGAGGAGTCCGCGCTGCTCGCGCTGGAGAAGGAGTCCCAGTACGGCGCGTGGCTGCTGGCCTTCGGCCGCAAGGTGAACCACTTCACCGGCTCCGTGGATGACGTGGAGGTGTGGCAGCGGCGGATGCGCGAGGCCGGCGTCCCCATGAAGAGCGACATCGAGGGCGAGCCCGGCGGTGTCCTGCGCCAGACGGCCACCCGCGCGGCCCCCGTCTCCATCCGGCTCCAGGACGGCCGCACGCGCGAGTGGCCCTACGCCTACTTCGAAATCGCCCAGCGCTCGCCCGGCTTCGACGGCTTCCTCGGCCCCCAGGCCCGGGCCCTCTTCGACATGACGAAGCGCGCCTAGAACTTCTCCGGCGCGGGGCGCACGTCCAGCTCCTGCGTCCACGCCGACGGGTGCTGGCGGTGCAGCTGCCAGTACGTCTCCGCGAGGGCGTCGGGTGACAGCGTCGTCGGCGCCTCGCCTCCCGTGCCGATCTGCCCGTCGATGACCACGTGGGCCACGTGGATGCCGCGCGGCCCGAGCTCCCGCGCCAGTGACTGCGCCAGCGCCCGCAGGCCGAACTTGCCCACCGCGAACGCCGCGAAGCGTGCCCCGCCTCGCAGCGCGGCCGTGGCCCCCGTGAAGAGCAGCGTGCCGCTCCCTCGCTCCAGCATGGCGGGCACCACCTCGCGGGCCGTCAGGAAGCCCCCCATGCAGCCAATCCTCCACGCGGACTCGAACCGCTCCGGGCTCAGCTCCAGCAGGCCCCCCATCGTGAAGGTGCTCGCGTTGTAGATGCAGACCTCCGGCGCCCCGAGATCCGCTCGCAGCCTGGCGAAGGCCGAACGCAGGGACGCCTCGTCCGTCGCGTCCGCCGGGTAGAGGCCCGCGCGGCCTCCCGCCTTCTCGATCTCCTGCCGCACCGGGTGCAGGTTCGACTCGCTCCGGGCGAACAGGCCCACGGCGTATCCCTCTCGGGCGAAGCGACGCGCCAGCGCCGCTCCCAGGCCAGGGCCCACTCCCACCACCGCTGCTACCTTGGGTGTGTCCATGGACCCGTGGCCTAATGGGAGACACGGGGGGATGACCAGAGGGGAGGGGGCGCTTTGTTCTGGCGCGGATGCTCTCGGGAGGGCTCCTGGCGATAGGCTCTCCGCCTTTCTCCCCGGGGCCTCCCCGCGCCGCATCTCCGCCTCCGCCGAGGCCTCCTTCTTCGACGAGCACGACCTCGCCTGGTCTCCGGAGGGGAAGCAGCTCGCCTTCCTCTCCAACGTCGCGGACAAGAAGCAGCCCCAGCTCCACGTCGCCGATGCCACCACGGGCACCGCCCGCAGGCTCACCGCCTTCCACGGCAGTCTCTCCACCCCGCGCTGGTCTCCCGACGGGAAGTCGCTCGCGGTGCTCGTCATCGAGGGCACCACCGAGGAGAAGGGTCCCACCGGCCCCGCCTCACGCCAGACCGGTGTCGTCGACGAGCATGCCCCCGCGCGCCGCATCGCCCTCGTGAGCGCCGCGGATGGGCGCCTGCGTGTCCTCTCCCCCGCGAACCTCTTCGTCCACGAGTTCTCCTGGAGCCCCGACGGCAAGCGCTTCGCCTTCATCGCCTCGCCTCCGCCCGGGGACGCCAACTGGTGGACCGCGAAGCTCTACACCCTCGACTCCGCCTCGGGCGCCTCGCGCGTGGTCCATACCCCGCGCCTCCAGCTGGCCGAACCCACCTGGAGCCCCGATGGCAAGCAGCTCGCCTTCATCGAGGGCCTCATGAGCGACGAGGGCGTCAACGGTGGTGATGTCTTCGTCCTCCCCGCCACCGGAGGCACGCCGCGCAATGTCACCCCCGGGCTCAAGGCCAGCGCCACCCAGCTCCACTGGCCCTCCCCGGACAAGCTCCTCTTCACCGCCCACGCCCAGGGGGAGCTCGCCGTCCTCTCCGTCCACCCGGCGCGCGGCACCCCCGCGGTGCTTTGGAAGGGCCCCGAGCGCATCTCCGCGGGCAGTGGCCCGGGCCTGTCGCTCGCGCGAGATGGGGTCACCAGCGCCGTGCTGCGCGAGTCCTACTCCCAGCCTCCGGAGGTCCTCGCCGGCCCCGTCGGCGCCTGGGTGCCCCTCACCCGCCGCAATGCCGAGGTGAAGAGCCCCGCGGTGACCGTGAAGAGCCTCTCCTGGAAGAGCGATGCGCTCGACGTGCAGGGCTGGCTCATCGTCCCGCCGGGCCTGCCCGAGGGCGCTCGCGCCCCCATGGTCACCATCGCCCACGGCGGCCCCGCCGGAGCCTCCGCGCCCGCCTTCTCCCAGCAGGTGCTGCTGCTCGCCAGCCAGGGCTATTACGTCTTCCTGCCCAACCCCCGTGGCAGCTTCGGCCAGGGCGAGGCCTTCACCGAGGCCAACCGCCGCGACTTCGGCCATGGCGACCTGCGCGACATCCTCACCGGGGTGGACGCGGTGCTCGTCCGCGAGCCCGTGGACGGTGCCCGCCTGGGCCTCACCGGGTGGAGCTACGGCGGCTTCATGACCATGTGGGCCGTTACCCAGACGCAGCGCTTCCGCGCGGCCGTGGCCGGTGCCGGCATCTCCAACTGGCAGAGCTACTATGGCACCAACCGCATCGACACGTGGATGCTCCCCTTCTTCGGAGCCTCCGTCTACGACGACCCCGCCCTCTACGCGCGCAGCTCGCCCATCAACTTCATCAAGCAGGTGCGCACGCCCACCCTCGTCGTGCACGGCGAGCGCGACTCCGAGGTGCCCGCCTCCCAGGGCTTCGAATTCTGGAAGGCCCTCAAGACGCTGGGCGTGGAGACGCAGCTCGTCGTCTACCCGGACGAGGGCCACGGCTTGCGCAAGCCCGAGCACCAGCGCGACCGCCTCCGCCGCACCGTGGCGTGGTTCGACGCGCACCTCGCGCCACCACCCGCTCCCAAGGCCCCCACCTCCCCACGCTAGTGGCAAGACCCTTGGGGTGTGGTGAACTCGGGCACCATGAGCCCTTCCTCCGAGCAGGACGCCCTCGCGCGGGTGCGCAGCCTGGCGCGGTCGCTGGACACCTCCATTGCGCTGCCGGGAGGTTTCCGCATCGGGTGGGAGGCCGTGCTCGGCCTGATTCCGGGCGTGGGCGACGCGGCGGGCGCCGTGCTCTCCACCTATATCGTCCTGCAGGCGGTGCGCCTGGGCGCCTCGCGCGAGGTGCTGGTGCGCATGGTGGGGAACGTGGCGCTCGAGGCATTGGTGGGTGCGGTCCCCTTCCTCGGCGATGTCTTCGACGCGGCCTTCAAGGCCAACGTGCGCAACGTGCGCCTCCTCGAGGCGCACCTGGCGGCCCCCGACACCACCACCCGCGCCAGCCGTGCGTGGGTCGTCGGGGTCGTGGTGGTGCTCCTGACCCTGCTCTCGCTGGCGGTGGTGCTCGCCGTGCTGGCCGTGCGCGCACTCCTCTCCGTCGGCGGCCAGGGCACACTCCCGTCATGACGGCGGGAGCCGGGGATTGCTGACAACTCGTCAACCCAAGGACCAGCCAATCAGCGAGCGGGTGAGCCCTGGGAATCCAAACCCTCCCATCCTGTTCACTGGGGTCTACCGACACGTTCATTGGAGGGTTCACTGCGCACTCACGAATTCAACCGACGGCTCGGCGCCTCGCTGCTGGCGCTCGTCATTTTCGTCGTGGGTTGCTCGGCCCTCTCGGATTTGGATGCCACCGCCGATATGGGCATCGAACGGACGACGCGCATCCTCGACGAGGGCATCGTCGGTCTCCAGAACAACTCGGCCGACTGGCAGAAGGTGCTCAAGGAGACGGAAGCCAAGCTCGTCAGCGACACCCAATCCACCCTGCGCAACGAGGTCTCCGACCTGCTCTACCGGGGCATCGCCGCGACCAGTGCGGAGATCCGCTGTGACACCGACTTCGTGGTGAACCGGGTGCGCCTGGGTTTGCTTCGCATCAAGGCCGACTACCTGGGAGAGCCAGTCCCTTCGCTCGAGCCTCAGCTGTGCTCGGTCATCCCCCTCGCGGTCGACCGTACGCTCATCGCGCAGGGGCGGCTGAACCGCCTCGAGCTCTACGGCTACGACCTGGATGCCGGCTCCCTCCAGGTACTGCTGCAGGACGGTGACGAGCTGCGTGACGTGAGCGACATGGTCAATCTCCCGACGCACTACCACATGACGCTCACGCTCGGAGGCAGCACGGGCGTGCCGATCACCTCGTCCAGCAAGCGGCTCATCATCAAGTGGGCCGGCCAGGAGCTCTCGACGATCTCGGTGATTCAGCCAGAGACGTCGCTCTGCCGCAGGCAGGTGGTGACGCACCAGCCCATGGCGATGCACTTCATCCCGCCCAAGGTCGACGGCGCTGGCACGGACGCCAAGGGCCTCGCCGACGGTCTCCTGCCCGGGGCCAGCACGGGTGGTGACGCGGACTTCCAGGGCCATGGGCCGGACGTGAACGCGCGGGTGCGGCTCATCAACAAGGGCACCTCCGTGAGCGCGGAGTTCTTCATGTCGGCCAGGGAGACCCGAGCGGACTGGACCACGGTCAAGGGCAGCCGGACGGATCAGCTCTATGTTCCGGAGCCAGGATGGCGCGTGACGGACCTGCTCGTCCCCTCCTCGGAGGACGGTACGTGCCCGCCCCATTCGACCTGCTTCGCCTATACGGACACCACCCTGACTCCCGACATCTTCTCGGCGGGAAATGGCCCGGTGCAGCGTTTCGAGTTCATCGGTGACACGCACGGCAGCGAGGCGGGGCTGCGCACCGGGATGATGGTCAACTTCAATCCGCTGCGCTTCGAGTTGACGGAAACGGGCAACTGCGTGTCCCCG
Organism: Archangium sp.; assembly: GCF_036389735.1. Taxonomy (GTDB): domain Bacteria; phylum Myxococcota; class Myxococcia; order Myxococcales; family Myxococcaceae; genus Archangium. Next base: position 3,123 of record NZ_DASVWK010001035.1, on the reverse strand, counting down.
TCCACGGTCTCCCGGTTGAGGAGCCTCGGCCTCATCGCCCCGGAGACGCTCGAGCAGCTGGCGCCGCGGTGAGCCCGGCGCGGAAGTCCCCGCGCCATCTGGGACCCACCTGGACTCGTTGGAGGAGGCCCTGGGCCTGCTCTGGGCCCAGCCGAGCCGTTACGAGTCGGGCGCCAGACGTTGGTGGCGATCTGCAACAACCGACTCTTTGGCCGCAGCCCCGGCGGTGGGCTGAGCGGCGAGGCCGTGGACGGCGACGACGAATGGCCGGGAACCTCTGTGGGCTTCCAGGAGGAACGTGGTCCGGGACGGTGAAGACGCCGGGAATCTGCGACATCGCCCATGCCACCATGCCGGACTCGTCGCCGTTGTCGTCGGAGTACGCGGCGAGCGCCACCTTCGTTGAGGGACTGAACCCGGCGTTCTCGGTGAGAGGTCGCTCGGTGGGGACCTGTACCGTCGAGGTGCGCGACGAGTCCGCCCGCTGGGTGACGGAGCTCCAACTCCAGGGGTAGTGCCCCGCGCTTTCAGCTACTCCCGCGCCACCGGAGGGGGGGCCACGGGCTCGGGCTCCGTTGCGCCCGTGCCCCTCGTCACCAGTCCCACCAGCCCTCCGAGCGCTACCGCCGCCACGAGTCCCAGTACGTAGCGCCGGTCCTCCCAGACGGGCGGCTTCAGCGCGGCCTCCACCGCCGAAGGCGTCACGGGCAGCCATAGCGTGGCCTTCGTCTTCAACTGCTGGGCCTTCTCCACCTTCGCCGCCAGCTGCCCCGAGCGCTTCACCTGCTCCTGCGACCACGTCCGCAGCCGCGCCACCTCCGCCTCCATCCTCGACCGCAACGACACCTTGCGCTGCTGGAAGTGGGCGCTCAAGGCCCGCCGCTCCGCCTCGCTCACCGCCAGGCCTGGATCGAACCGGAAGCCCTTCTCCACCTCCTTCGCCCACGCCACCAGCTTCGCCGAGCGCACCGCTCCGAAGCCCGGCACCTGCGTCACGTCCTCCTTCAGCACGTCGTGCACGGACTCGATTCCGTAGCGCACCAGGTTGGCCTTCAACCCCTGTTTGACGCCCTTGATCTCCTGATCCTCGATGAGCGTGTCGCGCAGGAACTGCTCGCGCTGGAGCGTCTCACGCTGCTGGAGCTGCTTCTGTTGCTCGGCCTCGTACTCCGGCTGGAGCCTGCCGTACTCCTCCCTCAACCCGAGCAACGGCTGGAGCGCCCGCTCCGACAGCCGGCTCAGCTCCTCCTGGAAGCGCGCGTACTCGGCCCGCGCCGCGGCCAGGCCCGGCTCCGCCTGCTGGAGCAGCCGCCGCTGCTCGGCCATCAACGCCGGGAGCCGCAAGTCCCTCCGGGCCTTCCACCACAGCACCGAGGCACTCGCCAGCAGGGCACCCGCCGGCACCAGCACCACCCGCGCCACCTTCCAGGACGCCAACAGCAGCACCCACCAGCCCACCGTGGCCAGCAGGCCCCCCACCCGCATGGCCAGACTCGCCCGCCGTACCCCGTCCACCTCGTCCTGGACATCCTTCGGCAGTTGCTCCGACGGCGCGGGGAGCGGTCCCGTCGGCGCCGGCGTCACCAGGTTCGGTGACAGCAGCCGCTGCGACTCGAGCCACAGCGGCTCGATGTCCGGGAAGCCGCACGTGAAGACCAGCGGTCCTGGCGGTTGGTTTCCCGGCGCGGTGAAGAAGGCCACCCGGTGCGTGGCCATCAGCTCGCACCATGGGCAGGTCCCCAGGTGCTGCGAATACTTGTGCGTGGACACCTGGGGGCATGGGCGCAGCGAGTGCGCCAACCCTTGCAGGGCCTGGCGCCACGCCGTGGCCCCGGGCCGCCCCGTCCGTGGTGCCTCCGGGGCGAAGGCCTGCTCGAAGAGCCCGACCAGCTCCGGGGGCAGCGTGGCCAGCGGCAGGTGGATGGCGGGTGGCGCCATCCGCAGCGCCCTCGCGTCACGCCCGTAGGCGAAGCGGAACTCGCGGATGGCCCGCTCCGGCGTCATCTCCCCCTGCCCGGTGAAGACGCCGGTGAAGGGATGGCGTCCCAGGAAGAGCAGGTGGAAGAGCAGCACGGCCAGGCTGAAGCCCTCGTGCGAGTCCGTCCGCTCCAGCCCCGCGAAGGCCTGGCCCTGCAACTCGGGCGGCGTGAAGAGCGGCACGCCCACCTCGCAGCGGTACACCCGGCTCCCCGCTCGGATCTGGAACGAGTCGCAGTCGATCAGCCGCACCGTGGCGTCCAGCGGGGACACCAGCAGGTTGCTCTCGTTGACGTCCCCCACCCGGTGGCCGGCGGCGTGCAACTCCTCGAAGGCGCTCGCGCAGTGGAGCGCCGTGCGCACCAGGAAGGCCCAGTCCGCGGTGGGGAACTCCTTGCGGCGGCTCGCCGTGGAGTACAGCAGGTGGATGGGCTTGAAGCCGCTCACCCGCGCCATGACGAAGCCGCGCACCGGACCTCCGGCACCGCCCTCGTGCAGCACCTCGAGCGGCCAGGCCGCCAGCTTCTCCACACCCGGCGGCGGCTGGGCGGCCATCCACCGTAGCTTCTGGCCCCGCTCCTCCGGAGGCGCCGACAGGTACACCTTCGCCACGCGCTGGGGCGCGCCCGGCAGCGAGTACACCGCGCCCTCGCCCCCGCGGCCCAGCTCGGCGCCCAGGGAGATCCGCTCACCTCGCGAGTTGAAGAGCAGCGACCGCGACACGCTCTACCCGCAGCCTTCCCGGAGGGCGAGCACGAGCGTCTTGTCATCCTCCGTGCGCGCGTTGACCGCGGGCGAGTCCAGGAACGTGCGCAGGGGCACCACCAGCTCCTCCGGGCGCGCGGCCTCGCGCAGTGTGGAGAACAGGGACTCGAAGAAGGGACGGTGCACCGAGCGCGAGGCGAAGTGGAGCGCCAGCATCTGCAGCCCGTCGGTGAACACGGCCAGCTCGTCCACCGGCTCCCCGCACGTCACTTCCAGCACCTGCTCCATGTCGCGCGAGGTGAGGAACCAGGTGCTGTTGGCGTACTGGCCCACCTGGGGCCAGAAGACGGGCACGTAGTCCCCGCCCCGGCGCACGACGATGGCCCCGTCCCCCACCTGGGCGAACACGGACCCGTGCTCCCCCACCACCGCCGTCAGCAG
>NZ_DASVWK010001034.1:0-9778 GCF_036389735.1 Archangium sp. | reverse complement strand
CCAGCACCCGCTGGAGCTGGCGCAGCCGGCGTGCTGTCTCGCGCGACGCGGGGTCCGCCGGATCCAGGTTGCCGATGATGCGGGCGAAGAACGCGTCCGCGGCCACCACTTCGAAGGGCCGTCCCGCCAGCGGTGCCAGCGGCGGATTGTTCGGGACGAAGAGGTCCGTCCGCCCATCGTGTTCGTCGGAAAGGAAGGAGACCACCGCTTCCGGCGTGACATCCGTCACGCCCGCGTCCGCATCGGCGACGAAGATGAAGCGGGCATCACTCTCACTGAGGAACAGCAGGCCCTGGGTGATCCGCTCCACCTGCCGCTGGAGTCGCGCCAGCTCACGCTCCTGTCTCGGCGTGGCCACCGCCTGTTCCACGGACGTCAACGTCACGCGCTCCCCCTCGGCGGTGCTCCCACAACCCAAGGCCACCAGCGAGAACGCCAACATCCCGAGACGCTTCAGTCCAGCTTGCACGAGACACCTCCACCGGGTGGAACCCCGGAAGAAGTGCTGGTGACTGGCACCGCTACCGACCATGGCGACCCGGTGCCAGTGGAAGCGACCTGTCCGAATCCGAAAGGAGCGGGCTGCCCCTGTTCACGTCGGAGTCCTGGCGACAACAGGCGGCGTCACTCCCGGTAGAGGTGCCGCCGGAGGAAGCCGAGTGTCCGGCTCATGGCATCGTTCCAATCCTGCTCCCGCATCGTGTGGTCCGACTCCGGGTACTCGTAGTGCTCGACGTGTGAGCCCAGATGGGGATGGTGCTCCCAGATATTCCGTGCGAAGTCGCGGGCCCAGTGCGGCGGGACGACGCTGTCGCGGCCCGCGTTCACCAGGAACAGCGGGTGGCGTGCGCAGTCCCACGGGCGGTGCACCGGCGCGTGGTGCATCAACTCGCGAATTTCATCGGTGATGGGCCCCTCCCGGGGCGTCCAGTCCGGAGAGCCGAGGATCGACACGGTGGCCTGGACCCGCGAATCCTGGGCCGCCACGGTCAGCGCCGTGTACGCGCCGAACGAGATGCCGGCGAGCCCGATGGGCCAGTGCCCCTCGGAGACCACGTGGTCGATGACCCGTGAGACATCGTGGGCGGCCTCGCGGACGGCGTGCAGCAGGCGGGCATGGGACTCGGGCGGACCGAGCCGCGCCATCTCATCGAGCCACCCATCGCGCCGGGCCCCGTGGTGCGGGGCGTCCACCCCGACGGCGCTCAAGCCCCACTTCGCGAGCGCATCCAACTCCCAGCGCTGGCCGTCGGCGTTCGCGCCGAGCCCATGCAGCATGATGACCGCCGGACCCGGCCGGGGCTCGTAGTGCAGCTTGAGCACGGGGATGCGTCCATCCACGAAGAACCGGTATTCGTCGGGCATGGCGAGAGTCTAGCGGGAGAGACAGACATCCCCGCTACGGGTTCGTGCCGCCTCGACAACCGTCCGGGGGGCACTTGCAGATCTTCTCGCTGTTCGTGGGACCGATGGGCTCACAGAGCTTGTAGGGCGGGAGGCAATTCGCGACGGTGCTACAGCGCGGCACGCACAGCTTCTCGTCTGGATGGCAGAGCTCGGACTCCAGACAGTCCCTGTCCACCGAGCACCGCAGGTCATACTCACTCTTCCCGCAGGCCGTCAGCATCATGCCCGTCACGCTCAGCGCGACGAGCCACCACGCCCTCTTGCGAAGCTGCATTCTCGATTTCCTCAGGTCCCCGGCGGCTTGCGCGGAAGGTCCACGGTGAGCACGGCCTGCATCAGGTCCACCAGGCCGGGCCAGGCCTCGGCCGACAGCCACAATCCCTCCGCCACATGCTCGGCGTTCACCACCAGGGAGGAGGACTCGAAGAGACGCGCCGCCACCACGCCCTCCTTCGGCAGCGCCCCCGCCACCGTGAAGCGCTGCCCGTCCCAGCCCAGCCCCGGGGGCAGCACCTGCTCCAGCAGGGTGCGCAGCGCGGCCTTCCCGCCACCCACGCGCATCACGCCCTGCACCAGCGCGGACGCCATCCTGGACTCCTCCAGGTCCACCCGGCCCGGAGTGCGCAGCGTCAGGTGGTAGCGGCCCGAGGCGAACTCCAGCCGCTCCAGGGCCACCTCCACGCGCAGCTTCCACCCGGAGACGCCCACCCTCACGTCATACACCCGCGGCAGGTTGGCCCACTCTCCCAGGGTGAGCGGGCGCACGTCGCGCAGCACCCGCCGGGTGAGCGCCTCCACCCGCGCGTGCGACAGCCGCACCCGCTTGCGGCCCACGTCCACCGCCACCTCCCCGGAGAGCCCCGACGGCAGCTTCCCCACCCACTCTCTCGCACTGTCCCACCACCGCGAAGGACCGGCCATCTCAGTTCCCTCCTGGCACCCGGGCCCCTATCTGGCCCCGTGCATCGTCCGGATTCAAGCAAGACGTCGGCCCCCGGACGCTTACCCTCGGAGTCATTTCGGGGAGGCTCGACGGGCGGGGTGTGCACCCTGGCCCCGTGTGCTTAGATGTGACCCCAAGCATGACGACCGGTTCCCCAGAAGGTCCCCCTCCGCAGTGGCTCGAGGTCCACCGGACGGTGCTCTCCACGCTCGAAGCGCTGGCCTCGTCCACCGGGTGGATCGCCACCGCCGCCAATGTCGGCATCGAGCCCATCTTCGAGCGCGTGCTCCAGCAGGTCTGTGAGCCCCGGGGGCTGACCCCCGAGGCCTACATCGCGCTCATCACCAAGGAGCTGTCGCTGCGAGCGGAGGTCCAGTCGAGGCTCGGGCGCCTGATGGAGCACCCGGCGCTCGTGAAGATGCGCCGCGAGGCCCACCGCCGGGAGGCCGAGCACCAGCTCCACGTCCTGCGCTACGTCATGTCGGGCCACGAGCCGCCCGAGTGGGTGTGGAGCACGATCGACGAGAACCAGCAGCTCCAGCTCCGCGACGCCGAGGAGTCCGGCGAGGAGCGGGATCCGGTGCTCCTGCCCCGGGTGGAGCGGGCGCTCCAGAAGCTGACCTCGGGCGGTGACGCCTACGGCAAGTGCGAGGACTGCGGCTCCTCCATCCTCCTGGAGCGCCTCCAGATCGTCCCGTGGGCGGAGTGCTGTGCCTCGTGCCAGCGCAAGCGCGAGGGCACCGCGGACACCCAGCCCGAGCCCCAGGTCTCCGTCGTCTACTTCTGAGGGGGAGCTGTCGTGACGAAGAAGAGCAAGGGCCCGCCGTTCATCAAGTTCGAGCTTCCCAAGTTCCTCAAGAAGGGCACCGGAAAGCCCTCCGAGAAGCCTGAGAAGCCCGAGAAGTCCAAGCCCACCGACAGGTTGACGACCCTGGCGGTGGGCGAGGAAAACGGCCGGAGCGACCAGTAGCTACGGCGCGAGACCGTCCATGATGGCCTTGAGCTCCTGCATGGACTCCAGGGCCTCGGCGCGGTTGGGCGCGTAGCGGGCCGTGGTGGGCCAGGCCGTGCCGTAGCACCAACCAAAGCTGTTGGTGACGCACTCGTAGGTGACGGTGGTCTCCTCGAGGGTGACGCCCACCGCGTGGTTGCGCATCAGCCAGGACTTGCGCAGCTCCCCCGTGGAGTTGACGATGCTGTTGTACGTGCTCGTCCCCGAGGCATAGCCCGCCTGGCTGGCGCTGGCGCCGAGCACCTGGGCCTCGGTCAGCGTGGAGTGGATGGAGGCCGAGGTGTTCTGCACCGTGGCCATGCTGAAGTTGGGCACCTGGACGCCGGAGATGCCCACCTGCCACGCGCGGCCGCTCGGGCACACCTCCAGGGGGCCGATGCGCGCATCCCCCGTGGTGTAGTTGCAGTTGGAGTACGGGAAGGGGTTGGGCAGGTCGAGCACGCCCTCCTTGAGGGACCACCACGCCACGCGCGCGGCCTTGGTGAGGCGCTCGTTGCGCGTCCCCAGGAGCTTCGGCACGGTGTACGTGCCAATCCACCGCACCCACTTCTCCTGGGTGGCGTTGAGCTGGTAGCCGTTCACCCAGAGCCCGGCGATCACGTTCCAGTAGTCCCCGTGCGTCCAGCCCACGGTGCCCTGGTAGTCCACCTGGTAGAAGCCATTGCTCGGGGTGGCGTTGAGCACGGTGGCCGTCTTCCCATAGGGGACCGTCACGAGGGCGCCGTAGGTCGTCCCGGGCCCGGAGCGCACGTTGACGCCGTCCGTGGCCGAGACCTGCACGGTGGAGCCGCGCGAGGCCCCGCTGATGACCGCCGCGGTATTCGTCTCCAGCTCACCCGCGGGAACCGACGGGGTTTCGTCCAGCTCCGGGCCACAGGCGGCCAGCGCGGTGGCGAGAAGGAAGGGCAACAGCGAACGGAAGCCTGAAACCTTCAAGGGGTGACTCCTTGCGAGGGGGGACCACCCCATGGCGACGGGCGGCCTCCCCGCTCTATCACAGGTTTTCCCGGATAGAGCAGGATTCACGGGCTTTGTGGTTTTCTGGACTCCGCTCAAGCGCTGGCGCGCAGCACCTTGAGGGCCTCGCGGAAGAGGGCCTGGAAGGCGGCCTCGGCGCCGAGCCGCTCGCTGGCGGACTCCGCGGCCTTCTCCGCCTGGGGCTGTTTGTAGCCGAGGTTGATGAGCGCCGAGATGAGGTCCGCCTGGTGGCTCGACTCGGGCATCGCCGGCTTCGCCTGGGCGGCCACCTGCTCCAGGTGCAGCGTCTTCACCTTGTCCTTGAGCTCCAACACGAGCCGCTCGGCGGTCTTCTTCCCCACCCCGTGAATCTTGGTGAGGCGGGCCACCTCGCCCCGTCCGAGCGCGGCCACCAGCTCCGGCAGCTCCATGCCGGAGAGCACCGCGAGCGCGAGCCTCGGGCCCACGTGGGACACCGAGTTGAGCAGGAGGAACAGCTCCTCCTCGCCTCGCGAGAGGAAGCCGAACAGCTCGAAGGCGTCCTCGCGCACCACGGTGCGGATGCGCACCTGCACGGGCTCGCCCTCGGGGGGCAGCCGCCCCAGCGTCAGCGAGGAGAAGGACACGCGGTAGCCCACCCCGCCCACGTCGATGATGGCCTCGTCGAGACTCTTCTCCTGCACGATGCCACGCAGTGCCGCGATCATCTCGCCTCCGGTCGCCGGTAGGACGGCGCCAGCCTGTCGGCCAGTTGCGCCTGCGCCGACTTGCGGCGCGACTTCGACACCTTGCCCGCCATGGCCGGCAGGCCGGCACGGCTGTGGTTCAGGTGGCACAGCGCCACCGCGAGCGCGTCGCTGGCGTCGGCGCGCTCGATTTCCTCCAGCTCGAGGAAGGTGCACACCATGCGCATCACCGCGTCCTTGTCGGCCGCGCCGCCCGCGCCCACCGAGCGCTTCACCTTGGCGGGCGGGTACTCGTGGACGGCCAGCCCCACCTGGGCGGCGGCCAGCAGCGCCACCCCCCGGGCGTGCCCGAGGATGAGGGCACTGCGCGCGTTGCGGAAGGTGAACACACCCTCCACCGCCACCGCCTGGGGCTTGTAGAGCTTCAGGGCCGTCAGCAGCGAGTCGTGCAGCTCCTTGAGCCGCAGCTCCAGCGAATCATCGGCGTCCACCTTGATGACGCCATGCCCCACATGGACCAGCCGACCGCGCCGCTCCTCCACCACGCCATACCCCATGAAGCGGCTGCCGGGGTCGATGCCTAGGACGCGCAAATGCCTCTCCGAGAACAACGGAACAGGGGTTCAGCCCGCCCTATAACGCGCGGGCCGCCTCCGTGTCGATGCCCGCCCGCCCTACTACGCGGAGAGCGAGTCCATCAGGGCGTCGTCCATCTCGAAGTTGGCGTGGACGTTCTGCACGTCGTCGTTGTCCTCGAGCAGCTCCATCAGCTTGAGCATCTTCTTGGCGTTGTCGCCCTCGACCCGGACGGTGTTCTGCGGGATGTACGTCCACTTCTGCTCGCTCAGCTTCAGGCCCGCCGACTCCAGGCTGGAGCCCACCGCGTGCAGGTCGACCGGGGCGGTGCGCACCTCGAAGCCGTCCTCGCCGTGGTTGATGACGTCCTCGGCGCCGGCCTCGATGGCCTTCTCCATGACCTGGTCCTCGGTGGGACCGGGCTTGAGGGTGATGACGCCCTTCTTGTGGAACATCCAGTTCACCGAGCCTTCGGCGCCCAGGTTGCCCCCACCCGTGGATAGGGCGGAGCGCACTTCACTCGCGGTCCGGTTGCGGTTGTCGGTGAGGCACTCCACGAGCATGGCCACGCCCCCGGGGCCATAGCCCTCGTAGACGATCTCCTCGTAGGCCTCGCCCTCCAGCTCGCCGGTGCCCTTCTTGATGGCGCGCTGGATGGTGTCGTTGGGCATGTTCGCATCGCGCGCCGCGGCGATGGCCACGCGCAGCCGGGCGTTCCCGTCGGGATTGCCCCCCCCCAGCCTCGCGGAGACGGTGATCTCCTTGATCACCTTGCTGTAGAGCCTGCCCTTGCTCGCCCCCACCACGGCCTTGTACCGCTTGAGCTTCGACCATCGGTTGTGACCGGACACGGGAAGTGACCTCCTGGATGTCGCGCCTTCTGCCTCGGACGAGGCAGCGGAGTCAAACAAACACCCAGGTCCTCCCCTGCCCTCCGGACAGCTCAAGCCGCGCGGGACGGGCTCTCGGCCTCGAAGGCCTCGGAGAAGGGCTCCTCCTCCTCACCCTCGGAGGTGAGCACCGGCTCGAAGAAGGGCGGGATGACGGCCGGCGGCGGCTCGCGCTCGGCGATGAGGTTGGCCGGCACCAGCACGCCCTGCGCGTACAGGCACGTCACGACTTCCAGGGTGGTGACCTCGGAGAGGCTGCACTCCAGCAGGGCGATGTGCACGGTGCGCTGGCCGTCGAAGAGGCGGATGACACGGCTCACGTCATCGGGGAGCGACTTGAGTACGTCCGCCAGCCGCTTGAAGTCCACGGTGAGGCGCGCGGACAGGGGGATGCCCCGCGAGCACAGGGCGGCGAAGCGCTCGGCGGCCGGCAGGAGCAGCGAGGCGTAGATCTTCAGGTTGAGGACGGGCTTGCTGTCGTCGGCGAGCGCCTCCCCGAAGGAGACGGCGTAGGCGCCCGAGCCGAAGAAGAGCAGACGGCGGATGGCGGTCAGGCCGCGCTCGCCCTCGAAGGAGGCGTCCACCACATGGCCCTGACGGAAGGTGAGCCAGCCCTCGTTGTCGCGCAGATCGATGCGGCCGGTGCGCGAGCCGCACAGCAGCGAGTGGACGACCTGGGGGAGGGGCAAGCGGACCGAGTGGGCCTCGTAGGCGGGAGCGGAGGTGCTGCGGCCGGCCTTGAGGCGGGCGAGGGACACCACCACCTCGGAGGGCAGGGGCAGCGGAAGGTAGTCGTCGGCGCGGACGGCTTCGGCGCGCTCGCGGTGGTCGGGCGCCTCGTGGCGCGACAGGAGGTAGACGGGGAGGTGCTCGGTACGGGCCTCGGCGCGCAGCCGCTCGCAGAAGGAGAAGCCGTCCAGGCCCGCATCGCTGGACTCGACGTTGGCGATGACGAGGTGCGGCAGGGGGTTGCCCGGAGCGAGCTCGCCGAGCACGTCCTCGATGGAGGGGGCGGCGACCACCTCGAAGCCGGCGCTGACGAGGCCCAGGGCCAGCGCGGAGCGCACGTCCTTGTCGGACTCGACGAGCAGGACGCGGGGGCGGAAACGGGTGGAGCGCCGCCGGGGGCTGACATCAGCGAAGGCGGACGAGGAGGCGGGCTCGAGGACTGTGGCGCGAGGTGTACTGGCGGCCATGGGAGAGACTCCTGGAGCGGAGGTCCTTGGATGGGGACCCCGGTGTTCACCAACCGTGAAAAACTACAACATTCAGGGAAAGAAGACTACCACGGAACGATGGGTAATCCTGGCTATACCCGAGAAGAGCGTAGCACTGGAACCCAAGGGCTTGAAATTGTTGGGTAAGCAGCAACCAGAGCGGCAATGAAACGCTCGACGGGTCGGGGGGCGAGGCGGCAGAGTGGGCGGCCTATGACGCGACTGATGCTGGTGTGGGTGCTGGTTCCGCTGGTGGCGGTGGCCCAGGAGGCGCAGCCCGAGGCGGCGGAAGCGGCGAGGCTGGAGACGAAGCGGCGGAGCTTCGGCGCGGTGGTGGCGCCCGCGGCGATGCCGGACGGGGCGACGGCGGTGGCCGGGTGGGTGGGAGTGCCGGAGGTGGGGGTGGCGTACCGGCAGGGAATCGTGGGTTGGGAGCTGGGGGTGAAGGCCCGGTTCGACTACTTGCGGCTGGCGGTGACGGGCGAGGCGGTAGCGAGGCGGCAGGTGTGGACGAGCGGGGCGTGGGCGGTGGCACCAGAACTGGGGTTGGGGCTGACGGGGGACACGGGGAGCCGGTACTTCGACGAGAAGAACTTCCCGGGGCTGTTCCTCAGGGTGGATCCGGGGCTGGTGGCCACGTGGCGGGTGGTGGAGACGGTGGCGGTGGTGGGGCTGGTGGAGGCGCCGTTCGACCTGGGGCTGAACCCCTCGGGGACGTGGCGCTTCAAGCCGATGGCGGGCGGAGGCGCGGAGATCTACCTGGGCGAGGACCTGTCGGTGCTGGCGGTGGGCGAGCTGGGGGTGGACGCGTTCAAGGAGCTGCGCGGAGTGCCGCAGACGCGCCTGGGCTACGGTGTGCGCCTGGGCCTGGGCGTGAGACTCTTCTGAGCCCCTCCCCTCCTGCTCCGAAGGTCCTCTCGGTCCTGGCGCTGCGCAAACAGTACGGCGCCGCCGTGGCCGTCGACGGCCTCTCGTTCGACGTGGGCCGCCAGGAGATCGTCGGGCTCCTGGGGCCCAACGGCGCCGGGAAGACCACGACGATCAACATGATCCTCGGCGTCCTCGAGCCCAGCTCGGGGAGCATCCACGTCGAGGGCGTGGACCTGGCGAAGCACCGCGCCCAGGCGCTCACGCGGACCAACTTCGCCGCCGTCTACGCGCCCCTGCCCGGCAACCTGACCGTGTGGCAGAACCTGCGCGTCTTCGGCCTCATCTACGGCGTGAAGGGGCTCTCGGAGCGCATCGAGGAGCTGCTCACGCAGTTCGACCTCCAGAAGTTCCGCGACACGAAGTGCGGCGTGCTCTCCTCGGGTGAGCAGACGCGGGTGGCCCTGGCCAAGGCCCTGCTCAACCGTCCGCAACTGCTCCTCCTCGACGAGCCGACGGCCTCGTTGGATCCCTCGACGGCGCGCGACCTCCGCACGCGGATCCGCGAGTCCGTCACGCAGGGCACCGGTGGAGTGCTCTGGACCTCGCACAACATGTACGAGGTGGAGGAGGTCTGCGACCGGGTGCTCTTCGTCTCGCGAGGGAAGATCCTGCTCGAGGGCGACCCGAGGACCCTGCCGCGCGAGCACGGCAAGGCGACGCTGGAGGAGCTGTTCATCACCGTGGCGCGGGAGCCGCTCGCGCTGGAACGAGGCTGAGCCCCATGACCCCGCACCGCGTCGGCGCCATCGTCCTCCGTCAGCTCTACCTCCTGCGCGGCAGCCCCGCGCGCGTCTTCCCGCTCTTCGCGTGGGTCGCCATCGACATCGTGCTGTGGGGCTTCCTCACCCGCTACCTCAACACCGTTTCCGGATCCGGCCTCGACTTCGTCCCCACGCTCCTGGGAGCGGTGCTCCTCTGGGACTTCTTGAGCCGGGTCATGCACGGCGTGGCGATGGCGTTCTTCGAGGACGTCTGGTCGCGCAACTTCCTCAACTTCTTCGCGACGCCGCTCTCCACCTCGGAGTACCTCGGCGGGCTCGTGCTCACGAGCATCCTGACGAGCTCGGTGGGGCTCCTGGTGATGATCATCGTGGCGAGCGCGGCGTTCGGCCTGTCCCTGTTCAGCTACGGCCTGCTGATCGTGCCGTTCCTGCTCGTGC
>NZ_DASVWK010001033.1:0-15383 GCF_036389735.1 Archangium sp. | reverse complement strand
CAACCGCATCGACCACATCGTGCACTTCTCGCCGCTCTCCCGGGAGTCCGGCGAGAAGGTGGTGGAGAAGGAGCTCGCGCGGCTCCTGTCGCGCCACGGATTGACCTCACGCAATATCTTCGTGTCCACCGATGACGCGGTGAAGCGGCGCATCGTCGAGGAGGCCTTCGATGGCCAGTTGGGCGCGCGTCCGCTGAAGCGCTACCTGGAGGAGAAGGTCGGACAGGTCCTCTCCGAGGCCATCATCCGCGGCCCCCAGGCGCTGCTGCGGCTGTTCCAGCTCTACACCCGTGAGGGTTGCTTCGAGGTGCAGGCCGACGCGCTCGTGCCCCGTGAGCCCGTCACCGAGGGCTTCGCGCTCGAACCGCTCCTGGCGCTCCCCGTGGCCCGCCTGCGCGAGAAGGTGCTGGAGGCCCGCGAGGAGGTGCAGCGGATGCGGCACAGCAACGCCCTGGGCACGCTATCCGAGCAGGTCCGCTTCCACCTCGAGCGGCTCCAGGCCGGTGAGCGCGAGCACGCCGAGTCGCTCTACACACTCGATGCCATGCGCCTGCACCTGGAGGGTTTCGCCTCGCAGCTCGACTCCCTCGCACGGGTCCCCGAGGAGGACGCACGGGAGATGATCGAGGTCGAGCGTTTCGGCATCCTGGAGCGCCGCAGCTCGGTCAGTGGTTTTGGGGAGAATCTGCGCATCCGGCTCTTCGCCCGGCGCGCCATCGAGCCCCTCAAGGTCGTCTCCCGCGAGCAGATGCTCGACGCGCTCGCGGAGGTCTACTTCCTCCAGCGCGTCCTCAATGGTCTCTCCAGCCCCGACCAGCACGTCGTCACCCTGGAGCTGCTCCCGCTCGGACAGTGGCGGCAGGGCGCGGCCACCGGTTCCCTGCTCACCGCCTGGCTCTGCGCGGCCTATTGCGACGCACGGGGGGAGTTCGAGAGCTTCGCCGCCCACCTCCCCGGAGGCGCCGTGGTGTCCGGAGGCCCCCGGCAGCTGCGGGACTTCCTGGACTCTTCCCTGGAGCCCGTCCATGTCGCGCTCAAGCTGGTGGGCCCGGGGGTGAGACCCTTCTTCGAGGGGGAGGGCGGCATGCATGTCTGGCAGTCCTCGGGACGCCTCCCGGAGATCGTGAAGGTCCGCGTCCACGAGCCGAACGTGCCGGAGCCGGCCACGCTGCTGGAGCTGCACGGCACGAAGCTCCAGGCCTTCCACAAGGCACGTCAGGAGGGCGTGCGCCCGCTGCCCGAGGATCCCGAGGCGGCCACCCCGGTGGTGCGCGCCTACCGCTTCGAGCCGCCGACCCGCCCGGGCGAGGTCTCGGTGCTGGAGCTCGACGATTACCTGCTCACCCATAGCGGCAGCCACCGGGTCCGGTCTCCCGCGGAGGCCCTACCCACCCTGTGGCGGCTGCGGATGAGCCAGCGGGTGACTCCATGAGCGACAAGAGCTTTCGCGTCTATTTCACGACCCACCACGATGGTCGGATGACCGGACAGCTCCTACCGGTGTGGGACACCTTTTTCGACGACCCGCCGCCCTCCGCCTACGGCGCCAGCGAGGCCGAGGTCTACGCACTGCTGGAGACGCGGGTGCGGCAGCTGCAGCTCGACAACGCCGCCCTGCTCGAGCGCTTCCTGTGGGAGGAGTCCCTTCATGCGCGGACGATCACCGTGGAGATCCACCCGCAGACCCTCCACAAGAAGCGGCCGGTGATCGCCAGGTCGCTGGTGCCGCTGCGGCTGACGTACGTCTACGGGAAGATGGAGAGTGGCACCTGGCGTGTGCGGGTGCCACGCTTCGGCTGGTCCTTCGTGATCGAGGATCTCTCCATCGCGCGCGAGGTGTTGCAGAACGCGCTCACCACGGCGCTGCTCGGCGAGAAGCCCAAGGGGCTCTATGACTTCCGCCATGAGGGCGAGGAGTATGTCCAGAGCTGGGATCCGGGCGGGCTGCTCCAGGACACTCCGCGCGGCCCCCGCGAGGACCCCGCGCCAGCGGTACTGGAACAGATTGGCGAGGAACTGACCTCGCGCGCGCTGGGCCCCCGACAGCCACCGCTCGTGTACGACGGCCACACCCTGGCGACGTTCCTCCCCTATGTGCTGCGCCGGCCACCGGTGTCGCTCCTGCTCGTCGGAGGCCCCGGCGTGGGCAAGACGGGCTGGGTGCTCCAGTTCGCGCGGATGATCGCCGAGCAGCGGCGCGAGTCGAAGAACGAGAAGGCCCACTTCCCGAGGATCTGGCGCACCAGCGCCGAGCGCATCATCGCCGGCATGGTGTACCTGGGCATGTGGCAGGAGCGCTGCCTGAAGATCGTCGACGCGCTCTCGTTCGAGAACGACTACCTCTACGTCGATCGGCTCACGTCCATCCTCTCACCGCAGCCGGATGGATCGTCCATTGGCGATCTGCTCCTTCCCGCCGTGATGAGCGAGGAGCTTTCCCTCATCGCCGAGTGCACCGAGGCGGAGCTGGAGCGCTGCCAGCGGCGCTTTCCGGAGGCACTGCGAGCCTTCCGCATCATCCGCATCGAGCAGCCACCGGCCTCCCTGGTGCCGGAGCTGATGCAGCGTTATCAGGCGGCGAAGCGCAGCCGCGTGAGCATCCACTCGCTGGGCCTGCGGCAACTCGTCGGGCACCTGGAGGCGTTCCAGCGCGACAGCCTCTTCCCGGGCAAGGCGTACCGGTTCCTCGACTGGCTCGACCAGCAGGGCGAGCGCGGCAAGACCCGGACGCTCTACCCGCGCGACGCCTCCGAGGCCTATGCGCGCTACACCGGCCTGCCGCTCCAGCTCATCAGTGATGAGATTCCCGCCGAGCAGACCACGCTCGCCGCGCAGCTCCGCCAGGGCGTCATCGGGCAGGACCGGGCCTGCGAGCTGGCCGCGGGCGTGCTCGCGCGCTTCAAGGCCGGGCTCAATGATCCCGACAAGCCGGTGGGCACGCTGCTCTTCGCCGGGCCCACGGGCGTGGGGAAGACCGAGCTGTCCAAGCAGCTCGCGCGCACGCTCTTCGGTCACGAGGACCGGATGATCCGGCTCGACATGTCCGAGTTCATGATGCCCGGCGCGGCGCAGCGGTTGATGGAGGTGGGCCCCGGCATCACCAGTCTCGCCGAGCGGGTGCGGCAGCAGCCCATGTCGCTCGTCCTCTTCGATGAGATCGAGAAGGCCCACCCGGATGTCTTCGATCTGCTGCTCGGCATCCTGGGGGAGGGGAGACTCACCGACAGCCTCGGGCGGCTGGTGGACTTCCGGATGACGGTGGTGTGCATGACGAGCAACCTCGGCGTCGAGCAGTCGGAGCCCGCGGGCTTCGGGGCCGCGCGAGGCGCGGAGGACTTCCTGCGCGCCATCCGTCAGGCGTTCCGGCCCGAGCTGTTCAACCGCATCGACCACGTCATTCCATTCCGCCGGCTGGCGGAGGGGGACGTGCTGCGCATCGTGGACCTGGAGTTGGACAAGGCCGCCTCGCGAGCCGGGCTCCTGCGGCGAAGGCTGCGGCTGGTGGTGGAGCCGGACGCACGGGTCTGGCTCGCCCGCCACGGGTATGATCCGAAGCTGGGGGCCCGGCCGTTGAAGCGGCTCATCGAGGCGAAGGTGATGGCTCCCATCGCCGTGAGGCTGGCGGCCGAGGCCCGACTGGAGGACGCGATGCTCCCGGTGGTCGTGGCCGGCAGCGAGGCGGAGCGGAGGCTACGGCCGGAGTACCGGGTGCTCGCGACGGTGCTCGACGGCTGAAGTCACTCTTCGGCGGGCTCGGGCACGGGGCGCTCGATGAGGCCCGCCCGGTCCAGCAACTCGCGCACGCGCGAAGTAAAGGCCACGTGCTCGGGGTTGCTCGCCATCATGGGCTCGGGGGAGAGAATGAGGAGCCAGCCCAGCGTGCCCACTGGCTCGATGCGCACGGGCGCGGGCAGTGGTGGCACCGTGCCCAGGCGGCGTGACAGGTACGTGAGCCAGCCCACCCGCACTTCCCGATTCCGCTTCTCCACGAGGTCCACCATTTCCGATGAGCTGGCCATGGCGAAGTCGGGGTCCCATGCCGTGGCCATGCTGGTGAGCACCTCTGCCATTACAGGAGCCCGCAGGAGCCGCTCTTGTACCGCACCCTGCCTGGGCGGTTTGAGCAGGCAAATGTTGGGGCCACCCCATGGAGAGTATTTGCCGCAAGTAATATCGATGGTGGTGGCCTCCTTCTTGGCATTCCACACCATCTGGCCGAATCCCAAATCCTCGATGACATTCTTGCCCACATCCGTGCGGTTCCTGCCCTTCAGGAGGAATGCTTCCAGTTCCTTCACCTCCGGGCGGACAGGCCAGCCTGGCAACTCGCGGGGGAAGCCTCGTCCCGCCCCGTACCATTGGGCGAAGGACGGATCACACCGCGCCAACATGTGGAAGAAGAGTTCCGCACGGCGGGCACACTCCAGCGCCGTCTCCTTCCGCGGGCCCCAGTAGGCCCCCACGTAGTACTTGTCCTGCATGCGTTCTCCTCCCTCTACCGCGCGGCTGGCGTATGGCGGACGGTGGTGTTGTTCCATCCTTTATCCTTGAATTCCTGACGAAGGAACTCCGCGACCCTGGCATCGGCGACATGCCAGGTCAGCGGCAGTCCCAGCTGTTCGGCCAGCTTTGACTGTCTCTCGGCTTGTCTCATCATCTCCTTGAACCCCCCGGAAGTCTGGTACCAGGGCTTGGGCGTGCCATCCGCGTCGAAGAAGGAGCAGTAGCCGGGGCCCTTGGCCTCCAACAGTTCCTTGCCCCTGATGCCGTCGAACTCCAACTCCCCAATCATGTAGACCCACCAGGCGGGTCGGCCCGTCACCTGCTCCTGGTAGTCCAGGGAAGTCTTGGAGTCGGTGGTGGGCGTCTTGTACGTCCATCTGCCGGGCCCTTGCGTCGAGGTTGTCCTGGTGGACTTCCCCGCCTTGCCCCTCACGCCGCCGCTATTCCCCTGGCCCCTACCCGCCATGTGAAGGACGGAGAGGGCACCCAGGTCCATGGCCACCGTGGCTGGAGTCGTGCCTCCCGCTACCACGACTCTGCCCAGGACCATCTCGCCCCTGGCCGTGAGCGACAGCACCGGTAGTTCCGCCCCGAGTCCGCTCATGCGTCCCAGGGTGGCCTCCGCGCTCCCAAGCATCATGAGGACGTGCGTGGACAGGCGTGCGGCCTCGCGTATCTGGTCCTCCCAGGACATGGCGCCGTAGCGCGCGAAGTATTCGGGCGAAGAAACGATGAGCTGCGCCACCGTGGTGGGCAGTTGCGCGAGGTCCTCCACGGTGCGGATGGGGTGGAGGACGGACTGGGTCAGGGCCACCGCCATCTCCGCCATGGCGTCCTGGGCCCCGTCGAGCGCGGCGTTGAGCGGGTCCCTCCCCAAACCCAGCTCGGCCAGGGGCTGGCTGTCCGCGCGCCGCAGGGCCGCATTCACCGGGTAGAAGACGCCACCGCGCGAGAAGTAGAAGTCACCTACCCGGAGGCTTCCCACCCTCCACTCGCCCTCCACGAGCTCAAGTGGACCCATGCGCTGAAGGGGAGTGCCGGTGAGCGAGGCCACCAGGTACCCGTCCGGGCGCACCAGCACCAGGAGCCAGAAGCGCTCGGCACGCCATTTCAAATCGGCGTACTCCACGCGCTCGCCGCCTTCGAGCACCTCGCGTAGCAACCAATACAGCACCCGGTGCGGGGCGAAGCTTTTCGCTGTGACGCGCGCCTTCGCCAGCCTGCCCAGGAGCTCACGCGCCTGCCCCAGGTAGAGCGCCGCGCCCGCCGGGTGCCGGGCCTCTTCTTCCAGGCCGCTGGCCTCCTGCACCACCTGGAAGGGGTCCTCCGTCCGCTCGGGGAAGCCGCCGGCGCCTCCCGCCATCTCCACTGGCGAGTGGAGGCCAAAGCCGCTCGTCAGACTCCCACGCGAATGGGCCGTGGCGCACCCTTCGAGGAGCACGAGCGACGCCAAGGTCAGGAGGACCGCTCCAAACTGAAAAGCTGGCATTCCTGAAGCTCACGGAAATGGGGCAGGGGCAGTCAAGCCATGGGGTAGGGAAAGGGGTGGGTCCTCCCAGGCTCCCGGAGCGACTGGCTGGATGCCCGACGAGCGAGCCTCGGAGGCCCTTCTGGTTCTCGGGAGAAGGGGCCCACGCCGGGTGTGTTTCCCGAGGTCCAGCTCTCATCTTGGAGGCCCCGGTCGGTGGGCCCGGGCTGTAGGGGTGGGGCGGACAGACAAGGCACGTGACGACATGAAGGCACGACCCTCCCGCTCTCCACGCGCGGGGCGCCGGCCCGTGCTCGCCCGGTGGTGCTGGGCAGGGCTCGGGGCCGTGCTGCTCCTGGCGTGCGGAAGCACTCACGCGAAGGAAACGAAGGACATGACAAGGAACGCAACGCAGGCGGAGACCCCGCACGATGAAACGAAGCAAGGCCGGCTGCGCGCCCGCCCGCATCGTCCCACGGTGGATGCGGTAGGGCACGGCGTGCACCCCCTGGGATTGGGCGGCAAGCGCGATGGGCTCCTCTATGTGCCCAAGGGGTACCGGGCGGACCAGCCCGCGCCCCTGGTGGTGATGCTGCACGGGGCGGGAGGCAATGCGCGCAACTCGCTCGGCCTGTGGCGGAAGGTCGCGGACGAGGCGGGGCTGCTCCTGCTCGTGCCGGAGTCCCGAGGCCCCTCGTGGGACATCATCGTCGACGACGCGTACGGCTCGGACGTGGCCTTCATCGACCGAGCGCTGGCGTACGTCTTCGATCGCTACGCGGTGAACCCGGAGCGCATCGCCCTGTCGGGTTTCTCCGATGGAGCCTCCTACGCCCTGTCGCTGGGCCTCACCAACGGAGACCTGTTCAGCCACGTGGTGGCTTTCTCCCCGGGCTTCATGGCTCCGGCGACGCAGCGCGGCGAGCCCGCGCTCTTCATCTCCCACGGGGTGAAGGACGAGGTGCTGCGCATCGGGCCGTGCAGCCGTCGCATCGTCCCGCTGGTGCAGCGCGCGGGCTACGAGGTGCGCTACCGCGAGTTCGATGGGCCCCACACCGTCCCCGCGGACATCACCCGCGAGGCGCTGATCTGGTTCACCGCCCAGTGAGCCCGGATTGGGAGCAGCGGGTAGACCTCCCCGCTGCTCCCTCAGGACTCGTCCGTCGTCCAGCGTCCCCGGGCCCGCTCCACCGGGTACTTCGCGCGGTTCTTCTCCAGCTTGTCCCGCATGGCCCCGACGAGGTCGATCTTCAACCGATCGCACAGCAGCACGAGCGCGATGCCCACGTCTCCAATCTCCTCGGCGAGCCGCTGGCGGGGGACGGGCTGGCTGGCGTACGCGTCCGACTCCGCGTTGGGCACCCAGCGCAAGAGCGCCAGCAGCTCCCCGGCCTCGGAGGAGAGCAGCATGGACAGGTTCTTGGAGTCGTGGAACTGGCCCCACTCCCGCTCCGCGTTGAAGCGGCGGAGTTCCTCGAGCAACGGTTGAAGCTCGTTCATGGCTGGATCCTACGGGACCGGCACGTCGTGGATCGAGATGCCGCGCGATTCCGCCCCCCAGAGCTTCACCGTGACATCGCCTTGAAGCTCTTGACCTCTCGCCCGCACCTCCAAGACCACCAGCTGACTACTATCGGGCAGGAGGGCGCTCGACGCCCAGATCCGTATCGCCTTCCAGTTCTTGCCATGTTTATCCACGAGCAGAGCCCCATCCGCCGTC
Source organism: Archangium sp. (assembly GCF_036389735.1). Classification (GTDB taxonomy): domain Bacteria; phylum Myxococcota; class Myxococcia; order Myxococcales; family Myxococcaceae; genus Archangium. The sequence goes on along the minus strand of NZ_DASVWK010001033.1, from coordinate 7,692 downwards.
CATGGTTCCGAGCTGGCGTTCCGCAGCATCACCGCCACCACCACGTGTTGACTGGAGCGATAGATGTGGCCCTCGACCATGAAGAGAAGGCTCTTTGAGGAGGGCCCGCTCTTCACGCTTATTCTCCGAGCGCGAATGCCTTCGGCGTCCATTTCACCGCTGACGAGGAGCCTTCGCAGTCCACTCGGGTCATCACACTCGGCCCGGAGCAGCTCCAACTGATGCTGGAGCTGCTCCACTCGAGACTGGAGCCGCTGATCGTTCGCGTGCTCCTGGGCCACCTCCTGTTGGAAGGACGCTCGCGAGGGCCGGTCGCTATACACCTCGACCTGTCGCGTTGCCTGCCCCTGCCGGGCCACCAGCACGAAGGTGACGCCGTCCGAGGACGCTTCCTCCTTGAAGTAAACAGTCAGGCGAAGGCGCTCCCCCCGCCCCATGTCTCCTGGAGGCAGGAGACCCAGGGTGGTGCGTCCGTGGATGACCTCGACGAAGCGCGCCTCGTCTTGCAAGTTCACGGTGAATTGCGAGTCGAAGACGAAGCGCGTCCGAAGGCCCGGGCTGACGCAGATCTCCTGAGGGGCACCGGACGTCCGTGACAGCTCGATGCGCTGCACCTCCTGGCAGTCGACAGCGCTGGAAGGTGACAGGAGGGACGAGCCTTGAAGAAGCGCCAGCACCAGGAGGGACAGGGGCGGAGCGGGGAGCACTAAGGCGCCTTCGCGGTCGGGTCTTGGAAGCTCTCCACCGCCCGCACAGTGAAGATGGGCTTGACGAGAAGCTTCTCGGACGTGCTGCCGGGCGCCAGGGGGACACCGAGATGGAGAGAACCGTCCGGCTTGGCCACCCTGGTCGTATCGATCGCCTCCATGCAGACGGGCACGGGCTCTCCGTAGCCAACAAGATTGGCCAAGTACATGCGGATGTAGACACGGCCCTTCCAGACGAAGCGTGCGCCGATCATGGATTCTACCCCTGGCAGTGCTCCTCCTGGGACGTTGTCGAGATTGGTGGCCTCAAACATCGTGGTATCCAGAGACACGGGAGAGGGATTGAGCTCGGGAGGCTCTTCGTGGGGTTGCATGTACAAGTTGATTGGCACTTTCTTCCAGATGCCCAAACGCTTGTGCCCCTCGGCGAAACCCTCCGGGCAATCAGGCCTGCGAAGGGCCTCCAGATCGTCAGGGGTCGCTGTTGACAGTGGCGGAGTACTCACGCACGCGGTGCCGCTGAGCAGGGTGGTGGTGGCGGCCAGGCAGAGGGCCTTCTTGGACTTGAGCATCGGGTCTTCCTCGCTGTGCGTCGCTCGGGCGACGGGCGCGGGGATGGGTGACTTCGAAGGTCCCGCGCCACGCCCAACTTCTCCCGTCACGTGGGCGCGCACCAATTCTCGGCTGGAGCCGGCCTGGGACATCGGGGGAGGAGGAGGGGACACGTCGCGTGGGGCGATGGGCGCCACTTCGAGGGGAAGGCGCCGTGGAGCAGGCGAGGGAATGAGGAAGAACAGGCTCGTCAGCCCGGAGGCGAGGACAGCCCAGGGCCACCGCCTTCCCCACCAGCGAGTGCGAGCCGCCGGGGCGGCGCTCTTCCCTCGTCCGGGGAAGAGCGGGACGTGCCAGGACTCAGCACCGGGGAGCGCGACCTTCTCCAGCGCCTCCGCCAGGGCCTCGGTGTCCGTGTAACGGGCCTCGGGGGCCTTCTCCAGCATGCGCAGGCACAGCTCCCCCAACGCCGGGGGCACGCGCGGGTTGAGCTCGTGCGGGGCCTGGGGGTGCTCGTGCAGGATGGCGTGATTCATCCCCGGGCTCCGCCTGTCCCCGAAGGGGAGTTGGCGCGTCAGGACGATGTACAGGGTGACGCCCAGCGCCCAGAGGTCATCCCCGGGACTGGCCTGGTAGGGCTCCAGGCTCTCGCTCTCGCGGGCGAAGCGCAGCACCTCGGGGCCGCGGTACTCCGGCGTGCCCGGCGGCAGCACCCCGGTGAGGCGGGGAGCCCCCTCGTACCCGGCCGAGCCGAAGTCCACCAGCACCGGCGCCCCATCCGCGTCACGGATGAGAATGTTGGACTCCTTCACGTCCCGGTGCACCACGCCCGCGGCATGCACTTCCCCCAGGGTGTCCACGAACGGCAGCAGCACCTGGCGCACCAGCACCAGCGCGCACGGATTCTCCTCTCGCGCCCATACCTCCAGCGTGCGGCCCTCGACGAGCTCCATCGCCAGGACCATGAAGCGGGGCTTGTCCTCCGGCCACAGCCCATACCCGCGAAAGGCCACCACGTTGGGGAACTGTGCACGCCGCAGGGCATCCACCTCGCGCTCTCCCCGCGAGCCCTTGGGCACCAGCTTGATGGCGAAGAGCCGCCCATCCCGCTTCGCCCGGTACACGGTGCCGAAGCTCCCGGTGGCCAGCAGCGCCTCCACGGTGAAGCCCACCACCTGGGTGCCGGGAGCGAAGTCGGGCCATGCGGGCTCCTGGTGTTCACCCGCGCTTCTGCGCTCGCGCATCTGTCTGCCTCCGAAACGAGACCGTCAAAAGCCCTTCTCGGCCAACCGCTGCAGCTCCGCCTCGGCTTCCGGGCCCGTCCAGCCGATGGGCACCAGGCGCTCCAGTCGCGTGCCGTTCGCCGACACGATGAAGTACCTGTCCACCTTGTCCCCCTCGCCATAGGCGATGCCCACGCGCAGGCCGAGCTGTCGGGCCAGGGTCTCGAGTCGGGCGGTCGTCGAGGTGGAGTAGAGGAGGGTGGGCATACGGCTCTGGACTGGCCCGCCGTTCAACCAGAACTCGCCGTCCCCCTGAAGGACCACCTGGGGAGTCACCCCCTGGGTCCACCCTTCACGTTGGCTTGTACAAGGGAGGGTTCTACCTCAGAGTTCCAGGGCTCGTGACCGAACGCCCCCATATCCTGGTGGTCGACGATGATCCGCACCTGCGCGAGGTGGTGGGCTTCGCCCTCTCGCAGGCGGGCTTCCACGTGGAGCAGGCCTCCAACGGGCGCGCCGGTCTGGAGCAGGTGCGGCGCTCCGTGCCCGCCCTCATCGTCCTGGACATCATGATGCCCGAGATGGATGGGCTCGAGATGTGCCGCGAGGTGCGCCGCACCCACGAGGTCCCCATCGTGTTCCTGTCCTCGCGCGACGACGAGGTGGACCGCATCCTCGGGCTGGAGCTGGGCGGAGATGACTACCTCACCAAGCCCTTCAGCCCGCGCGAGCTGGTGGCGCGCGTGAAGGCCGTGCTGCGACGGGCCCGTGCTCCCGCGAGCCCGGTGGCGCCCGCCTCCACCAGGCCCTCCGAGGTTCTCCAGCGCGGCCCCCTGCGGCTGGACCTCGAGCTGTGGCGCGCCTACTGGAGCGGGCACGAGGTGGTGTTGACCGTCACCGAGTTCCACCTGCTCGCCGCGCTCCTGCGCGCGCCCGGCAAGGCCTTCACCCGCGACGAGTTGATGACGCGCGTCTACGAGGACGTGGTGGTGAGCGATCGCACCATCGACAGTCACGTGCGGCACATCCGGCAGAAGTTCGCCGCGCTCGGCGGCGACGTCATCCAGACGGTCCATGGCCTTGGCTACCGGCTCGCGCTCCCCTGAACGCCAGCGCGCCCGCCCGCGCTTGTGGCTCGTCTTCGCGGCGGTGGGGCTCGGAGCCCTCGTGCTCGCGTTGCTCGGCCTGGCGTTCGTCCGCGTCTACGACGACCAGCTCATCCGCCAGACGGAGAGCGAGCTCATCGCCCAGGGCGTCGTCGTGGCGGAGGTGTATCGCGACCTGTTGCACCAGCAGGTGGGGACCGAGCCCTATGGGTTGTCCCGCATGGCGCCGTGGCCCTTCCCGGAGCTGCCCGAGCGGCCCCTGCGACCCATCCTCCCGTCACTCCGCTCCTCGGACGAGGCGCTACCCCCCGTGGAAGAGCCTCCCACCTCCGCCATCCCCGCCGAGCCCCACGCGCAACGGGCCGGCGAGCGGCTCTCCCCACTGCTCCTCCTGGTGGCGCGCTCGACGCTCGCCGGCATCCGCGTGGTGGACCCCCAAGCCGTGGTGGTGGCCAGCAGCGGTGCCGCGGGGATGGGGACCTCTCTGGCGGGCCGCGAGGAGGTGCTGCGGGCCTTGCGGGGCGAGCCCCGCAGTGTGCTGCGCCGACGGCTCTCCGAACCGGGTGACGCTCCGCTCGCCTCGCTGAGCCGCGACACGGGCGTGCGGGTGACGGTGGTGCTGCCGGTGCTCGCGGGCGAGCGTGTCTGGGGCGCGGTGGTGCTCTCCCGCACGCCCATGACCCTCACCAAGGCGGTGTACGCGGATCGGTGGAACCTCACGGCCACCGGACTGGTACTGCTGGGGGTGGTGGCGCTGATGTCCCTGGCCGCGGCCGCGCTGGTGGTGCGCCCGGTGCGGAACCTGGTGAGGCAGACGCGAGCCATCGCCGCCAGCGAGCCCTCGGGCTTCGAGCCGGTGGCACACCCGGTGGTGCGGGAACTCGCCGAGCTGTCCGAGTCCCTGGCCGGCATGGCCACGGCCTTGAGGGATCGGAACCAGTACATCCGCTCGTTCGCGGCCAACGTGTCGCACGAGTTCAAGACGCCCCTGGCCTCCATCCAGGGCGCGGTGGAGTTGCTGCGCGACAGCGCCGAGCGGATGACCCCCGAGCAGCGCGAGCGCTTCCTCTCCAACATCGACGAGGACGCCAGGCGCCTCACCCGGCTGGTGCAGCGGCTGCTGGAGCTCGCCCGGGCGGACTCGCTGGTGGCCCGCCCGGCGCGCACGGAGCTCGCTCCTCTGCTGGAGTCCCTCGCGGAGCGTGGCCGGGCCCGAGGCCTCACGGTGGAGGTGGGCTCCGTGCCCGCCGGGCTCTGGCTGGGCCTGCCCCCCGAGGTGCTGGAGGACATCGTCTGGCAGCTCATCACCAACGCCTCGCAGCATGGGGGTGAGGGCGTACGCGTGCGGCTGGAGGCGGACGTGGCCGCGGGCGAGGGGAGGGGACGGGTGGTGGTGCGGGACGACGGGGCGGGCATCTCCGAGTCCAACCGGGCCCGCGTCTTCGATGCCTTCTTCACCACGGCGAGAGACAGCGGCGGAACGGGACTCGGGCTGACGATCGCCCAGTCCATGCTGCGGGCCTTTGGCGCGAGCCTGGCACTGCTGCCCGCGGAGGGGCGGGGCGCGGCCTTCGCCGTGGTGGCGGAGGCATCACCCGCCCCGGCACCTCACCGGAAGTAGCTCTGGGAGATGTCCACCGAGTAGCCAAGTTCCAGCGTGGGCGCCGAGGCCGCCACGAGGTACTGGCGGAAGTGAATCACCTTGCCCGGCAGGGGCGTCTGGGACTCCACCGCCTCCGCCTGCTCGCCCTCGTACTCCTCCATGCTCCCGCCGTCGCGCCGGTAGTTGAAGACGGCCGGGAAGTGCGCCCGGGCCCGGAGCGTGGCCACCGGCCAGGACACCCGGGGCAGTGCCAGCTTCAGCTTCCCGGACAGGTGGAAGACTCCCAGGTCCCTCGCCAGCACCACCTCCAGCGTCGCCTCCGTCTCACCGAACCTCGTCGGGGCCACCTTCAGCTTCAGCGTGTCGTCCTTCACGCTCGCGATCAGGGGCACCGAGTCGAGGAACACCCGCTCCAGGCGGTGGCCCTCGGGCAGCGTCAGCTCCAACTCCTGCTCACGGTCCAGTCGCAGCGAGTAGCGCACGCGCACGGTGGCCTTGCCCTCCAGCGTGGACACCCAGGTGGCCTGGGCCGAGGGGATGCTCGGCTCCAGCGGCGGACGCACCACCTGTCGGGCCACCTTCGGCGCCGCCGCGTTGCGCCAGCCCACCCGGAGCACGCCCTGCCGGGGATACACCTCGGTGTCCTCGCTCCCGGAGGCCAGCGGATCCACCAGGGTGAAGGCCGTCGCATCCGCCTCCAGCCGCAGGGGTACCGGCGAGACGTGGGCGCCGAAGCGAAGCTGGGCCTGGCGCTCGGCGCCGCTCCCCGTGGGCCGGAGCGCGAGGCTGACGTCGAAGGCGTAGCGGCCGGGCTCGCGCGTCACGAGGGTGAGCTGGCCCCCCAGCGCGCCCACCGTGGCCCCCTGCAGCGCGGGCACTCCGGTCAGGTACGTGTCCGTGTCGAGCTGAAGCAGCCGCACCTGCGTCCACCGATCGCTGGCGAGCACCTCCACCTCGAAGTGCGCCTCCACCAGCAGAGCCTCCGCGGTCAGGCGCCCCTTGAGCTGGCTCTTCACCACCAGAGCCTCCGTGGGCGGAGCGAGAGGCGCCGACTCCTGGTGCTTCGCATACAGCGGGAGCAGTTCCTGGAGGGGAATCGTCACCGAGCCCGAGGAGGTCGCGGGGAAGGGCGTTCCACCCGAGGCGGTCAGCAGCAGTCCGAGAATCACAGGAGAAGTCCACATGGTTCACCTCACTTCCTGGGTGACGGGGGCGAGAGGCGGATCGCCGCCCGGGGGGAGATCCGAGAGCAGGGCCCGCACGCTCGCGCGGGTGGAGAGCGCCATCAGTCCGAGCAGCGCCGCGAGGATCTCCAGCGTGTAGATGAGGCCGGTGTAGCCCTGGAGGATGACGGCGGTGGTGGGAACGATGAGGGTGGCGACCCAGGCTCCCACGAGCCGGGAGGTGGGCTCCTCGGGATAGAGCCGCTTCGCGAAGGCCACCACCGCCGCGCCCATGCCGAGCGCGGCCAGCCCATAGGCCACGTAGAAGTTCATGAAGGCCGCGAGGTAGGCGAGCAGCACGAAGAAGAAGCCGTAGGCGGCGGCGAGCAGGTACGCCTCGTAGAAGGCGAGCGGCCGTTTGTGGCGGATGCTGAAGGCGGCCAGCAGCGCCACCAGTCCGAGGAAGGGCACCCACGCCCGGCGCGCCATGGTGGCGACCAGCTCATCGTACGCCTCCACCGAGGGGAGGATGACGCCGAGGCTCACACCCGACTCGAGCGACTGGAAGGCCCAGTCCAGCGACACCGCGTCGCGCCCCGTCTCCACCGTGTTGGCCACGAGAACCTGGGCGGGATAGTCGAAGTTCTCTCCACCCTCGACGGCGAGGTGCAGCCGCACGTCCCGCGCGGGCAGCGAGGGATCCAACTTGTAGACGAAGGAGTCGAGGCCCCGGGCACGGTAGCGGATGGAGAAGTTGCTGGTGGCCCCCTGGGGGATGCGGCCCGTCCAGACGAGGCGGTTGCCGGACTCGCCCAGATCGAGGCTCGACTCGGCGCCGTTGACGAGGAACTGGAGTTCCGAGAGGAGCACCTGGGACTTGTCCACCTCGATGGGGAAGATGAAGGCCACGTCGATGTCATGGCCCTCGCGGTTGACGACGGCGTAGTCGGCCGAGAGCGTGAAGTCGAAGCCGGAGAAGTAGCGCAGGCCCCGCTTGCGGTAGTTCATCCGTGCCTGCACCTGCACGTGCTGCTTGTCGAAGGGCAGGGGCTTGAGCTCGGTGAAGATGGTGCCGCTCTGCACGTAGCGCAGCGAAGGCGCCGGCTGCACCACCGGAGCACCCCAGCGCTCCTCCACGTCCTGGGCGAGTTCGGAGCTGGCGAACTCGGTCCGATCCACCACCTGGCTGGCGATGACCGCGGTGGCGAAGACGACGATGAAGAGGCTGCCGAAGACGTGGTGGCGGGTCACCCACGAGAACGCCCACTTGAGCGGCGGACCGGGGACTCGGGGGGCGTTGGGAGTGTCTGGGCTCATGGGCCCAGAGTGGCGCGCGGG
>NZ_DASVWK010001032.1:0-2156 GCF_036389735.1 Archangium sp. | reverse complement strand
GCAACCAGGCCCGCATCGTGTTCGCGCGCTTCCTGCCCACCATGTACGCCGACAAGGTGCCGGCCCCCTCCGCGGCGGACCTGAACACCTACAAGCAGGCGCACCAGAAGGAAATCCAGGACTACTACGAGGCCAACCGCTTCGTGTACCAGCAGCCCGAGCGCATCCGTGCGCGCCAGGTTCTCCTCAAGGTGGCCCCCGAGGCCACGCCGGAGCAGAAGGCCCGGGCGATGGAGCGGGCCCAGGCGCTGCGCAAGGAGATCGATGGCGGCAAGGACTTCGCCGAGGTGGCGCGCGCCAGCAGCGAGGACCCGGGCACCAAGGCCGCCGGGGGCGACCTGGGCTGGGTGGAGCGCGGCAACTGGGAGCCGGCGCTGGCCAACGCGGCCTTCGCGCTCAACGCGGGTGAGGTGACGCAGCCGGTGGAGACGAAGTTCGGCATCCACCTGGTGAAGGTGGAGGAGAAGAAGCCGGCCCAGGACAAGAAGCTGGAGGAGGTGCAGGACGAGATCGCCACCACCCTCTTCAAGCGCGACAAGGCCAAGGAGCAGGCCCAGGCCGCGGCGCAGAAGGCGCTGGCCGAGGTGAAGGGGGGCAAGGCGCTCACCGCCCTCTTCCCGCCGGAGAAGGCGGGCCAGCCGGCCCTGCTGCGCTTCGAGACGGAGACGCGTCCGGAGGCGGTGCAGACGGACGTCTTCAACGCGGCCAGCACCAACGTGCCGCACCTGGGCCCGGCGCCGGACCTGCTCACCGCCGTGTTCGCCACCAAGGGACCGGCGGCGCTCGAGCAGGCCTTCCCGGTGGGCGAGGGCTTCGTGGTGGCGCAGGTGACCGAGCGCCAGCTGCCGGATGACGCGAAGTTCGCCGAGAAGCGGGACGAGCTGCGCCGCCAGGCCCAGCAGGCCAAGGAGTACGAGGTGGCCGACTCCTTCCTCAAGGCGCTGCGCAAGAGCGGCAAGGTGGAGACCAACCCCGAGGCCATCGACCAGGTCGTCGGCGGGTAGTCCCCGGGAGGGCCCTTCCCTTCCGTTGTCCAGGGGGCGTCACCCTTCGGGGGGCGCCCCCTTCTTCATTTCCTGCCGCCGGGCCTCATGGCCACGCCCCCGGGCAGATCCGCGTGGGGCACGGCGAGGCAGATGTCGTCGCGGCCCCGGGCCTTGGCCGCGTACATGGCGAAGTCCGCCGCCCGCACCAGATCCACCGCCGACAGGGCGTGCTCCGGGTAGGTGGCCACCCCGAGGCTCGCGGTGACGCCCAGGTCCAGCCCCGCCGACTGCTGGAAGCGCCGGCTGCGGAAGGCGTCGCGGATGCGCGTGGCGCTCGTCATCGCCCCGTCCGTGCCCGTCTCCACCAGCAGCAGGGCGAACTCGTCGCCGCCGTAGCGGAAGACGTAGTCCAGCTGCCGGCAGCAGGAGACGAGCAGCTCGCCCACCTCCTTGAGTACCGCGCTGCCCACCAGGTGCCCGTGGGCATCGTTGATGGCCTTGAAGCGGTCCAGGTCCAGGAAGACGAGCGACACCGGGTGGTGGAAGCGCTGCGAGCGCCGCACCTCGTGCTCCAGCTGCGCGCGCAGGTGCCGGGCGTTGTAGACGCCCGTGTGCTCGTCGGTGATGGTGAGTTCCTGCACCCGCCGGAAGTTGCGCGCGTTCTCGATGGCGATGGCCGCGAAGTCCGCGATGGCCGTGAGCGCCATCAGGTCCTCCTGGGTGAAGGGCCGGTCCGTCACCCCGTTCACCAACTCGATGACGCCCAGCACCCGCCCGCGCGCGATGAGCGGCACGGCCACGATGGAGCGGGTGCGGAACGCCGAGGCGTCGTCGAAGCGCGAGGCGAAGGACGGGTCACCCGACACGTCCTCCACCAGCCGCGCCATCCCCGAGGAGAAGACGGTGCCGGCGATGCCCTCGCCCGGGCCGAGCTGCAGCCCCTTGAGCACGTCCGCCCCCTCCCCCACGGCGATCTCGAAGTAGAGCTTGCCGGTGCGCTCGTCCTGCAACAGGAGCGACCAGTTGCGAGGCCGCAGCAGGCTGCGCACCTTTTCCATCATCAGGTTCAGCACCTCCCGGAGCTCGAGCGTGGAGGTGAGCGCCTTGGCGATGTCGTTGTAGGCGGCGAGCTGCTCCACCGTGCGCGTCATGGCCGCGAGCAGGTCCGCG
>NZ_DASVWK010001031.1:0-15828 GCF_036389735.1 Archangium sp. | reverse complement strand
TCCACCATCGTGTTGATGGTGTTCTTCAGCTCGAGGATCTCGCCCTTCACGTCCACGGTGACCTTCTTGGAGAGGTCACCGTTGGCGACGGCGGTCGTCACCTTGGCGATGTCGCGCACCTGGGTGGTGAGCGAACCGGCCATGGAGTTCACGTTGTCGGTGAGGTCCTTCCACGTACCGGCGACGCCTTCCACCTGCGCCTGGCCGCCCAGCTTGCCCTCGGTGCCCACATCCTTGGCGACGCGGGTCACTTCCGAGGCGAACGAGGAGAGCTGGTCCACCATCGTGTTGATGGTGTTCTTCAGGGCGAGAATCTCGCCCTTCACGTCCACGGTGATCTTCTTGGACAGATCACCCCGGGCCACCGCGGTCGTCACCTCGGCGATGTTACGCACCTGGGCGGTGAGGCCGCTGGCCATCGAGTTCACGTTGTCCGTCAGGTCCTTCCAGGTACCGGACACGCCCTGCACCTGCGCCTGACCACCCAGCTTGCCCTCGGTACCCACCTCGCGGGCAACGCGGGTCACCTCACCGGAGAAGGTGTTGAGGTTGTCCACCATCGTGTTGATGGTGTTCTTCAGCTCGGCGATCTCACCACGCACGTCCACGGTGATCTTCTTGGACAGGTCACCGTTGGCGACAGCCGTCGTCACCTTGGCGATGTCTCGCACCTGGGCGGTGAGGCCGCTGGCCATGCTGTTCACGCTGTCGGTCAGGTCCTTCCAGGTGCCGCTGACACCCTCGACCTTCGCCTGACCGCCCAGCTTTCCTTCGGTACCCACCTCGCGAGCGACGCGGGTCACTTCGGAAGCGAAGGAGGAGAGCTGATCCACCATCGTGTTGATGGTGTTCTTGAGGGCGAGGATTTCGCCCTTCACGTCCACGGTGACCTTCTTGGAGAGGTCGCCGCGGGCCACCGCCGTGGTGACATCCGCGATGTCACGCACCTGGGCGGTGAGGTTGGAGGCCATCTGGTTCACGGAGTCCGTGAGGTCCTTCCACGTACCGGACACGCCCTCCACCTTGGCCTGTCCACCCAGCTTTCCTTCCGTACCCACCTCGCGCGCGACGCGCGTCACCTCGCCGGAGAAGGTGTTGAGGTTGTCCACCATCTTGTTGATGGTGTTCTTGAGCTCGAGGATTTCTCCTTTCACGTCCACGGTCACCTTCTGACCGAGGTCTCCGTTGGCGACGGCGGTGGCCACCTTGGCGATGTCTCGCACCTGGGCGGTGAGGCCGCTGGCCATCGAGTTCACGTTGTCGGTGAGGTCCTTCCAGGTGCCGGACACGCCCTTCACCTGGGCCTGACCACCGAGCTTTCCTTCCGTACCCACTTCGCGCGCGACGCGGGTCACTTCGCCGGAGAAGGTATTGAGGTTGTCCACCATCGTGTTGATGGTGTTCTTCAGCTCGGCGATCTCTCCGCGCACGTCCACGGTGATCTTCTTGGAGAGGTCACCGTTGGCGACGGCCGTCGTCACCTTGGCGATGTCACGCACCTGGTCGGTGAGCTTGCTCGCCATCAGGTTCACGCTGTCGGTCAGCTCCTTCCAGGTGCCGGACACGGCGCGCAGGACGGCCTGACCGCCCAGCTTTCCTTCCGTACCCACCTCGCGAGCGACGCGCGTCACTTCGCTGGCGAACGAGGCGAGCTGGGCCAGGGTGGAGTTGATGACCTGGGCGGTGCGGAGGAACTCGCCCTTGAGGGGGCGGCCATCGAACTCGAGCGCCATGCTCTGGCTCAAGTCACCCTTGGCCACCGCGCCGATGACGCGGGCCACCTCGGTGGTGGGCTGGGCCAGGTCGGAGATGAGCGAGTTGACCGACTCCACGCACGCCTGCCAGCCGCCGGAGGCGTGGTTGAGGGTGGCGCGCTGGGTGATGCGGCCCTCGCGGCCCACCACCTGGCTCATGCGCTCGAACTCGGACGTCAACGACTCGTTGAGGCCGATGATCTCGTTGAGCGTGTCATAGAGCTTCCCGGTGGTGCCGGTCTTGTCCTCGGGCATGCGGACGCTGAAGTCACCCTTGCGGACCGACTGGAGCGTCTTGAGGAGAAGCTTCGTATCGAGCGCGTTCTCGTTCTGCGCCTTTTCGGGCTGCGTGGCCATGTCTGGTGCGTCTCCTGTGCTGCTATTCCGGCGACGGGGGATTCGCGAGGGGGGACTCGCCGTCACCGCGAGAGGGGGTTGGGGGGAAAAGCGGCGTTCAGGCGGCCGCTGTACAGAGCTTCTTCAAGACTTGGGACAGGTCATCCGAGGACACGGGCTTGACGAGGTGGGCATCGAACCCGGCCTCCAGCGCGCGTTTGCGATCATCGGCGTGGCCGTAGCCGGTGAGGGCCACGAGCCGGGTGTCGGCACCTCCGGCGGAAGCGCGGACGAGCTCGGCGACCTTGTAGCCGTCCAGCTCCGGCAGGCCGATGTCCACCAGCGCCACCTGGGGCCGGTGGGAGAGCACCATGTCCACGGCGGAGCGGCCGTCGCTCGCCTCATCGACGCGGTGGCCGTGGAGCTCGAGCAGGTCGCGCAGCGTCTCGCGGATGTCCGTGTTGTCCTCCACCAGGAGGATGTGGAGCGGCTGGAGCCGGCCCGAGGCGGCGGCGGCCTTCGTCGAGGTGGTGAGCGCGAGCGCCGCGGGCATCTCGGGAGGCAGGGGGAGGCGGACGGTGAACTCGCTGCCCTTGGTGAGGCCCTCGCTGCGGGCGGACACGCTGCCGCCGTGCATCTCCACCAGGCTGCGCACCAGGGTGAGGCCCAGGCCGAGCCCGCCCTGGGCCCGGTCATTGCCCGGATCCACCTGGACGAAGAGGTCGAAGACGCGGTGGAGCATCTCCGGCTTCAGGCCGATGCCGCTGTCGCGCACGCTGAGCATCAGCTCGTCGCCCTGGCGCTCGGCCTTCAGGTGGATGCGGCCCCCCGCGGGCGTGTACTTGGCCGCGTTGTGCAGCAGGTTGGCCACCACCTGCGTCATGCGGGTGGGGTCCACGTTGAGCATCAGCGTCTCCTCGGGAAGGGAGACGGTGAGCTCGTGGTGGCGCTGGGTGACGATGGGCTCACAGGCCTGCACCGCGCCCTCCACCAGGTCCGTCAGCGTCACGGGCAGGGGCTTGAGTTCTACCTTCCCGCGGGTGATGCGGCTGACGTCCAGCAGGTCATCCACCAGCCGCGTCATGTGCGCCACCTGGCGGTCCGCGCTGGCGATGGTGCGCTGGATGATGTCGTCCTGCCACATGCGCAGCCGGAAGACCTCCAGGGCGTGGCGCACGGGGGCCAGGGGGTTGCGCAGCTCGTGGGCGAGCATGGCGAGGAACTCGTCCTTGCGGCGGTCCGCGTCGCGCAGCGCGGCGATGAGCCGCTCGCGCTCCAGGGCGACTGCGACCTGGTCGCACACGCCCTGCATGAGGGACAGCTCGTCCTCGGTGAAGACGCGCGGGGTGCGGGTGCCGAAGGCCAGCGTCCCCAGCGCCCGGCCCTGGCTGAGCAGCGGGTAGCACGCGAGCGCGGACAGGCCCACCTCCGGGGCGGCGTCCGGCACGGGCCCGTTGGCGGCGGCGCCCCCATCGAGCACCCAGCGATGGAGTTCGGCGGCCACGTGGCCCGCGACGCCCTGTCCGGGCTCCAGGCGCTCCAGCCGCGGTAGCTGTCCCAGCGAGAGACCCGAGTAGGACGATAGCAGCAGCGCGTTGTTGCCCTCCTGGGCGAGGTAGCCCATGAAGACCTCCAGCCCCAGGTGCTCCGAGAGCTGGTGGTAGACGCTGTCCAGCAGGGGGCGCCCGTCGGTGCCCTTGAGGAGCCGGCTGGCGGTGTCCGCCAACAGCCGCAGCCGTACGTTGCTCTCGTGCAGCGCCGTCTGGGCCTGCTCCTTCTCGCTCACCAGTCGCGCCAGCTCCTGGGCGCGCTGCTCGTGGGCCTCGGACACCTTGCGCTCGCGCTCCATCTCCTGCTGGAGCAGGGAGCGCTCGTAATGCGTGCGGGCCTCGGCCAGCTGCCGCTCGTGCTCGCGCGTCTCCGCGTGGCGCAGCAGGTCCGCCTGCCGGCGCACCTCCTCCGTCTTGCGGTGCAGATCCAGGAACACCGCCACCTTCGTCCGGAGGATTTCGGGGACGATGGGCTTGAAGAGGTAGTCCACCGCGCCCAGCTCGTAGCCGCGGGTGACGTTCACCTCGCTGCGGTTGAAGGCGGTGATGAAGATGATGGGAATTTGCCGCGTGCGCTCGCGCATGCGGATGAGGCTCGCCGTCTCGTAGCCGTCCATCCCCGGCATCTGCACGTCGAGCAGGATGAGGGCGAAGTCCCGATCCAGCAGCAACCGCAGCGCCTCGTCGCCCGACGAGGCGGGGATCATGTTGGCACCCAGGTCGGCCATGAGCACCTCCAGGGAACGGAGGTTGGCCGGAGTGTCATCAACCGCCAGGACGTCGACACGGGAGGGCACGGAGAGGGGGGACATAGTTGGCGTGACGGCGGTCGTGCGTGCGGTCCGGGGATCAGACACCGGCGGACTGTTTACCGCTTTTGGACGTGCCAACCCAGGGCGAACCATGAACACGCTGTCGGCTGACCGACTAGCAGACGGCCCGCCGTGCCGGGGAATGTCCTCTGCCCGACATCCGGAGGCCTGGAACGGGGTGGGATTGACGGGGAGTGGACAGAAAAATCCACCCAAAGTCAGGGAGGGGCTTCCGCCTGCCCACCCCACTTCCTAGCGGGGGCGAGGTGGGTGCCGGGGCAGGTGCGCCGTGAAGGTCGTGCCCCGCTCCTGGGAGGAGTCCACGGAGACAGTGCCCCCATGGGCGCGGGCGATCTGCTGCACGATGTAGAGGCCGAGTCCGATGCTCCCGGCCTGCCCGGTGCGACGTGCTCCTTCGCCGCGCTTCATGGGGGCGAAGAGCTGGGGCATCACGGCGGCGGGAATGGGCTTCCCCTGGTTGTGGACCGAGAGCGCCACGGACTCGGGCTCGCCCTGGACACGCACCCGCACGGGCGCGTCTTCCAGGCCATGGTACAGGGCGTTGTTGACCAGGTTGGTGAGGAGCTGGGCGATCCGGTCCGCGTCCCACTCTCCCTGTCCGTCTCCGACATGCTCCACCTGAAGCTCGCGCTCGGGATGCGACAGCCGTACCTCCTCCATCACCAGGTCCACTAACTCGTGCAGGTCCAGGGGGGCGTGTTGGAGGGCGAAGCCCCCGCCCATTCGCGCCTGGGTGAAGTCGAGCAGGCTGGCGATCAGCCGCTGGGCCCGCTCGGCCGAGGAGAGGATCCTGCTGACCGAGGAGACGTGCCGGAGGCTGAGGTCCTTGCTCCGCAGCAGCAGTACGGCCCCGAGGGTGATGGCGGAGAGGGGGGTTCGCAGGTCATGGCTGACGATGCCGATGAGCTGCTGCTCGAACTCCGCCCGGTCGCGCAGTTCGGCCTCGACGCGCTTGCGCTCGGTGATGTCCCGGGTGACTTTGATGAACCCCCGGTGGACGCCCTCCTGGTCCGCGAGGGGCCGCAGGATGACATGGGCGTCGAAGAGCTCGCCCCCCTTGCGCACCCGAACCACCTCGCGCTCGTAGACGCCTTTCTCCGCGGCCAGCCGCATCTCCTCCTCGGGCTTTCCCTCTTGTCTTTCCTCCTGGGTGAAGAGCATGGCGAAGGGCTGGCCGATCGCCTCCTCGGCCGTGTAGCCCTTCATGCGCTCGGCCCCCGGGTTCCAACTGGCGATGCGGCCCTCGGTGTCCACCCGGAAGACGGCGTAGTCCTTGATGTCCTCCAGGTTCAGATGGAACCGTTCGTCGCGCTCTCTCTCGGGCATGGGCCTCCCAGGCTCCTTTCCAGGTGGAGCGTTCCGCCCTGAAGGTAATCCTCGTGCAGGGGATGACTCGGGCAGCGCGCCAGGCAGGTCCCCTGCTCAGTAGACAATGCTTGTCGCGTGGCTGAGGATGGCGCCGACGCGCGGCTCCAGGAAGCCCACGTCGTACACGAGGGCTTGAGGAGGGCCATTGCCGCTGGGCGCGAGCCCACGAGGCGCCTGAACACTCCGCACCTCCCCAGCAAGCCGCGGGGACCTGGTACGACTACCCCTCTGCCTACGAGTGCGGGCCCTTTCCAGGCGGGAGTGCTCAGTGCGCTGACCGCGAGGGTTCGGAGATCCGCTCCAGCGTCTGCCCCGTGGTGGCCTCGCTCGTCTCTTGCGCGAGATCGCCCAGCGACACGATGCCGATCAGGTTCCGGTGGTCGTCCACCACCAGCAGCCGGCGGAGCTGCCTGTCGCGCATCAGCTCCGTCGCCTCGTCCAGGCTGGCGTCCGGGTGGATGAACTCGACGTCCTCGGTCATCACCGAGGAGACCCGCGAGGTGTTGGGATCGTGCCCCAGGGCGATGCCGCGCTCCTCGAGGTCGCGGTCCGTCACCTCTCCCACCAGGCGGTCGCCGTCGCGGATGGGTAGGGGCCCCACGTTGAACTGCCGCATCTTCTCCGCGGCCTGTCTCAGCGTCGCGTCGGGAGAGAGCACCTCCACATCGCGCGTCATCACGTCCTTGATCCGCTTCATGCCCCGTCGCTCCTCTGTCAGATGGGCCGCGCCCAGAACGCCCGCAGGTCCGCCGGCAGCGCGTGCGCCACCTGCTCGGCCTCGCCCTCGGTGACGTGGGCACGCACCGTGGCGAAGACCGCCCGCGTCACGCTCTCGGCCCGCGTCGTGTCCTCGCCGAGGTCCTCCGCCACCTTCTGGAGGAGTTCGTCGACGCTGAACGTCCGGGGGGACCGCTCGCGCTGGGGAGCACAGGCCCGGAGCGCCTCCTGAAGCTTCATCGGGAGCTGGGCCCTCAGGTCGTCCGCCGCCGGCTGGAGGAGCCGCTGCTCCAGCGCGCACAGCACCGAGACGAGGGCCTTCTCGGATCGCTCCCTCGGCAGGCCGCTCCGCTCACAGAAGTGCTTCAGGAACAGGGCGTACGTCTGGGCGTGCTTCGCCTCGTGTCTCCGCGAGCGGAGGTCCTGCCCGGATTGGCCAAAGCCCTCGCTGTCGTCCGACATGGTGGACCTCCTTCTCCGGTACAGGGTGCGTATCCGGAGGGGGAGTTGCACCCGTCGAAGGCCCGGGCAGGGAGGGAGCGGGGGAGCGGGCTCAGCTCGTCTGCCGGAAGGCGGCGAGGGCGAACAGCAGCCAGCCCGCGAGGAAGCCGAGCCCCCCCAGCGGGGTGATGGCGCCCAGGGCCCTCACCCCGGAGAGCGCCAGCGCGTACAGGCTCCCCGAGAAGAGCACGATGCCGGCCAGCATCGCCCAGCCCGCCCCGTTCAGCAGTGGGCTGGGCCGCGACTGCGCGAGCAGTCCAATCGCGATCAGCCCCAGTGAGTGGTACATGTGATAGCGCGCGCCCGTTTCGAAGATCGCCAGGAGGTCCGGAGCGAGCCTCGCTCGCAGGGCGTGCGCACCGAATGCTCCCGCCGCCACAGACAGGAACGCGTTTGTCGCGCCGAGAATGAGCCACAGTCGCATCATCGTGGCAACCTACCGCGCCTCCCCCCGCGCGTCTCTACTTCCTTCCCGATGCCCGCTCCCTCCTCCAAGAAGCCCTCCTCCCGCAAGATGCCCACCCTCTCGCCCCAGCCCTTCGAGCTGCGGGCCTCGTCCATCCAGGGACGCGGTGCCTTCGCCACCCGCGCCATCCGCAAGGGCGCCCGCATCATCGAGTACCTCGGCGAGCGCATCTCCCAGGCCGTGGCCGACGAGCGCTACGACGACTCGACCATGTCCCGCCACCACACGTTCCTCTTCAACGTGGACGAGGACACCGTCATCGACGCCGCCCACGAGGGCAATGACGCACGCTTCATCAACCACTCGTGCGACCCCAACTGCCAGGCCTTCCTCGAGGGCGACCGCATCTACATCTACGCCCTGCGCAACATCGCCGTGGGCGATGAGCTCTGCTACGACTACTCCTACGACCGCACCGAGGACATGGGCCCCGAGGAGGAGAAGCTCTACGTCTGCCGCTGCGGCGCCGCCTCCTGCCGTGGCACCATCCTCGCCCCCCTGAAGACGGACGAGACGGAGTCCGCTCCCAAGAAGAAGACCCGGGCCAAGACCAAGACCAAGACCCAGAGCAAGTCCAAGGTCTCGGCCAGCTCCAAGCGCGGCGGCGGCAAGCCCGGCGGCGGCTCCAGGACTCGCGGCAAGACCCGCGCGGCCCGCGGCTGATACGGGGGCGCTCCCTGGGGGCTCATGGGCTCGACCCGGGGCCTGGAGACCCTCACCCCGTCCCTCTTCCGAAGGGAGAGGTGGGGGGGCGGGCATGAACGATGGACAGCCAGGGTTGAAACGGGCACCGTCCCGCCCGACTCGCACGGAGGTCCCCTTTGTCCCTCTCCCTCTTCGCGGCGCTCGCCCTCTCCGCCGCTCCCGCCCCCTCTCAGCCCTTCACCATCCAGGATCAGGTCCTGATGCGTCGGCTCTCCAGTCCGAGCGTCTCGCCCGATGGTCAGCGCGTCGCCTTCGTGCTGCGCTCCACCGACCTGGAGGCCAACAAGGGCCGCACCGACCTGTGGCTCATCAACGCCGATGGTTCCGGGCTGCGTCAGCTCACCTTCTCCCCCGAGAGCGAGGGTCAGCCCGTCTGGAGCCCCGATGGGCGGAGCCTCTTCTTCCTCTCCCCGCGCGGTGGTTCCAGCCAGGTGTTCCGCCTCCCGCTCGATGGGGGCGAGGCCCAGGCCGTCACGAAGCTGCCCCTCGACGTGGGCGCCTTTGGTCTGTCGCCCGATGGCAAGACGCTCGCCGTCGCCCTGGAGGTCTACCCCGACTGCCCCACGCTGGAGTGCACCACCCAGCGTCTGAAGGAGAAGTCCCAGAAGAAGACCACCGGCCAGGTCTACGACAAGCTCTTCGTCCGTCACTGGGACACCTGGAAGGAGGGCCGGCGCTCGCACCTCTTCGTCCTCCCGGTGGACGGCGGTGCCGCCCCGCGCGACGTGATGGTGGGCATGGACGCCGACGGCCCCAGCAAGCCCTTCGGCGGCCCCGAGGAGTTCACCTTCACCCCGGACGGCAAGGGGCTCGTCTTCACCGCGCGTGACGTGGGTAGAAGCGAGTCCTGGTCCACCGACCTGGACCTCTTCCTCGCCTCGGTGGACAAGCCCGGCACCCCCCGCAAGCTCACCGAGAAGAACCGCGCCACCGACACCCAGCCCGTGTTCAGCCCGGACGGCAAGACGCTCGCGTACCTGGCCATGGCCCGCCCGGGCTTCGAGGCGGACCGTCTGCGCGTGGTGCTGCGCTCGTGGCCCGAGGGCAAGGAGCGCGTCCTCGCCGAGCCATGGGACCGCTCGGTCGGCTCGCTCACCTGGAGCCCGGATGGCAAGTCGGTGCTCGTCACCGCCGATGACCTCGGCCACCACCGCGTCTTCTCGCTCGACGTGGCGAGCGGCCAGGTGACGGCCATCAGCGGGCCGGGCTACGCCACCGAGCCCCAGCCGGTGGCGGACGGCCGCGTCGTCTTCGTGCGCGACGACCTGAAGTCGCCCGCGGACCTCTACTCGGTGCGCGCGGACGGGAGCGAGCCGCGCCAGCTCACGCGCGTCAACGAGGCCGCCCTGGCCCGCATCCGCTTCGGCGACTACGAGCAGTTCGAATTCCCGGGCTGGAATGGCGAGACGGTGCGCGGCTACGTGGTGAAGCCCGCCAATTTCGACCCGAAGAAGAAGTACCCGGTGGCCTTCCTCATCCACGGCGGTCCCCAGGGCAGCTTCGGCAACCACTTCCACTACCGGTGGAACCCGCAGACGTACGCGGGCCGGGGCTACGCGGCGGTGATGATCGACTTCCACGGCTCCACGGGTTACGGCCAGGGCTTCACCGACTCCATCAGCGGGGACTGGGGCGGCAAGCCGCTGGAGGATCTCCAGAAGGGCCTGGAGGCCGCGGTGAAGCGCTATGGCTTCCTGGACGGCGACAAGGTGTGCGCGCTGGGGGCGAGCTACGGCGGGTTCATGATCAACTGGATCGCCGGGCAGATGCCGGAGCGCTTCCGGTGCCTGGTGAACCACGACGGCAACCTCGACGAGAAGATGGCGTACTTCAACACCGAGGAGCTGTGGTTCCCGGAGTGGGAGCACGGGGGCACGCCGTGGGAGAAGCCGGAGGGGTACACGAAGCACAACCCCATCGACCACGTGGCGAAGTGGAAGACGCCGATGCTCGTCATCCACGGCGGACAGGACTTCCGCGTGGTGGACACCCAGGGCCTGTCCACCTTCACGGTGCTCCAGCGCCGGGGCATTCCCTCCAAGCTGCTCTACTTCCCGGATGAGAACCACTGGGTGGTGAAGCCGGCCAACAGCATCCACTGGCACGAGACCGTGCTGGACTGGCTGGACCAGTGGACCCAGGGCGCGAAGAAGCCGGCGGGTCCGTCGGCGACGCCCTCGGCCAGGTCCGCGCCTTGAACCTGGCCTTTTCACTTCACGTCATTCACGTGAGGTGACGGCGGACACGCACCGCCAGTGGGGTAGGGTGACCCGCTGGCGGGCCGGACAGTCCGGCCTCGCGCTCAAGGAGGCTTCATGAAGTCGCGTCCGTCTCGCGTCCTCGCGGCCCTGTTCGTCACCGTCCTGTCGCTCCATGTGTCCGGCTGCTTCGGCTCGTTCGCCCTGACACGGAAGATCCACGCTCTCAACCAGGGGGTCCACGAGAGCAAGTTCGTGCAGTGGGCGCTGTTCCTCGGCCTCATCATCATCCCGGTGTACGGGGTGGGCTCGCTCGTCGACGCCCTGGTCTTCAACAGCCTGGAGTTCTGGACGGGCAGCAACCCGCTCGCCAACGCCGAGACCCAGGAGGATGGGACGCGGGTCGTCCGGCTGAGCCCCACGGACTCGCTGCGTCTGTCGCGTGACGGGGAGCATGGCGTGATGCGCGCCGAGCTGGTCCGCGAGGGCCAGGCGCCGATGGTGCGCTACTTCGAGCCGCTCGACGACGGCATGGCCGTGCGGGACGAGGCGGGCTCGCTCCTGCTGCGCGCCCGGGAGCGCGTGGACGGCGCGGTGGAGCTGACGGATGCCTCCGGTTCGGCGGTGACGGTGCACTCCCGCGAGGCCGTGGCCGAGGCCCGCGAGGCCTTCGCCCGGGAGGGTGTGGCCGGCCTCGCCAGCGCCGTGACGCCTCGCGTCTCCGCCATGCGGGGGCTCGCGCTCACCTGCACGGCCTGGTAGGTCGGGTGCGCCGCCCTGGGGCATGATGGGCGGGCCCATGACCTCGCCCCTCGACACGTACCGCGCCGAGTTCCCCGTCGTGGAGGAACAGCTCTACTTCAACCACGCCGGGGTCGCCCCCACCAGCCTGCGCGTCGCCAACGCCGTGCGCGAATGGACGGAGGAGCTCCTCCGCCACGGCGTGCGCCACGAGCGCGGCTGGGAGGCTCGCACCGAGAACACCCGCCAGCTCGCCGCACGGATCATCGGCGCCTCCCCGGAGGAGATCGCCTTCGTGCGCAACACCAGCCACGGCCTCGGGCTCGTCGCCGAGGGGCTCGACTGGCGGCCCGGAGACGAGGTCGCCGTCGCCGCGTCCATCGAGTACCCCTCCAACGTCTACCCGTGGATCCACCTGCGTGAGCGCGGCGTCGTGATGCGGGAGATCGAGCCACGCGACGGCGGCATCACCCCCGAGGCCGTCGCCGCCGCGCTCACCCCGCGCACCCGGCTGGTCGCCCTCAGCTCCGTCCAGTTCGCCTCCGGTTACCGCACCGACCTGGAGGCCATTGGTGCCCTCTGCGAGCGCTCGGGCGTCCTCTTCTGCGTGGATGGCATCCAGAGCGTGGGCTGCCTCCCCGTGGACGTGAAGAAGTGCCGCATCCACTTCCTCAGTGCCGACAGCCACAAGTGGATGATCGGCATCTCCGGCATCGGCTTTCTCTACGTGGACCGCGACGTGCTCCCCCGCGTGCGGCCCGTGCTCGTCGGCTGGCGCTCCACCACCGACGCCTGGAACTTCAACCGCTCCCACTTCGAGCTGCGCCCGGACGCCACGAAGTTCGAGGAGGGGAGTCACAACTACTGCGGCACCTATGCCCTCGGCGCGGCGCTCGGTCTGCTCCTGGAGGTGGGCCTGGAGAACGTCGAGGCCCGCATCCGCCAGCTCCTCACCCACGTGGATGGGGAGCTGCGGGCCCTGGGGTGTGAGACCGGGCCCTCTCCCGAGCACCGCGCCGGCATCCTCACCTTCCTGCCTCCCCGGGGCGAGGTGAGGGCGCTCGCCTCGTATCTCTCCGAGCGTGACGTCAGCTACTCGCTCCGGCGCGGGCGCATCCGCATCTCGCCCCACTTCTACAACCAGCCCGAGGAGTTGGACCGGTTGGTGGAGCTGGTGCGCGGGTTCTGCGGGAAGTGACGGGCCTACTGCGCGGGGAACAGGTTCTCGATGGAGAGGTAGCGCTCGCCCGTGTCGTAGCAGAAGCACAGCACCCGGCTGTTGTCCGGGAGATCCGTCAGCTTCTTGTTCACCGCCGCCAGTGCCGCTCCCGAGGAGATGCCCACGAAGATGCCCTCCTCGCGCGCCGAGCGCTTGGCGAACTCGAAGGCCTCCTCCTCCGTCACCTGGATGACCCCGTCCAGCGTGTCCTTGTGCAGGTTCTTCGGGATGAAGCCCGCGCCGATTCCCTGGATCGGGTGCGGCCCCGGCGCTCCACCGCTGATCACCGGCGACTTCGCCGGCTCCACCGCGAACACCTTCAGCTTCGGCCACAGCGGCTTGAGCACCTCGGCGACCGCCGTGATGTGCCCGCCCGTCCCCACTCCCGTGATGATGTAGTCCAGCCCCTCCGGGAAGTCCTTGAGGATCTCCTGGGCCGTCGTGCGCTTGTGGACCTCGATGTTCGACTCGTTCTCGAACTGCTGCGGCATCCACGCCTTGGGGTTCTGCGCCACCAGCTCCTGCGCCCGGGCAATCGCACCCTTCATGCCCTGCGCCCGCGGCGTCAGCTCGAACGTCGCCCCGTAGGCCGCCATCAGCCGGCGCCGCTCGATGCTCATCGACTCGGGCATCACCAGCACCAGCTTGTAGCCCTTCACCGCCGCCACCATCGCCAGGCCGATGCCCGTGTTGCCCGACGTCGGCTCGATGATGACGCTGTCCTGCTTCAGCAGACCCCGCTTCTCCGCGTCCTCGATCATCGCCAGCCCGATGCGGTCCTTGATGCTCCCGCCCGGATTGGCCCGCTCGAGCTTCATGTGCACCTCGACGCGCGAGGGGAAGAGCCGGTTGATTCGGACGTGCGGCGTGTTGCCGATCGTCTCCAGGATGTTGTTGACCTTCATGGTGGGTGGGCCTCGTCAGGGAGGGGTCTGCTGTGACAGATGGACGTCTGTTATATCAGATGTGATACTCCAGTTCGTCGAATTCTTCCGCTCCCCCGTGTCGGGGGCGGACCTCGCTGCGGCGGGTGACGAGGGACTCGGCGGGGATGCTGTGGGTGATGAAGGCGTTGCCGGCGATGACGCTGCCTCGGCCCACCACCGTGGTGCCTCCGAGGATGGTGGCGTTGGCGTACACCACCACGTCGTCCTCGATGGTGGGGTGGCGCTTCTTGTCCGCCAGGTCCTTCTGCACCTGGAGCGCGCCCAGCGTCACGCCCTGGTAGATCTTCACCCCGGTGCCGATGAGGGTCGTCTCGCCAATCACCACGCCGGTGCCGTGGTCGATGACGAAGCGCCGCCCGATGGTGGCCCCGGGGTGGATGTCCACGCCCGTGCGCTGGTGCGCCAGCTCCGTGAGGAGGCGGGGCAGCAGGGGGAAGCCCAGCCGGTGCAGGGCATGCGCCACCCGGTAGATGGCGATGGCGTAGAAGCCCGGGTAGGTGAGGATGACCTCGTCCACGCTGCGGGCCGCCGGATCCGCCTCGAAGATGGCCTCCGCGTCCTGGCGCAGCCACTCGTAGAGGTCCGGCAGCTGCTCCATGAAGCGGCCGGGCAGCTCCGGCGACAGGCCGGGATAGCGCGCCCCGAGCGTGGTCAGCGCTCGCGTCAGCACCGCCTCCACCACCGCCACCTCGGAGCGGACGCCGACGGCGCTACAGTCCATCCGCTCGGAGAAGTGGGGGAAGAGCAGTGCCAGCACCCTGTCGATGAGCTCCGGCGCCGCGGCGCGTACGTCCGGAGGGAAGCAGTGGTGCTGGCGGGCCTCGATGAGGGTCTGGATCAGCCGACCGTTGGGTTCGTCCATGCGGGGGACACGTTACCCGCTAGTAGCGACCCCCGCCCAGTGCGCTGACGGCGGCCGACAGAATGCGGTCTTCCACACCCCATACGGCCTTGTTGAGTCCCTTGATGCCCGCGCCCCGCAGGTAGTCCGTGAAGTCGTGCAGGGCGGTGGAGCGCTGCATGCGCTCCGTCTTCGCCGCGTAGAGCAGCGGGGTGCCCGGCGCTCCCGTCATCCCCAGGTCCGGACAGGCCTCGGACAGCTTCTGGGCATCGATCCCCGTCGCCGCCGACATCAGCGCCACGGTGAACTTGTGGACCGGCAGCTCCCGCGCGTTGGGAATCTTCTTCAGCACCTGCTCGCGCGTCTTCGGGCCCGAGTCCAGCTGATCCAACGTCACCTTGGACATGGCGAGCAGCTGCTCGTTGGTGACGTGCTTGTTGTCCAGGATGGCCCGGCGGAAGAGGCTCTCCGGGGTGTCACCCTTGATCTTGATGTCGCACCCCTTCAGGCGCTCCAGCATGACGTTGATGGCCTTGCCGACCTCCGAGTCCGCCGGGCCCCGCCAGGTGCCTTGAGCGGCCTGGGTGGTCAGGGCCGCCTTGGCGCCCAGGGCCGAGAAGCCGCTCTTCTGGGTGTGCCCCAGGGCCTGGGCGGCGCTCGCCGTGACCGCGGCCGGCGTGGACTCGGCCCGGGCGGGCTGGAGGGGCAGCTTGATGGCAACGGGGCGACGGCCAATCGGGTCCATGAACCAACCTCTGGAGGCGACCCGGGGAAAAGGTCGGGTGCTGGAAGCATTGTCGCGGATCCCCCCCAAAGGTTGCGTGCCCCCTCCTGTAGACTCCGCGTGCCATGCCCTCGCGCTCCCTGTTGCTCGCGGCCCTCGGCCTCTCCCTCGTGGCCTGCCAGACCGCCGCTCCGGCCGTCCTGCCGGTGCCCGAGGAGGCCGCCTCCCCGGTGGTTCAGGCGCCGTCCCAGGAGGACCGCATCCGCGTGCTGACGGTGGACGGGACGCCCTTCGCCCCCGGCAAGACGGTGCGCGTGGAGGCCACGGTGTGGGCCTGGGCTGGCAGCCCGACGTCGGACAAGCTGGACCTCTACTTCACGGCCGACGCCAACAACCCGAGCTGGCGGTACCTCACCACCCTCACCCCGACCGTGGGCGGCGAGGAGACGCTCTCGGCGACGTACGTGCTGCCCGTCGGCAAGGTGCAGGCCGTCCGAGCCCGCTTCCGCTACGGCGGTAGCGTGGCCGCCTGCACCCTGGGCGACTCCTACGACGACCAGGACGATCTGGTCTTCGCCGTGCAGTGAGCCGGGCCGGGTGACGCCTCGCCGCTCCGAATCGGGGGCGGCGGGGCGTTGCCGTGGTTGGAATGGGGCGCGGTCCGGTGCGAGTCTCCGGGGGCCCCATGAAGACGACCCTGACCGCCCAGAGCCTCTCGGCCACCCGCGCCTCCCTGAAGGAGGCGAGTGCCTCCCTCGACCCCCGACGGCAGCCCATCCATGTCGTCTATGGAGGGGCCCACCTCTTCAAGGCGGAGACGGCCTCGAAGCTGGCCGAGGTGGCGCTGCGCTCCCTGGAGGAGCACGCGCCGGATGCGCGCACCCTGGCCCGCGCGCTGGGGCTGGCGGAGGAGGGCTCCCTGGCGGAG
>NZ_DASVWK010001030.1:0-3323 GCF_036389735.1 Archangium sp. | reverse complement strand
CTTGACGATGAGGTTATGCGGGCCGCCGGGCACCTGGGTGAGGTCCCAGCTCAGCGAGTACGGCGCCGTCGTGTCGCTGCCGAGCAGCTTCGTGCCGTCCCAGAAATTCACCCGCGGCTCGCCCCATCGCTCATCCGAGGCCTCCACCGCCACGGTGACGACTCCCTGGAGGACGCGGCCCACCGCGGGCGAGGTGATGGTGACGACGGGAGGTGTCACGTCGTTGTTCACGGTGATGGAGACGGGGGCGCTCGCGCCCACGTTGCCCGAGGCGTCGTACGCGCGGGCCATCAGCACGTGGGAACCGTTGGCCACCGCTCCCTGGGTGTACCAGGAGAAGGAGTACGGCTCGGTCGTGTCGGTACCGAGGAGCGTGTCGTCGACGTAGAACTCCACCCGCTTCACGGCGTAGTCGTCCGAGGCGCTCGCCGTCAGGGTGACCTCCCCTTCGACCGGGCTCCCCTCCGATGGCGCGGTGACGGTGACCGTGGGAGCCGTCACATCGTCCTGATTGAGCAGGAGGAGCTCCGCGCTGGCGAGGGTGGCGTAATCCACCAGCCCCATCCCGCCCACGACGAGCACCCGCCCGTCCTGGAGCACGCTGGTGGAGTGCATCGTCCGCCCCGTCCCCAGCGTGGTGCCGAAGCTCCAGGTACCCGTGGTGGGGTCATACACCTCGGGGGTGGCGGTGTCCGCCGAGTTGCTCGTGCCGGACATGCCGCCCACCACCAGCACCCTCCCATCCGGGAGCCGGCTGATCGTCGCCTCCTGACGCACCAGCGAGGGAGCGCCCGCCGAGGGGCTCCAGGTGCCCGTGACGGGGTCATACAGCTCCGACGCGGGCGTGTAGTAGTCGCCGCCGACCACCAGGACGCGGCCATCGTCGAGTCGGATGCCGAGCGGGTGGTTGAACCAGGCGGACATCGAGCCGCTGGCCGCCCAGGTGCCCGTGGCGGGGTCGTAGAGCTCGGAGGAGGTGGCCGACGTGGTGTAGCCCGCGCCGCCGAAGACGAGGACCTTCCCGTCGGAGAGCAGCACCGCCTCGTGCATGTAACGCGGGGCCAGGAGAGAGCCGACGGGCCCCCAGGTGTTGCTCACCGGATCGTACAGCTCCGCGCTCGCCACGGTGGCATAGGAATCATCCGTGCCTCCCATGACGAGCACGCGCCCGTCGTCCAGGAGGGCGCTCTGGAAGGAGGTCCGGGCGGTGCCCATGGAGCCCACCGCGAGCCAGGTGCCCGTGGCGGGGTCATACAGCTCGGCGCCACGGGTCGGCCCGTTGATGGGATCGCCCAGCGTGCCACCCGCCACCAGCACCCGGCCCGAGCCGAGCAGCTGGGCGGTATGGAACTGCCGCCCCGTCCACAGGGAGCTTGTCGTGGCCCAGGTCCCCGTCGCCGGGTCATACAGCTCCGCGCTGGAGATCAGGTTGCCCATGTCGTTGCCGCCCACCGCCAGCACCCTGCCGTCCTGGAGGACGGTGGAGGTGTGCTCCCTGCGTGCCGTGGCGAGCGAGCCCGTCGTGCTCCACACGGGGTCCAACACCGCCGGGTACTTCACCGACTCGGCGCTCCACCCCACGCGCACCCGGCATTGGCGCGAGCCGGGCGCCGTCACGGGCCGTTCCCAGGGCGCCGTGGCGCGGGTGTCCACCGCGCAGCCATCGACGGAGACGTGCGCCCGGGTGACCTGGCCATCCGCCCCCACGAGGTACGGCGGCGCCATGCGCAGGCGCGGAGCCCCGCTGCCGTCGAGCACCTCCAGGGTGTCCGCCACGAGTCGCAGACCCGCGGCGCCCGCGCCCAGCGTCAGGCCGTAGCGCACCTCCGGCACGGACGGCGCCCGCTCGAACGAGAGGTAGTCCTCCGTGCCCTCGGGGGTGAAGCGGTGCACCACGTCCGCGCCCTCGGGGTGCGCGTCCGGGTAGACGACGTAGCCGTCCACCACCTCGGCCTGGGCCGGGCGCGCGCCCTCGAGTGCCACGTCCAGCGTCAGCCCGGAGGCGAGGTCCTTCACCCGGAAGGGACGCTGGGCCACCTCGGGCAGCACCACGCGCGCCTTGTTCGCCGAGGCCACCGTGAGGCCGCCCGCCACGCGCTCCACGCGCACGCCCCCCGAGGGCGGCAGCACGGGGCGGGGCTTCGCCCCCGCCTCCTTCACGTTCAGCCGATGCGAGCGCAGCCGCTCCACCACTCCGGCCGCCTCATGCGCCTCGGGCCCGGCCGAGCTCTGGCACCCCGGGACTCCCAGGATGCACAGGCCCACGAACAGACCCAGTCCCCCACGACTCTTCCAGGTTTTCATGAAGCCCGACTTTAACACGGGCTTCCGACATTCCGGGGTTCAGCGCTCGCGGAGCGGCGGGGTGCCCGTGCGCGCGTCGTCCACGGACTTCGGCCACCCGGACTCGGGCTGGTAGCGCTGCACCTCGCGCACCATGAAGAAGGCCGCCGCGGACAGCACGCCCAGGTCATCCAACCAGCCCAGCAGGGGCAGGAAGTCGGGAATGGCGTCCACGGGCATGACGAAATAGACGACCGCCAGCAACCCCGCGAGCCTGCGCCACAGCGGCACGCTCGGGTCTCGCACGTAGCGGAAGAACCGGGTCCCCATCGCTCGAAGGCCAGCAACGTTGTTCATGTCCACTCCTACGGATGGAGGCCGATCCCCATTGCGACACCTCCACCGTAGGCGCTCCGTTGCTCGCCCTGCAAGCCGGCTCCCCCGTGCCTGTCCTCAGTCGTCCTCGCCCTCCTCCGGGAGCTTGTGGAAGGGAGGGAGTCGCGCGAGGAAGGCCTCCAGCAGCTGCTGCCGGTAGGGCAGGAAGGTGCCCGTCAGCGACTCCGAGAGCCCGTAGCGCGGACCGTCCGGCCCCTCCTCCAGGGTGCGCTCGCTCACGTGCACGAAGGTGAAGAGGGTGGACTTGGAGGGCCAGATGAGCCCGCCGCCGAGGTTCGTCCCGGTGCTGAGCTGGTGGCAGCCCGCGCAGGAGAGCGTCTGCGCCCGCGCGACGATCTGCGTGGGCGTGAGCGTGCTGCCCAGCTCCCCGAGCCGCTGCTGGAGGCGCGTCTTCAACGGACTCGAGCCGTTGCCGAGCTGGAAGACGTAGAGGTTCTCCGTGCCACTCGAGTTGCTCTGCCCGGTGTTGAAGCGCTCCTCGAAGCCCATGCGGTAGCGGAACAGGTCATGCGTCGTGAGCGCCTCCACCTGGCCCAGAAGCGCCTCCTCGAAGTCCTCCTTGAGCGGGTGGCTCAGCTTCGAGCTGAAGAGCACACCGGCCGGGTTGCTCTTCACCGTGTCCGGCTCGAAGCGCATCACGCACG
>NZ_DASVWK010001029.1:0-2903 GCF_036389735.1 Archangium sp. | reverse complement strand
CTTCAGCCTCACCACCATGGCCGGCCTCATCGGTGTGTCCACGTGGCTGGACAACACCGCCATGACCAGCAGCAAGTGGAAGCTGGTGGCGCGCGTCCTGCCGTAGTCACCTGAAGAGGCAGCATCACGGCACGGCCTCCGCGCGCACTCCGCGAGCGGGGGCCGTCGTGTGTCGGCCCCACCCTACCCCGCGGGGCGAGTCGCTGTTTCCTGGAGGACGTGGGGGGTGCCCCCCTCCCCGTTGGCCTGCGAGGTGCACACTCTCTCCGGCAACGGGGAGGGGCACGGATGCGGGGGAGGTTGGGGACGCGAGTCCTGGTATGCACGTGGGCCATCATCGCCATGGGGTGTGGCCCCGGGCCGGAGGGGTGGGAAGAGTCCTTCCACGATGAGGCAGGGAATGCGCCCACGCTGAGCACCCACGAGGAGTCGCCGCTGGCGGGGGGTGGCCTGGAGGTGGCGCCCATCCGCGAGGAGCGGGCCCAGGGCGAGCCCCGGCCGGTGCCGCCCATGTTCCAGCCGGGCTTCCACCAGGCGCTGCGCTGGTCCTACAGCACGGGCAGTGTGACGTTCCGGCTGCGCGTGCCGGTGGGGCGGGCGGGGCAGCGGGTGCGGCTGACCTTCCGCTCGGGGGACGGCAGCCTCGTGCTGCGCAAGGCCACGGTGGCCCGTGCGGGGCCCAATGGCTCGCTGGCCTCCGCGCCGGTGGCGGTGACGTTCTCCGGCACGCCGGGCTTCTCCGTGGGCAAGCGGGTGCGCGTGGTGTCGGATCCCGTGCCCTTCGCCGTGGGCTTCCGCGACGAGCTGGCCGTGTCCTTCGAGGTGCAGGGCGCGCTGTCGGTGAGCGCCATCATGGCCCTGCCCGGCAGCTATGTGCGCTCGGGCTCGTACTCGAGCGTCCCGGGCGCACTGGGGGGCAGCGCGTGGGAGAAGGCGGTGGGGTTGATGACGGTGGACGTGGAGGGACCGCCCTCGCGCGCCTTCGTCGCCCTGGGCGACAGCATCACCGAGGGCTACATCTCCGACCACGACGACACGCGCCGGGCGTGGCCCTCGCTGGCCGAGGCGCGGCTCGGCGTGCCTCTCGTCAACGCCGGGGTGTCGGGCCAGGGCTTCTATGACGCGCTGATGAACCTGGACCAGGAGGTGCTCGCGCTCCAGGGCGTCACCGACTGCATCCTGCTGCTGGGCACCAATGACTTGAGCTCCCTTGGCACGAGCGCCCTCCAGGCGCGGATGAACACGCTCATCTCGCGGTTGCGGCCCTTCTGCCGCCCGTGGGTGGGGACGCTGCTGCCCAAGGAGAAGTCCAACCACGGCGACTACGAGGTGGTGAAGGCGCAGCGGCTGGAGATGAACGCGTGGATTCGGGCCTCCTTCCCGAACGTCATCGACTTCGAGGCGGTGACGCGCCAGCCGAACAACGTGCACCTCTTCATCGATGGGCTGGAGGTGGACGGCATCCACCCGAGCGCCGAGGGCCACCGCGTCATGGCCACCGAGGTGGTGCGCGTGCTGCGCGAGGCGGGCGTGCGGCCCGAGCAGGGCGTGCAGCCTCGGGGCGAGGCCCAGCCCTGAACTCCCGCCGGGCGGCCGGCAGGGGACGATGACGAACACCTGGTATGACGCGGTGGTGGTGGGCGCGGGCTTCGGCGGACTGGCCACGGCGCTCGAGCTCACCCAGCGCGGCGCCCGCGTGGCGCTGTGCGAGACGCTCAACTACCCGGGAGGCTGCGCCAGCACCTTCCGCCGGCACGGCTACTCCTTCGAGGCCGGCGCCACCCTCTTCTCCGGGCTCGGCGAGGATCAGCTCTTTGGCCGCTGGGTACGCCAGCTCGGGCTGGACGTGACGGTGGACTGGTTGGACCCGCTGGTGGAGCTGCGCACCCCGGGCCTGCGGCTGACCGTGTACCGCGAGCGCGAGCGGTTGATGGAGCAGCTCCGCGCCTTTCCCAACGCCCCGGCCGACGCGCTGCGCGACTTCTTCACCCTCCAGCGGCAGGTGGCGCGGACGCTGTGGCACCTCCTCGACGACCCCACGCTGCTGCCGCCGCTCGATGTGCGGGCGCTGCTGCGGCACGCCTCACGGGCCTCGCGCTACCTGCCCCTGCTGCGCTGGATGGGCAGGCCGCTCGGCGCCGTGCTGGAGCGCTTCGGACTGCTGGGCTTCACCCCCCTGCGCACGTACCTGGACGCGCTCTGCCAGATAACGGTGCAGTGCGGAGTCACCGAGGCCGAGGCCCCCTTCGCGCTCGGGGCCATGGACTACTACTGGCAAGGCACCGGGCACGTGCGCGGCGGCATTGGCCGGCTGGCGAGCGCACTGGCGGGGGCCGTCACCGCGGGCGGGGGCGAGGTGCTGTACGCCAACCGGGTGAAGGGGCTGGAGGCGGTGCCAGGAGGCTGGAAGGTCTCGACGCGCCGGGGCGAACTGCTCGCGCGGCACGTGGTGACGAACCTGCTGCCACGAGGGCTGACGCGCCTGCTGGGCCTGCCGCCCGAGCGCGAGCCCGCGTACCTCCGGGAGCTGAGCGGACGCGTCGCGGAGGGCTGGGGCGCGGTGATGCTGTACCTCGTGGTGCGAGCGCCCGAGGAGGCCTCACCCCAGGCGCACCACCTGGAGCTGGTGCAGGACGAGGGGGCGCCCTTCGTGGAGGGCAACCACCTCTTCGCCTCCTTCAGCGGCGAGGCGGACATGGGCCGGGCGCCGCCGGGCCACCGCACGCTCACGGTGTCCACGCACGTGCCGCTGCGCGCGCTGGCGGGGAGGAGCGAGGAGGAGCAGGCGCGCACCGTCGCCACCATCCAGGAGCGGATGAGGCGGGGGCTCCAGCGCCTGGCGCCCGAGTGGATGGAGCACGTGCACCACGAGCTGACGGCATCCCCGCGCACCTTCGAGCGCT
>NZ_DASVWK010001028.1:0-6650 GCF_036389735.1 Archangium sp. | reverse complement strand
TGTTCATCGCGCCCGAGGCTCGGGTGCGGACCCGGTCGGGCCCGTCCATGTCCTCCCTCTCGGAGTGGCTGGGCAGCGGTGGGCTGCCGGAGACCTTGCTCGCGGCGAGCAGATCCCTGAAGGAGTTCGAGCCCGCCCTGCTCTCCGTGCCCCTCCCGAAGCTCGTGGGGGAGCGGCGCGCGCTGGTGGTGCTGGGAGATCCGGGCTCGGGAAAGACGACGGTGCTGCGCTGGCTCGCGGTGCTGGCCGCCGGAGGTCCGCTGTCCTGGGCCGAGCACCTGGGACCCTCGGAGCGGCTCCTTCCGCTCATGGTCAGCGTGGGGCGGCTGGCGGAGATCCGCGAGCGGCTGGGCTCCGTGGGCTCCGTCATCGACGCGCTGGCGGTCTACTTCCACGACCGGAACGTCGGCGGAGAGGCCCCGCTGCGGCACTTCCTGGAGCGGGTGCTGGAGGCGGGGGAGTGCCTCGTGCTGCTCGATGGGCTCGACGAGGTGCGCAGTGAGGTGCGTGGCCCCCTCCTGCGGTGGCTGGAGACCTTCTGCGCCCGGTTCCCTCGCAACCGCTTCATCGCCTCGGCCCGCGTGGTGGGCTACTCCGGTTTCTCGCTGCCGGACGGACTCGAGACGACGCTCGGGCCCTTCGACGACGAGCAGGTCCGCCGCTACGCCTGGGCCTTCGAGCGGGCGTGTCGGCGCTGGGAGAACGACGGCGTCCCCGATGACCTTGGAGCGGAGCGCGAGTCTGGAAAGCTCCTGGAGGCGCTCTTCAAGAACCCGCGCCTGCGGGACCTCGCGCGCAATCCCTTTCTGCTGTCGGCCCTGGCGCTCATCCACAGGGCAGAGGGACAGCTTCCGCGCCACCGGGTCCAGGCCTATGAGATCTTCTCGCGGACGCTCTGCGAGACCTGGAGCAACGCCCGCCGGGTCGTGGCGGGCGAGAGCGAGACGCGCAGCATCCGCTACGAGGAAGAGGCCATTCCCATCCTGGGTGAACTCGCCCTGCGGATGCACGAGGAGTGGCCCGCCGGAGCCGCGCCCGAGGCGTTCGTCATCGAGACGCTGGCCGAGGCCATTCAGGCCCGGGATGGAGGGACGCGGCGGGACGCGGAACGGTCCGCCCGGGAGTTCCTCGAACGTGCGGGCAAGGAGGTGCAGATCCTCCTGGAACGCGGCGCGGGCCAGTGGGGCTTCCTCCACCTGACCTTCCAGGAGTTCTTCACCGCCGTGGGGCTGCTCTCCTCGGAGCGGTTCGAGGAGGTGGCCTTCGAGCACCTCTTGGATCCGCGCTGGGAGGAGGTGCTCCGCCTGGGGGTGGGGTACATGGCGCTCATCCAGAAGCGCGCCCAGGCGACCCAGAAGCTCATCCGGCGGGTGTTGGAGTACCAGGAGCAGGGCGAGCGCCGGTATGTGACGGAGCTGCTTCGCAAGCAGATCTATCTGGCGTCACTGCTCGCGAGCGAGGCCGGGGATGTGCTGCCCGTCCCACTCCAGCAGGAGATCGCTCGGGCCCTGGTGGAATGGATACGGGACATGCCCCTGGGCGCCTTCGATCCGTTCTTGCGCGAGCTGGCGTTGACGGACTTCAGCGAACGTCTGCTGGATGTACTGCTTCGGATGACCGAAAGCGCCGACGAGCATTTCCGATCCAAGGCGATGAAGGCCCTGGGCTTCATGGAGGGACCTCCGCGGGCACGACGAGCATTGCTCGAGTTCACTCAGGCTCCATCCTCGCTCCTTCGCGTGGGTCTGTGCAGGATGCTGGCCGACCTTGATGCTGCTCTTGGCAAGGAGCTTTTGACGCGTCTCGTTCGTGATCCAGACCTGACCGTCACAACAACTGCGTTCTTCTCCGCTTTCTTGAGCGGAAAGGAAGAATTACTCAAGGTCGTTGAATCCGTTGTCGGGAATCCAGACACGAACACCCTGCAAGGGCTTCTCCAGACAATAAATGTGGTGGTGGTTGTGAACTCTCTGGATGGGCAACAAGACTCCATTGCCTTGGATCCGAGCTTGGTGGAAACGGCCATACAGCTAGGGTCGAATCATGAAGACGTGACTCTCAGGAAACTCGCTTCGACCGTTGCCAAGTGGTGGAGGCAGTACACCAGCGGCGCCACGCGGGCCCCAGCGAAACAAATCCTCTCTCTGAATTCTTTGCTTGCCATGGCCGATGAGGAGGATCCGAAGAGCCGCAGGAAGGCCCTCGTCTTGATCGCCGAGTTCAATGACGACAAAGTCAATCACCTCATGTTGCGCTGTTTGAATGATCCTGACGACAAGGTACGCCGGCTGGCACTCAAAAGGCTCGAAGAGCTTGAGCTGCCCGAGGCCCTTGGGCCATTGAAGGAATTCGTGCGCACCGCTTCAATTCAGCACGAGAAGGAAATGGCACTGTTCGCGCTCTGGAAGCTCGCGATGAAAGGTGTGCGAGCCCCGCGGCCTGACAGTCAGCACAGACCCTCATCCTGACCCTCTCCCAGAAGGAGAAGGAAGGGGTTGGGTTGCACTCAGGGCGGCGGAGGCGTCGTCCCGGTTGGATTGCAGTAGCCGCGCGGCGGCCCCATGTCATTCAAGTCCACCGGGACATTGGCGCTGGGCTTGCACATGCGGCGTTGCTGGTCGCACTGGAAGGGCGCGGGACGCCCGCAGTCGGCCGACACCGTACAGGCCTTCACCCAGAACCCCTTCGTCGGATTGCCGGGGTCCCTCACCAGCACCGAGCCCTTCTGGCGGCAGCCGTTCGGCGGAGGCTCCGGAATGAGGCAGGCGCCGTTGGGCCACCCTCCCAGGAATTCGCGGACGCACACGCCGCCTCCGCACTCCGCGTCGTTCTTGCAGGAATTTCCGAGCGGCACTCCGCACTCGCCATCCGCCACGGGGTCCGCCGGCACGGGGGTGGAGCCAGCCGGGGGGGGAGGAGCCCCGGGGGGCAGCGAGCAGTTGAGCGGGGTCGAGACGAGATGCCACCCCTCGGGGAGCGCCGCCCCCGTGGGCGAATCCTTCGCTGTCAGTGCCTTGGGCGCGCGAATCAACAACCGCCCATTGGAGCCGCCGATGAGCGGCTCCGTCTCATCCCTTCGCCCGTTGTCATTCGCGTCCTGGTAGGCCGCGAGCCACGCCGCGCCATACCGCGCGCCCGAGGGCAGGGTGTTGAAGTGCTCGGCACCGGGCTCGTCGAACAGCTTCAGCTCGAAGGGCCGGTAATACTCCGCGCGGAGGGCCGCCCCCGGCTGCTCGATGAGCGTTTCGCTGGTCGCGCCCGGCTTCCGGACACTCCAGAAGACCCCGATGCTCACCTCGGGGTTGGCCTCGGTGACGTACTGCGAGACGCCGTTCACCGAGCCGGGCACCGTGAAGCGCGCCGTCCCCGAGTACCTCTCATCCACGAGCGAGTCCCCGCACGCGAGCGTCCCGCATGCGAGCACCCAGGCCAGTCTCCGGAGTGTCACCAGCGCCATACGAGTCCTCCCGTGCCCCACCAGGTGAGGGGGGTTATCAACTCCTCCTGGCCCGTCGTCTCGCCACCCTGGACCACGGCGCGCTTGAAGAGCCCGCTCACCGGTCCTCCCTCCAGGCGCAGGGCCACTCCCGCTCCGAGGTGTCTCTCCACCAGCAGGATGCCGCCGAAGCCCGCGCCCAGGGCCCGCCGGCTCTCGACGAGCCGCTCCGTGTCGAAGTCCTGCCGGTGCATCACGCCCTCGACGAACAGTCCGAAGGCCACGCTCACGGGCTCCAGGTCGATGAAGCGCATCAGCGTCAGCCCCAGTCCGAGCTCATCGTGGCGGCGCACCAGCAGTCCGTCCGAGCCGGCTCCCTGGATCGTCATGCCACGCAGCCGCACCCCCACGGAGCCCCACTCGAAGTCGAGGCCGTAGCCGAGCTGGAGCTGCGGGGTGGCGCCCTCGCCCGCGAGCATCTGCCCCCGCGCGCCTCCGAGCAGGGAGACGTTTTGCGTGTAGGCCTTCGGGCCGCCCCGGCGGCGCACGAGCCGGTCATAGCGCACGGTCTCGAAGGGCAGCGTGGCGAGCTCCACCATGCTCCCCGTGGCGAGCGCCACCTGGTACTCGCGGTACTCGTCCGAGTTGCGCTGCTGCACGAAATAGTTGCCCGCGGGCAGGGACAGCTCCCGTCGCTGGCCCTGTGGGGTGACTTCCGCCACCACCGGCCCCCCCTGCCGCCCCTCCATGATGAGGTAGAGCGCGGCCTCGCCCAGCCGCAGCCGGCCCGCGCGACTCCGGGGCTCGGCCGGTACCGACAGCACCAGCTCGTCGCGCCCCTTCACCTCCCAGGAGTACGTCGGGTGCTGGAGCGCCACCGTCTGTCCACTCGAGCGGAGCGTCTGCGCGTAGGTGTAGCTGTACGCCTCGGGCAGCGTCACCTTGCCGTCGTCGTCGTGGTCCGCCGCGCCTCGCAGCGCGTTCACCAGGTGGTGGGTGAAGAACGAGCCCCGCAGTCGGTCCGACTCCTGGCTCGCCTCGCCCGCGGCGCTCGAGGTGATGATGGCCAGGCCCTCGGTGGCCACCTCGTTGCGCAGGGTGAGCTGGAAGCTCTCCGCCGCCTTGACGCCCTTCACGCGCGTCACCGTCCCCGAGCGGCATGCATCGAGCACCAGCACGCGCACGCCCGCCGGTGAGCCCTCGACGAGTGTCTTCAACTCCTCCAGCGGCAGCTCGGTGCCCCCCAGGTGGAGCCCCGCCGCGTCGGCGTGCCCCGAATAGAAGACCACGAGCGCGGTGGGGTGCCCCTGGCCCGCCTGGACGCGGATGGTGGCGTTCACCTCCTGGAGCGTGCGCCGCACCGTGTTCGCGTCCTCGCCCAGCAGGAGGATCGTGCGCCGGGACGAGACGCTCCCGTGCTCGCGCAGCACGTCGACGATCGTCCTGGCATCCTGCTCCGCGTACAGCAGGCTCACCTCGTTGCGGGCCCCATCGTTGTGGCCGATGGCGACGACCCAGGTGTGCTCCGGGAGCGCCCGGGCCGTGAAGGGCACGAGCAGCGCGAGGAGCAGGCCCAGCAGTCCCGTCCACCCTCGACTCATGGGCCCTTCACCAGGATGAACGGCGTGGTGACGCAGCCGGCGGGGCACACGGGCGCGGCCTTGGCACCCGCGGAGGTGCACCGCGGCGGGCCCACTTCAATCGGGCAGTGCACGAGGTGGAGCGTCTCGCGGCCCGGCTGCTCATCGAGCGACACCGCGCCGGACAGCGGGATGCCCTTGTCCTCACCGAAGCGCGTCTGTGTCCCGGGCTCGAGCGGCCACGCGGTGTAGAGCGCCCCGGAGGACTCGACGCCGAGCACCGTCACGAAGCCCTCCGACGGCAGGTCCACGGTGAAGCGGAGCCGGTCTCCCGGGGCGAACGTGCCCCCGCTGACCGCCTCCTCCGCATGGTCCCCCACGAGCCGGAACACGTGCAGCGCGAGCGAGCCCTTCGCCCGCGTCATCGGAGGCTGGACGTTCTCCTGGCCGGTGACGAGCAGGAGGGCGACGGCCGCGGTGGCCACCATCGTCAGGGGAGCGACGTGGCGGCGCAGCCAGCCGAGGAGCCGCTGGGGGAGCGGGAGGGGCCTGTCGAGCCCCGTCCGGATGCGCCCCAGCATCACGCGCGGATCCACCCCTGGCAGGCCATCGAAGCCGGCCCGGCGCTCGGCCATGCGCGCGCCACAGTCCGCGCAGCCGGCCACGTGCCGCTCGGGCTCCTGGGCCTCCTCCCGGGAGAGCTCGCCCGCGTGGAGCCGATCCAACGTGAAGTCGGACGGGCACTCCGGGCGCCCCTGCCGCAGCTTGCTGAAGTCGGGCGGGCTCATGAACGCTTCCTTCCAAATCCGAGGAAACCGGACGTCTTCTTGGGTTCCGGCGGCGCGCTGACTCGCGCGCTCGCCCACGCCTGGAAACGCTCGAGCAGGTTGCCCACCGTCCGCTTGGATACGCCGAGCACCACGGCCGCCTCCTCGTGCGACATGCCATCGAGGAGGACGTACACGGCCGCCGCTGCCTGGCGCTGGTCGGCCTCCGCGAGCAACCGCCGCAGCAGCAGCATGTCATCCGGGTGCGCCGGGTCCGCCCTGTCGGTGTCGTCCGCCATGGGCGCCACGTGCTCCGTATAGAGCTCGGTGCGCCGCGTGCGGTCCCGAATCAGGTTCAGGCAGTAGTGGGTGGTGATTTGATACACCCACGTCGTCAGCTGGCTCTGCTGCCGGAAACCCTCGGCGGAGCGGAAGGCGCGGATGAAGATTTCCTGCGTCGCCTCCTCGGCGTCCGCGGGATTGCCGAGCAGCCGCAGGGCTCGCCGATACACCCGGGGCCCGTGTTGGCTGAAGAGCACGGAGATCTGCTGCGAGTCGGCTCGGCTCACTGCTGCCTTCAAAGAAGGGAGGAGCCCGAAGTCTACCCGCAATCCGCGCTCGTCACCTTGGGCCAGGCTGCTCATCATGCGGGCTGCCTCCTCGCTGCTTCTCTCCCTTGGACCCGTGAGGCTTTTTTTCGGGCAAGAGGCGAGGCCGCGGCCCGGGGGGGGAGGGGTAGAGCCCCCGGGCCGCGTACTCAGGGACGTCTCAGTGACGACGCCCCTTTCCTCCCGGACGGCGAGCGGGCAGCTCCACCGCGGTGCCGTCGAGCGTCGCGGTCCCGCAGTCTGGCCCGAAGACGAGCAT
>NZ_DASVWK010001027.1:0-10733 GCF_036389735.1 Archangium sp. | reverse complement strand
TGGAGCCGCGCACGTGCGCGAGCCGGCCGCCCGCTCCCGCGAGCCACGCCGAGCCCGCGCCATGGGTGGCCACCGCCTCCCACGTCGCGCTCGTGTCGAGCACGGTCCGCGACGTCCAGGCGTTTCCGACGCAGACGCCCTCGTCCACGGCCTTGGGCATATCGCAGTCGTTGTCCAGCCGGTCGCACACCTCGGCGCCGCCGATGAAGCGCGAGGTGTCGTTGCATTCGTCGGCGTCCTTCGTGGACTTCGCGCCCGGCGGCATGTCGCAGGACACGCCCACGCTCGTACCGAAGCGCCCGTCACCGTCCTGATCCACGAACCACTCCAGGGGCGACTGCGTGGCGATGCACACGGCCGTCGTGGCGTCATCGGCGCACTGGCGCGTACCCGCGCACCCGAGCTCCGTCTCGCAGGCCGTCCCAGGCCGGAACTCATCGTCCGCCGTGCCGTCGCAGTCCTCGTCCACCCCGTCGCAGCGCGGCTCCGGCTGTCCCGGGTGGATGGTCTTGTCCGCGTCGTGGCAGTCCCCGGCCTCGGCCACCGAGCCCGAGGGCGGCATGCAGCCCCGCACCACCTGAAGGGCGTTGCCGTAGCCGTCTCCGTCCGCGTCCACGTAGTAGCCGCGTTTGTCGGTGGCGTCGTTCTCGTTGCCGGAGCAGTTGCTGTCCCTGCCGTCGCACGTCTCCGGGGCGCCGGGGTACACCTTCGCGTCCTCGTCGTCGCAGTCCGTGCCCTTGCCGGGTGCTCGCGCCGAGACGAACCCGTCCCCGTCGAGATCCTGCGCGCGCAGATCCAGGTACACCACCGTGGCGCCCGTCTGGGGCACCTCGATGGACTGCGAGCTGGTGGCCACCTCGGGCCCCGAGCACGAGGCCTCGCGCGCGCTCGCCGTCACCCGCAGGTTGCGGCTCCAGTCCGCCTTGCGGAACACCGCCACCGTCTTGTCGTCGCTGCGCCGCGACTCCACGGGCAGCTCCTGCGTCTCGGTGCGGCTCGCGTCCGCCTCGTCCAGTACGGTCACCGTCAGACACCCGGGACGGAACGACGCGTAGAAGAGTTCCACGCGCACGGCCCCCTGTCCGGAGTCGGTCCCCCGACTGCAACCGGCCAGTGCCAAGATTCCTACCGTCACCAGGAATAAACGCATTGCTCGTGCATTCCCGGGCGCATCGCGCCCGTCGTGAAAGCCATCGTCCGCTTCACCATTAGCCCGAGGTGCGATGCAGCGTCTAGACAGGCACCTTCCCATGGCTGGACCTCAAAGTGTCCGCTATATGGTCACCTCCTGTCGCTCGCCCCCCGGATGGCCCCCTTCGCACGCGCATGACCTTCATCCGATCCGCTTTTGCCGTCCCCATGTGTGCCTGGCTCGCCCTTTGTGCGCCTGACGTGCGTGCGCAGGAGCAGCAGCCGGCGTCCCCTTCCCCCCCCCCGACGCAGGAGCCGCTGACGCTGGAGCGGGCGGTGTCGCTCGCGGCCGAGCAGAACGAGGGCGTGCTGTCGGCCCAGGCCCGCGCCGAGGCCGCTGGGGCCCGCGTGGGCCGCGCCCGCGCCTTCTTCCTCCCGAGGGTGAGCGCCACGGGCACCTATACCCGCCGCACGCAGGAGCTGACGCGGCAGGTGGGCGAAGAAGAGGTGGTGCAGCAGCGCCTGAACGGCCTGGGAGGAACGGCCGTCGCCCGGATCACCCTCTTCGACGCGCGCGGCTTCCCGCTCTACCAGGCGGCGAAGCGCGACAGCGAGGCGTCGGAGCAGGACGCGGTGGAGACCCGCCGT
Source organism: Archangium sp. (assembly GCF_036389735.1). Classification (GTDB taxonomy): domain Bacteria; phylum Myxococcota; class Myxococcia; order Myxococcales; family Myxococcaceae; genus Archangium. The sequence continues at coordinate 8,954 of NZ_DASVWK010001027.1, read as the reverse complement.
CAGGTGGGCTTCCAGGCCGCCAATGCCTTCCTCTCCACGCTGGGCTCTCAGCAGGTGGTCGAGGCCTCCGAGCGCCGGCTCGCCCTGGCACGCCAGTCGCTCGAGGAAGCGCGTGCCCGGGCGCAGGCGGGGCTGGCGAGCACGAATGACGTGACGCGTGCGGAGCTGGATGTGGCCAGCGCGGAGGCGCAGCTCGCCGAATCGGTGGGCCAGGCCCAGACGAGCCGCCTGGAGCTGGGCTACCTCCTGGTGACGACGGTGGAGGGTCCACTGGCCGCGCCCGAGCAACTGCTCACCGAGGCCTCGCGCCCCGTGGACTCCTTCATGGGACTGGCCGACAAGGCCGAGGAGCGCCGCCCGGACATCCTCTCCGCGAAGCTGCGGGTGCAGGCGCAGGAGGCCAGCGCGCGCGAGCCCCTGGCCCGCCTGTTCCCCTCGCTTGGGGCCAGCGCCCAGTACCGCTACACGAACGAGGCGGGCCTCACCGGCCGGACGAGCGACATCTTCTTCACGGTGGATCTCTCCTGGACGCTCTTCGACGGTGGCGAGCGCTACGCGGAGCGCCGGGAGCGGTTGGCCCTGGCTCGGGCGTTGGAGCTGGACACACAGGCGCGGGTGCGTCGGGTGGACGTGGCGGTGGAGCGCGCGCGGGTGTCACTGCGCACCTTCCAGGCCGCGTTGGATCGGAGCGAGGTGGCCTTCAAGGCCGCCCGCCAGAACGCGGAGGAGACGAGCATCCTGTATCGCCAGGGACTCGTCTCGGCGTTGGCCTTGAGTGATGCGCAGGTGAGGCAGTTCGAGGCCGAGGTGGCGCTTGCCCGGGCTCGCTATGCATTGGGGTCCTCGCTGCTGGAGCTGCGGGCCGCCGTGGGACTCGATCCGCTGGGGAAGGAGCCGTAAGTGAAGATTCATGTCATGGCACTGGCGCTGAGCGTCGCGCTCGCCCTGGGGTCGGGGTGTGGGAAGCAGGCGGATGGGGCTGCTGCGGGCAAGGGAGGCGCTGGCGCTCCCGGGGCCCAGGGGGGTGGCAAGGGCGGAGGCCCTGGCGGCCGAGGGCCCCTCCAGTTCCCCGTGGAGGTCGCGGCGGTGGAGTCGCGCGACGTGGAGTATGTCGTCTCGGCGGTGGGCTCGGTGGAGGCTTTCGAGCAGGTGCAGATCACCGCGCGCGTGGCGGGCGTGGTGGAGCAGGTGCGCTTCATGGAAGGCCAGACGGTGAAGAAGGGCGAGGTGCTCGCGGAGATCGAGCCCACGCGCTACAGCATCGCGGTGCGCTCGGCGCAGGCGGCGCTGGAGAAGGCGCAGGCGTCGAAGGAGGAGGCGCAGGCGTCGGCCGGGCGGCGTACGGCGGCCAACGAGGTGAAGCCGGGCCTGCTGCCGGCCGAGCAGCTCGACACGGCCGAGGCGCGGGCGCGCACCGCCGCGGCGGACGCGAGCGCGGCGAAGGCGGCGCTGGATCAGGCCGAGCTGAACCTGCGGGACGCGTACGTGAAGGCGCCCATGGAGGGCGTGTTGCAGACGCGCACGGTGCAGACGGGGCAGTACGTGCAGCCGGGCACGGTGATGGCCACGCTGCTGCGGAGGGATCCGCTGCTGCTGCGCTTCACCGTCCCCGAGTCGGACGTGGCGCGGCTGAAGCCGGGCATGCCGGCGCGCTTCACGGTGCGCTCGGACGGGCGCTCGTACACGGGCCGCATCAGCTACGTGGCCGACGCGGCGGATCCAGCGAGCCGCATGGTGAAGGTGACGGCGGAGGTGAGCGGCGCGGAGGCTAAGGCGCTGCGACCGGGGGCCTTCGCCACGGTGACGGTGCCGGTGGAGACGGCCAAGGGGGCTCCGGTCATTCCCCAGACGGCGGTGCGCCCCAGCGAGCGCGGCTTCCTGGCCTTCGTGGTGCAGGACGGCTAGGCGCGCGAGCGCGTGGTGGAGCTCGGGTTGCGCACGGCGGACGGGCTGGTGGAGGTGCGCGAGGGACTCAAGCCCGGCGAGCAGCTGGTGGTGCGCGGTGGCGAGGCGCTCAAGGACGGTGCCGCGGTGCGCATCGCCGAGGGCCCCAAGCCCACCTTCACGGGTGAGCCGCGCCAGGAGCCGGACGCGAACAACGGAGGGGCCGTTCGATGAACATCACCGAGGTCTGCATCAAGAAGCCCGTCTTCGCGTGGATGTTGATGGCGGCCACCATCGTCTTCGGACTGGTGGCGGCGCAGCGCATCGGCATCAGCCAGTTCCCGGACGTGGACTACCCCGTCATCGGCATCAACGTGAGCTGGGAGGGGGCCTCGCCGGAGGCGGTGGAGAACGACATCATCGAGCCGCTCGAGGAAGCGGCGATGCAGGTGGAGGGCGTCAAGACCATCACCTCCAGCGCGCGCCAGGGCGGCGGTAGCATCTCCGTGGAGTTGGATCTGTCACGCAACGTGGATCAGGCGCTCCAAGACGTGCAGTCCAAGGTGAGCCAGGCGCAGAACCGCCTGCCGAGGGACATCGATCCGCCGGTCATCTCCAAGAGCAACCCGGAGGATCAGCCCATCATGTGGCTGGGCGTGTCCGGGCCCTTCTCACGGCAGCTCATCTCCGACTTCACGCGCTACCGGGTGAAGGAGGTGCTCCAGACGGTGCCGGGCGTGGGCGAGGTGACCCTGGGCGGCTCGCTGGAGCGCAACGTGCGCATCTGGGTGGACGCGGAGAAGCTGGACGCGCGCGGGCTCACCGTCGCGGACGTCACCAACGCGCTTCGGAGCGAGCACGTGGAGCTGCCCGCTGGCCGCATCGAGACGGAGGGCCGCGAGGTCAACGTCCGTGTCATGGGCGAGGCGTTGGATCTGGAGACACTTCGCCACCTGGTGGTGCGCGAGGGCAACGGCTCGCCTGTCTACCTGTCCGACGTGGCGCTGGTGGAAGACGGCTTCGAGGACTTGCGCCGCATGGCCCGCGTCAACGGCGAGCCCGCGCAGGGACTCGGCATCCGCAAGCAGCGCGGCGCCAACGCGGTGGCCGTGGCCCAAGGGGTGCGCGCCAAAGTGGCCGAGATTCAGAAGACCGCGCCCGAGGGCATGGAGGTGGGCGTCAACTTCGACTCCACCCGATTCATCGAGGAGAGCGTCCACGAGATCGAGTTCGAGCTGCTGCTGGCCTGCATCCTGACGGCGCTGGTGTGCTGGGCGTTCCTCGGCTCGCTCTCCAGCACGCTCAACGTGATCCTCGCCATCCCCATGTCGCTGCTGGGCACGGTGGCGGTCATCTACTTCCTGGGTTTCACCCTCAACACCTTCACCCTGCTGGGCCTATCCCTGGCGGTGGGCATCGTGGTGGATGACGCCATCATGGTGATGGAGAACATCTTCCGGCACTCGGAAGAGGGGAAGGAGCGGGTGCGCGCGGCGCGCGAGGGCACGCACGAGATCACCTTCGCGGCCCTGGCGGCCACGCTGGCGGTGGTGGCCATCTTCCTCCCCGTCATCTTCATGAAGGGGATCATCGGCAAGTTCTTCCTCCAGTTCGGCGTGACGCTGTGCGTGGCGGTGCTGCTGTCCTACGTGGAGGCCATCACCCTGGCGCCGGCGCGGTGCGCGCAGCTCCTCAAGACGGGTCGCGAGGGCCGCAGCAAGGTGGGCCTCCTCGTGGACCGGGGCTTCACCTGGATGGAGCACCAGTACGGCAAGGTGCTGGCGCGGGGGCTGAGGCGGCCCTGGTGGGTGCTGGGCGGCGCCCTGGCGCTGATGGCGTTGTCCGGCTTCGCCTTCAAGAGCCTGTCGAGCGAGTTCGTCCCCTCGCAGGATCAGAGTCGCATCATGATCCGGCTCCAGACGGCGGTGGGCAGCACCGTGGAGGAGACGGATCGACTCTTCCTGAAGGCCGAGGCGTTCCTGCGCACCCGGCCCGAGGTGACGCGCATGTTCGCGGTGGTGGGCGGCGGTGGCGGCGGGGTGAACGGCGGCATGTTGATGGTGACCCTGGTGCCGCCGGATCAGCGCATGCCGCAGTCCGAGTTCAACCAGTTGCTGCGCAAGGAGCTCAACTCGTACCCGGGCCTGCGCGCGGTGGTGATGGACCTGTCGCAGAGCGGTTTCACCGCCTCGCGCGGCTTCCCGGTGGAGTTCAGCGTGCGCGGCTCGGACTGGGAGCGGCTCATCGAGTCCAGCACGAACATGCGCGAGCAGCTCCAGGCGAGCGGCAAGGTGGTGGACGTGGACACGGACTACCAGCTCGGCATGCCGGAGCTGCGGATCACCCCGGACCGGGCGCGTGCCGCGGATCTGGGCGTGTCCATGGAGACGGTGGGTACCACCCTCAATGCCCTGGTGGGCGGGGTGCGCGTGGGCAAGTACAGCACGGGCGGGCGCCGCATCGACGTGCGGCTGCGCCTGCTGAAGGATCAGCGCTCGCGGCCGGAGGATCTGTCGATGCTGAAGGTGAGCACGGGCACGGGCGAGCTGGTGCCGCTGTCCGCGCTGGTGAAGCAGGAGGAGCGTCCGGCGCTTCAGGCCATTACCCGCAAGGATCGCGAGCGCGCCATCAGCATCTTCGCCAACGTGGCCCCCGGCGCCACCCAGCAGGAGGCGCTGGAGACGGTGGAGAAGCTGGCCAAGGACCTGCCGGGCGGCACCCGCGTGGTGTTCGGCGGCTCCAGCGTGGCCTTCCAGGAGTCCATGGGCAGCCTCCTCTTCGCCCTCCTCCTGGGCATCGGGGTGGCGTACATGGTGCTCGCCTCGCAGTTCAACTCGTTCATGCACCCCGTGACGGTGCTCACCATCCTCCCGCTGTCGGTGGCGGGGGCGGCGTTCGCGATGGCGGCCACGGGCACGACGCTCAACATCTTCAGCATGATCGGCCTGCTGCTGCTGATGGGCATCGTGAAGAAGAACTCCATCATCCTGGTGGACTACGCGCTCCAGCAACGCGAGCAGGGCGCGAACGCGGTGGAGGCCATGCAGCGGGCGGGGCCGGTGCGCCTGCGGCCCATCCTCATGACGACGCTGGCCACGATGATGGCGGCGGTGCCGGCGGTGCTGGCGCTGGGTGCTGGCAGCGAGACGCGCCGGCCCATGTCCGTGGCCGTGCTGGGAGGCCTGTCCGTCTCCACCGTGCTCAGCCTGTTGGTGGTGCCCGCCTTCTACGTGGTGGCGGATCGGATGATGACCCGGTGGAGCAAGCTGCGCGGCCAGGGCTCCGACGAGCACGGCTCGGGCTCCGGGGGACAGGGCCCCTCGCTCCCCGGGGGCGACAAGCCCCGGCTCGCCGGGAGTTGACGCCGTGGATTCGCGGGCCCCTCGTGGATTTCTGAGGGGTCCGCGTCTCCCGCCACGTGTGAAGTCGCGGGTTTGACGATCGGCCGGCGGCTTGCAACGCACCCCCCGCGCTTTTTCCTCAAGGGGGTTGTGCATGCGTCATGCGGTGTTGTTCGGAGCCCTGCTGGCCGTGGGCCTGTTGTCCGCACCCAGGGCCGAGGCCTGCGGCGGTTTCTTCTGTGCCCAGACGCCTATTGATCAGGCCGGGGAGCGCATCGTCTTCGGCGTCAGCGGCAACGCGGTCGAGGCCCACATCCAGATTCAATACCAGGGCGACGCGAGGAAGTTCGCCTGGGTGGTGCCAGTCCAGGCGAGGCCCAAGCCGCTGGAAATTGGCTCGGCGCAGCTCTTCACCTACCTGGATCAGGTGACGCAGCCGCGGTTCCAACTCCAGTGGGACGACTCGTGCAGTCCCCTGTTCGGCTTGCCGAGGGGCGGGGACGTGGCGGACAGTGCTCCCCCGGAGGCTGGGGCCGGGGGCGTGGTGGTGGTGTCGCGAGAGGACGTGGGGCCCTATGACGCGGTGACCCTCACCGCGGACGACGCGGTGGAGCTGCGCACCTGGCTCACCACCAACGGCTACGACATCCCCGAGTCGACGGGGAAGGCGCTCGAGCCGTACGTGGGCAACGGCTACTACTTCATCGCCCTCAAGCTCCAGCAGGACAAGGGAGTGGGGGACCTGAAGCCCCTGGTGGTGAAGTTCGAGGGCAACCGGCCCTGCATCCCCATCCGGCTCACGGCGATCGCGGCGCGCCCGGACATGCCGATCATCGCCTACGTGCTGGCGCAGAAGCGCGCCGTGCCGGTGAACTACCGGCATGTGCTCATCAACCCCACGCGGGTGGACTGGCTGTCGGGGGGGCGCAACTACCCGCAGGTGGCCACGGCGGCGGTGGACGAGGCCGGCGGTCGCGCCTTCCTCACCGAGTTCGCCGGGAGCGCGACGAGCTTCGGGCAGAACTTCACGCAGTTCTTCGGCCGCAACTACAACACCGCCGCGCTCGCGACCTACACGCACCCGGTGGACTTCGCCAACGCGATGATGGCCCAGGGCTTCCTGGGCGACAGCTCGGTGCAGGGGTTGCTGCGCAGGTTCATCCCCATGCCGGCGTCGCTCGTGCAGCAGGGCGTGCAAGAGGTACAGTTCTACAACAACTTGAGCTACTACCGGTCCTCCATCGACTCGGATCCGGGGCGGGCGCCCTTCGACGCGCAGGGCTTCGCGAAGGAGCTGGAGGCGCAGGTGGTGCAGCCGATGAAGTCGGCCGCTGCGCTGCTCAACGCCTACCCGTACCTCACGCGCCTGTACACCACCATGTCCGCCGAGGAGATGACGGTGGACCCGGACTTCGACTTCAACACGGACGCGCCGGACGTCTCCAACGTCTTCACCGCCAAGGCCCACTTCGAGTCCTGCCAGCAGGACTTCACGAAGCGCGAGGTGCGCATCGAGCTGCCGGATGGGCGCTACTTCTTCACGCGCCTCAACCAGCCCATCAACCAGGGCCCCAACGCGGAGCGGGTGGAGCAGTACAGCGAAGTGGGCGCACCGGCCATCCTGAAGGACAACAGCCCGCTCATCCTGGGCGTCATCCAGGAGCTGGGTGGAGGCAGGGTGGGCGGTTGCGGCTGCGGGGCCACGGATGCGGGCTCGGCGGCGATGCTGGCCCTGCTGTTCGGTGCATGGAGCCTGCGCCGTCGCCGCAACTGAGGTGTGACCACGACGCTGGGATGAGGGTCTTTCCATGAAGCCGTTCCGTTTCCCTACGATTCTTCTCACGTCCCTGGGCCTGTGCCTTCCCGTGCTCTCGGGCTGCGGCGATGACGGCTGCGGGCCGGAGCACGTCTGCACCTGGGCGGGCACCGGTCAGGCCGCCTTCAACGGCGATGACCTTGCTCGGGAGGCCACCGCCCTCTACTGGCCCATGGACGTCACCTTCGGACCGGATGGTCGGGCCTACGTGATGGACTGGAACAACCACCGCGTGCGCCGCGTGGAGGCCGACGGGAAGATGACCACGGTCATCGGCACGCCCACCATCGGAGACGGACCGGAGGACTTGAGCGATCTGCGGGCCGAGGGCGCGCTCGGGACGACGGTCAACCTCAACCACCCCACGGGTCTCACCTTCCTGCCGGACGGCACGGGGCTGCTGGTGGCCTGGCACAATCACAAGCTGCGCACGTGGGACCCCAGCACGGGCCGCGTGCGCGTGCTGTGCGGCGCGGGGCCGGGCTTCCGGGGGGACGGCGGGCAGGTGGGGGCGGCGCTGATGGATCAGCCCAAGAGCGCCGCGGTGGCGACGGACGGCACGGTGTATGTGCTGGATCAGCGCAACCAGCGAGTGCGGAGCATCGCTCCGGACGGCACGGTGCAGACGGTGGTGGGCACGGGGGAGAAGGGGTACGGCGGAGACGGAGGCCCCGCGCTCGCGGCGAAGCTGTCCTTCCCCACGGGAGGCAACCCGCAGCCCGGGGGCGCGGTGGTGCTGGATGGGAAGGGGACGCTCTACGTCGCGGACACGGACAACCACCGGGTGCGCGCGGTGGACCTGGCCACGGGGGTCATCCGCACGGTGGTGGGCACCGGCACCGTGGGCCCGAGCGTCTCCGAGGCGGCCGCGCTGGAGGCGACGCTCAACGCCCCGAGGGACCTGGCGATGGACGCGAAGGGGCGGCTGTACATCGCGGACACGGACAACCACGTGGTGCGCCGGTTGGAGCCGGAGACGGGCCGGTTGCGCACGGTGGTGGGGACGGGGACGCGTGGCTTCACGGGGGATGGGGAGGCGCCGGAGGAGGCGCAGTTGGCCCGTCCCTTTGGCATCGAGCTGGATTCGGAAGGCAACCTCTTCATCGCGGACACCTACAACCACCGCATTCGCCGCGTGCCGGCGGAGGCCCTGAAATGAAAACGACCTACGTTCTGCCGCTGCTCGTCCTCGCGCTGTCGGGTTGTGGCGCGGAGGACGCCTGTCCGAAGACGTCGGGCACGATCTGCAACTACATGGGGACGGGCTTCGCGGGGCTCGGCGCCGAGGGCCAGCCCCGGCTGGAGACGCCGCTGTACCTGCCGCAGGACGTCACCGTGGGCCCGGACGGGCGGCCCTGGGTGATGGACTGGAACAACCACCGCGTGCGCGTGGTGAAGCAGGACGACACGGTGGAGACGGTGATCGGCACCGGCGAGCTCGGTGATGCCACGGAGCACCATGCGCACCACCTCGGCCTCAACCACCCCACGCACATCTCCTTCGATCCCCAGGGCCGGCTCATCTTGAGCGCCTGGCACAACTCGAAGGTGATGCGGATGGACGTGGGCACGGGGGCGATGGAGACGATCGCCGGGACGGGCAAGCGCTCGTTCGGAGGGGACGGAGGGCCGGCGGTGGCGGCGATCCTGGATCTGCCGGTGGCCACGGTCTTCGGGCCGGACGGCTCGATGTACATCGCGGACCAGGCGAACCAGCGGGTGCGGCGCGTGGACACCCGGGGCATCATCACCACCGTGGTGGGCACGGGCGAGGCGGGCTTCGGTGGAGACGAGGGTCCGGCGCTTGGGGCGAAGATTCAGGGGCCGGCGGGGCAGGCGGCCTCGCCGTCCGGGAAGATCGCCATGGACGCGCAGGGCAACCTCTACATCGCGGACTCGGGGAACCAGCGGGT
>NZ_DASVWK010001026.1:0-6478 GCF_036389735.1 Archangium sp. | reverse complement strand
GGCGCTCGACATGGCTCGGCGCCCCCTCGCGGCGACCCTCGCCCCGGCGCTGCTCGGCATCGTCCTCATCGCCGCGACCTCGGCCGCTTCCGGCTTCGTCTCCCCCGGCGGCCTCCGCTTCGCGCCCAGGCTCGATGCCCTCCGCGCCGTCTTCGAGGCACTGCTCGTCGTCATCCCCGGCACCCTCGTCTTCGCCATCTACCTGCGCCTGCGGCTCTCCACGCGCGTCCTGCTGGCCGCCACCGCCATCGGGCTGCTCGCCGCCGGACTGGTGGCCACGTGCGTCATGCCACTCATGGCCTTCCTCGTGCTGGTGGCGAAGGATGCGCCGCTCATCCTCGTGCTCCCCGCCGTCTTCGTGCCCGGCCTCGCGCTCGCCACCGTGGCGGCCCTGCCGGTGCGTGTCATCACCGCGCTCGACTCCTCCCGGGCCGCCTGGTGGTTGTCGCGCGCCTTCGCCTTCTTCCTCGGCGCCGTCTTCCTCCTGCGCATCCACACCTTCCTCCTCCACCTCTACTAGCCGCCGACGAGGTCCTCCATGGAAGCCATTTCTCGCAGTGTCACGCTCACCGTCGAGCCTCTCACCCCCTTCATGCCCTGGTCCGTGGAGGAGCGCGCGCCGCTCCCCGAGCCGGGCGCCGCCGGACAGCCCGAGCGGCAGCTGCTCGTGGAGCTGCTGCGCGAGCCGTCCTCCATCGTGGAGCGGCTGTTGGACCCCTCCCAGCTCCAGGGCCTGGTGCTCGGCTCGGTGGGAGTCATCGCCGCGGGCACGAGCGTCTTCGCGGCCACGTCGAGCGCCGCGCGAGGTGGGGGCGAGGCGTGGGCCCTCCCGGCGGCACTGGCGTCCATGAATGTGCTGATGTCGCTCGCGGCCTCCCTGGGCCCCATCTACGCGGCGAGCATCCTGGTGGCGGCGCGCGTGCCGCTCGCCCGGCTCGTGGCGGCGCTGCTGGCCTCGGCGGCGACGGGCTCACTGCTGCTCGCGGGGCTCGCCCCGCCCCTGTACCTGCTGTGGCGGCTGGACGCCGAGTGGGCGGGGCCGCTGCTGCTGACGGCGGCCTTCCTCCTGTCCGGGGCGGCGGCGGGCGCACGCATCCACGGGCTGCTGAGCCTCATGGCCGAGTCCGTCACCCGCGCCGCGCTGGGCAACCCCACCGCCAGGCTCTCCGGGGAGGACGCCTGGCGCGTGGGCATCCTCGCGCGGGTCTCCTGGATGATGGTCGCCTTCACTTCGGGCCTCGGCTTCTGGGCCTTCGATGCGCTGGGCTGAGGAGAGCACACCATGACGGCACTCATCATTCTGGTGGCATACGCGGCCCTCGGGCTCCTGGCGGCGCTCTTCGCCTTCACCCGCCGACAGGGTGGCCCCTTGCAGGACCGGCTCGGCCAGGCCCTGCTGTGCCTCGTCCTCTGGCCCTTCCTGCTGCCCGTGCTCCTCTCCCCGGGAGACGCGCTCCCACGCCCGGAGGGTGGCACCCGGAGCGAGCGGGCGCGGCGGCTCGACGAGGTGACCCAGCGGCTGGAGGAGTGCTGGAGGCAGGCGGCGGTGGAGAGCACGTGGGCGGCGGAGCAGGCGCGCGAGCACCGCCTCCTGGACGGCTTCGTCTCCCGGCTGCGGGCGCAGGAGCGGCGCCTGCTGGAGATGGAAGCGGCACTGGCGAGCGCACCCGCGAGCGTGAAGGAGCGACTCACCCGGCTGTACGAGCACGCCGCGAGCGAGCTGGAGCACAGCATCGGGCTCGTCGAGGAGCTGGCCGCCCAGCTCACCCTGCTGCGCTTCTCCGACCTGGGCAACCCCTCGGCGGTGCGCGTGGAGCGCGGTCACATCGAGGAGTTGCTGCTGCGCATCGAGGCACTCGCGGAAGCCTCGCAGCCGGGCGCGAGCGAGGCCCCACCGCCCGCGCAGGTGGCGCGCGCGTAGCAACCCGGGCGCGGGCTCGGTCAATTTCGAGCGCCCGCGCGTCTTGATTGGAGTCGACTACAATCAACGCAGGGCAAACACCCACATCAATTGTAGTCGACTCCAATTGAAAGCACCGCATGCCCCTGCCGCTGCTGCCCACGTCACCGGGAGGAGCATGTTGGACATGAAAGAGCATGCAGTCAGGGCGAGGAGCACCTGGAGGCTGGCGGGTTTTTTCCTGGTGCTCGTGGCGGCCCAGAAGGAAGAGGCGTTGCCCAGGGAAGAAATAGCGCGACACGGTGAGTTGGCCGAGCAGGCAATCCAGGCTGCGTATGACAAGGGTGAACGCCCCAGGGGTTTCCAGGGCCAGGTCTACCTGCCCGGGGACTGCCGTTGAGCGGGCGGGAGGCGTCCGCTGCCCTCGAAGCGAGCGAGGAGCCTGGTGGTTGAGGAGCACCGGGCCGCTGTAGCAGGGCGAAAGGCCATGACCACGGAACAGGCCCCGGTGCTCGAGTTTCCAGCCCTCTGGCGCAAGACCCTGGAGGCCTGGTACCCCGGAGGCCCCGCGTCGGTCCGCGAGCACCTGGCCCTCTCCGTGGAGCGCATGTCTCGCGCGACCCGGGAGGAGTGCCTGGAGGCCGTGCTCCGGGTGATTTCTGTCATCGTCAAGGTGGACAATGACTTGAAGCACCGTGAGATGCTCAGCGACCCGGACTTCCTGCGCGAGCGCCTCCACGCGCTTCCCCCCAAGGACTTCGAGTCGCTCTCGAGCGCCGAGAAATACACAGTGACCGTGCAACTGGCTGCCTGGGACAGGCAGTTGGGGCGGTAGCCGGGAAGGGTGTCCCAGGAAGGGTGTCAGACATTGACATTTCGTACGGGGAGCGCTCTTGCCCGAGGCTCCGAGCGGCGGGTTCGATTCCCGCCGCCTTGAGTCGAACCCACTCCTAACAAGGAGGCGCGGATCGCCTTGGGGGACCAAATCCAGAGGCGGATAAGAAGATGGGAGGCCTGTTGAGGGAGTGGGCTGGTGCAGAGAGGTCGAGGAGGGCCGCTGACGGGGGCCAGCCGAGTGGTGCGCCAGGCCGGTGGAGAGGCCGCGCAGTCTCCTTGGGGTACACGCCGGCCCAGGCCGCCCTCCCAGGAGGGGCGCGGCAGAGGCCCTGGGCCTCTTACCATGGAGACGGCGTCATCCCCGAGGGGGCACGAGCACTTCACGCGGAGTGAGGACGCGGGCGAGTGGTATCCTGTGGGAGTCGGGTCACCGCGAGGGAAGACGAGGATGCTCGGCGTACTGTTGCTGCTGCTCGCGCAGGTGCCTTGCGCGCCGAACGATCTGACCGTGGTGTGCTCTTGCAAGCAAGGGGTGGCGAGCGCCTGTGACACGCTGCGGCTGAGCGAGCCGGAGCTGGCCGCGAAGCTGGAGGCGGCGTTCCAGACAGCCGCGGCGGTGCAGGGGGCCCGCATCGCGGTCGAGGCGCTCAAGGCGGAGGGTGAGACCTCCCCCGCCTCGCCCGAGCCTCCCGAGTGCAAGGGGCAGTTGCACCACATCATCTCCAAGCGCATCGCCAAGGCGTTGGAGAGACACCGCATCCTTCGAGGTCATTACAAGCCGCGAGATCCGCGGTTCATCAGCCGGGCGGTGGATGAGAAGGCGCACTGTGGCTACGGTGAGTGGCACCGGGACGTGGACGACGAGGTCATCGCGTGGCTTGCGAGGTACCGCGACGCGACACCGGAACAGTTCGAAGCCTACCTGCGGGAGGTATACAGGCGACCCGACATGCTCAAGAGGTTTCCCCGTGGCTTCTGAGTCCTCTGCCTCTCCCCGTTTCTTTGTCCTGGAAAAGGGCGCTACCTTTTCCCGGTACGATGCCGACGCGGAAGCGGTCGAGCCCGAGAACCATGGAGAGGGGGCCGACTGCCCCCGGTGCGGCTACCCCATTGGGATGTTCACCTGGCTCCCGCCCTACCGGGTCGAGCTGGAGCTGTACGGCGAGCAGTCCGGGGACTTCATCCAAGTCGCTGGCGATGACTTGTTGGTGTCCGAGCGGTTCGCCCACGCCTTCCGGGAGGCGGGCCTCACGGGATTGGAGGGTTTCCACCCCGTGGAGGTGGTTCGGGTGCGTCGGAAACAGCGAGGGACCAGGCTCGCTCACATCCCGTGCTACTTCGCGGTCAAGGCGTGCTTCGGCCGCGCAGCGGTGGACCTGACGCGCAGCCGGCTCCGCTATGGGAAACCTCCCACCTGCGAGGACTGTCGCTCGGCGGGCCTGGAGGCCATCCATGGCTTCACGCTGGAGGAGGGGACGTGGCGGGGCGAGGACATCTTCCACCCCCGGGGACTGTTGGGCGTGTTGACGGTGTCCGAGCGCTTCGAGCGGTTCGTGGCGAAGCACGGTTTCACGAACATGAGGCTGACACCGACTGAGGAATACGTGTGGAATCCACTGGGGCGCCCCCTCTGACCAACACGACCCATGCTTCTGAGTCCTCCGCCCCACCCCGCTTCTTCGTCCTGCAAGAGAGCGCCACCTTTTCCCGGTACGATGCCGACGCGGAAACGGTCGAGCCCGTCAATCTCGGAGATGCGCCGTGCTGCCCCCGGTGTGGAGACCCCATTGGGATGCTGACATGGCTCCCTCCGTACCGTGCCCAATTGGTGCGGTACGGGGAGGAACTCGGGGATTTCATCGAGGCGAGTGGCAATGACCTGCTGCTGTCGGAGCGGTTCGCCCAGGCCTTCTGGGAGGAGGGGCTCACGGGGCTGGAGGGCTTCCACCCGGTGGAGGTGGTGCGGGTGCGCAGGGCACGAAGACTGCCTCCGCCAGCAGCGTGGCGAGGTTGACCCTCACCGCCGCATACAGCACCGTCCCCTCCGGCCACCTCCGCCGGTACTCCCACCCGTGCTCCCCCACCAGCCCCTCCCCAGCCACACCTCGCCAGGGCACACGCTACCGCCAGGCTCCCACGAGACTCCGGCAGGCCCGCTCTGGGAGTACCAGGCGGCGGCTTCGATTCCCGCCGCCTCCACATTCAGAAGCCCAGCAATCTCAAGGGGTTGCTGGGTTTTTCTTTGCCCTCGTTTTCCTCATGTGGCCTCAGTGTGCCCCTTCGGCGCTTCTGGCCGGAGCGGCTTGGAGCTGGGACACAGGAAGGTCGAGCTGCTGCACGGCGCTCGCCCGTACCTCGGGGGACAGGTGCGCGTAGCGCTCTGTCATCTCGATGGTCGCGTGCCCCATCAGCTCCTGGATCGCCTTGAGCGGCACGCCACGCATCGCGAGATGGCTCCCGTAGTGTGCCGCAGGTCGTGCCACCCGATGCGGCCCTGCTCGCGGCAGATGTCCGCCTCGCGAAGCGCACGCTCCAGAGGGCCACCACTTTCAAGGTGGGGAGGATGATTCTACCTCGGAAGGTAAGTTAGCGAGGAGGCAGGCAAGGAGCCAAGTGCGCAGCACCGGGCTACCGCCAAGGTCATCTTTCAGGGACTACTCTGGAGGGAAGGACCATGGCCCTGCAAGCCGTGTTCGAGCGCTTCACGAAGAAAAGCCCGTTGACGGTCATGGCACGCCTGCTCATGCAGCAGGCACTGAGCCGTGAGTGGCTGGACGAACTGTTCGAGCAGCACCGCGATAAGCAGTACACGCGCGAGTTGCTCTTCTCCACCGTGGTGGACCTGATGGCTCTGGTGGCCCTGGGGTTCAGGCCGTCGCTGCATGCGGCGGCCCAGGCGAACTGCGAGCTGGGAGTGTCGCTGGCGGCCCTGTACGACAAGGTGAATCGCACCGAGCCGGAGGTGGTAGGCGCGCTGGTGCGCGAGGGCGCCGAGAAGCTGGCTCCGGTGGTCAAGCTCATGAAGGCACAGCAGACACCGTGGGCTACGGGCTACCGGGTGCGCGTGCTGGATGGCAACCACCTGGCGGCGAGTGAAAAGCGATTGAAGTCGTTGAGAGGCTTCCGGGGTGCGGCACTGCCTGGGCAGTCGCTGGTGGTGTATGCGCCGGAATTGGACCTGGTGGTGGACAGGGTGCCCGCCGAGGATGCCCATGCGCAGGAGCGCGCCCTGATGGGGCCCGTGCTGGCGCGGGTTGAGAAGGGAGAGTTGTGGTTGGCCGACAGGAATTTCTCCACCACGCGCATTCTCTTCGCCCTTCATGACAAGCAGGCCGCCTTCATCATCCGTGAGCATGGAGTCTCGCCCAACCCAACCGTGTTGGGGCCGGCGCGGGAAGTGGGGCGCGTGGAGACAGGACTCGTCTTCGAGCAGGCTGTGCGAATCGAGGAGGAGACAGGGCGCCAGTTGGAACTGAGGCGCGTGGAGTTGCGTTTGGATGAGCCCACGGAGGACGGAGAAACAGTCATCCGCCTGTTGACGAATGTGCCAGCGGAGCGCATGGGAGCCCAGGACGTGGCGAGGCTCTACCGGCGCCGCTGGAGCATAGAAGGCATGTTCGGCCGTCTGGAATCAGTGTTTCAAAGCGAGGTGGCCGGACTGGGCAACCCGCGTGCGGCGCTGCTGGCCTTCGGCGTGTCGTGCATGACCTACAACATCTTGGCGGTGCTTCAGTCAGCGGT
>NZ_DASVWK010001025.1:0-4119 GCF_036389735.1 Archangium sp. | reverse complement strand
CGAGCCCGCTGCACGGCTCCGGGGATCGAGAGGTCATTTGACCTGAGGTCGTCCGCACATCGGATGTGAATGGGCAATTCCAAATCCGCAGAGGGCACGCTCGCGTCACGAAACTTCCTGGCCCACAGGCAAGCCAGCATTCGGGAGGTGAGCGACTTACCCATGCCGAAGTCCGCCTGGATGATTACAATCCGATGTTTTCGGAGAACCTGCTCCAACCGTTCGAGCACAGGACTCCCTGCGGCCCGCCGGTCGTCCGCATCGCGTGCGAGCGGTTCGACGTACATCAGTTCTAAGGGCATGAAGGGGAGCGGGTCCCCATCCCGTGTCTCCTCTCTCGTGAGGTTTCCAAAGGTGTGACGGCTGCCCCATGCCGCCATGTCGCTGATGAGAACTTCCTGGATCAGTTGGGGTCTGTAGTCCTGTTGTAGGCTTTCCAGGTAGAGCCGCAACCGTTCGCCGGTCGTCGAGGCCATGGCCTCTCCCCAGGCGAGTACGAAGGAGCGCTCGAACTCGCGCACCCCTCCGGCCTCCAGTTTCAGCAGGGGAGGCTCGCCTTCCGTCGGCTCGAAGAAGGCAGTCCAGAGGAAGCGATAGTAGGGGGTGTTCAGCGGGCTTCCGGTGAGCGACCCCACGAGGTCGATCTCAAGCTTGCCTACTGGCAAGGCCCCGGGAGCAATATGGACCTGAACCGCACTCCGCAGCACCCGCTCAATCTGCTCCACCGAGGGCTGGGGGGGTCGTTCCACCTTCGCCACGTTCTGGAACAAGACGCGTGACTGGGTCGAGAGGATCTCGCTGTACTCCTGGTATCGGCGGATGGCGTGCCCGAAGCAGCGCGCGACGGTGGCCAGGTGCAACGTCCCCAGCCCCTCCTCCTGCTGCGGTTTCAGTTTCCAGAGGCCTTCGGCGGCGTTGTGGAGTGCGCTCAACGTGGACACTTCGTCCTTGCCGAAGCCTTCCTCCTTCCACGCATCGCGTGCGGCCATACCGGCCTGGAGAACGGAGCGCAGTACCTGTATGCCAGCCAGAATTTCAGGAACCATGACCGCGGAGCCTGCCACCCAGGTAGTTGCACGTAAACCCTGCGTGCGATCGGAAACCTGGGGCTGATGGCCCCGCCTGCGCCGCGCGGACTGGCACCTCCTCAGCGCGGAGGAAACAGGTAGCGCAGCACATCGCCGAAGCGCGCGGCCCACGCGGCCTCGTTGTGCGCGGCGCCGCTGACCTCCACGTACTTCAGGTCACTGGTGCCCCAGCCCTCGGCCATGAGGGCATCGCGGAGCAGGCGCACCTCGGAGAGGGCATCCGTGTCCTCGTTGGTGCCCATGTCCACCCAGAGCTGGAGCGGCGGCTTCGTGTCGAGCGCCTTCACCTTCTCCACGATGTCCTTGTTCGCCCACCACACGGAGGGAGACAAGACCCCGAGCCGCGTGAACGTCCCCGGGTACTTCAATCCGAGGTACAGCGACACGAGCCCCCCAAGTGACGAGCCCGCGAGGCCGGTGTCCCCGGGTCCAGGCCGGGTACGGTAGCGGGCGTCGATCATCGGCTTGAGTTCCTCGACGAGGAAGCGGCCGTAGGCATCCGCGTTGCCACCGCTGGGGTACTTGGGGTCTGGCTTGGGCGTGTACTCGGGAATGCGGTCGGAGGTGTTGGAGACGCCCACGATGATGACGGGCTCCACCTTGCCGGCCTGGATGAGCTGCTCGGCGGTCTCGTCCACCTGCCACTCGCCGGAGAAGGCGGTGGAGGCGTCCATCAGGTTCTGCCCGTCGTGCATGTAGAGCACCGGGTAGCGGCGCTCGGGGCTGTCGAAGTAGTCGGGCGGCAGGTAGACGATGACGTCTCGCGACCGGGAGAGGAACGCGGACGACACGCTCCGGTGGTAGCGGATGATGCCCGTCAGGCCGCGCTTCATCGCAGGCCCCTTGCTCGGCGCGCCCCAGCGGGCCACGGTGACCGTCACCGTCATGTCGCCCTCGACCGTGAAGGTACGCCGGGGCACCGGTGCGCCGTCCGCGGAGAGTTCGGGGATCCACACGTCGCGCTGCCAGAGGTCGTACGACACCTCCGCGCCCTGGGAGATGCGGACCACGCCCGTGTAGTGCCCGTCACCCTGGCGGCGCAGCTGGAAGCCCGGAGCGGTGTCGCTGCCGAGCGCCAGGTGCGAGCCCACCACGGTGATGATGGCCTCGGCCGGGGTGTCGGCGGGTACCGTCACGTCGAAGGTGACGGAGGCATGGGGAACCGCCTGGGGAGCGGGCTCGATGGCACCGCAGCCGGCCAGCACCGCGCCGACGAACGGAACGAGCAGGAGCCACTTCGCTGCGTGGGGGAAGGTCATGGGGCGCAGAATAGCCCCGCCCTCCCCCTGCCCTCTCCCAGGGGGAGCGGGAGCCTTGCGATGCTCGACAATCAGCGATCCCCGAGCCACGCCTTCAGCAGCTCGATGGGCCTCGCGCCCCAGGCCTCGGCCACCAGCTCACGCGACTCCTCGCCCGTGTCCCGGAGGGTGAGGCGCAGGAACTCGCGAGGCGCGGCCTCCGGAATCCTGTCCAGCCACTCCACCAGCACCGCGCCGTCCCCGCCCAGCAGATCCAGGAAACCCGTGGCGTACAGCTCGTCGTAGTCGGCCAGCCGGTAGAGGTCCGCGTGGTACAGCGGCACCCGGCCCCGGTACGGGTAGACGATGGCGAAGGTGGGGCTGGCCACTTCCGAGCGCGCCACGCCCGCGCCCTCGGCCACGCCGCGCACCAGGTGCGTCTTGCCCGCCCCCAGGTCTCCCACCAGTCCGACGAAGTCCCCCGCCTGGAGGAGCTGCCCCAGCCGGACGCCCAGCCGGTGCGTCTCCTCGGGCGAGCCGGACAGCACCGTACGGCTCAGCGTGGGCGCGCTCATCGGTTCCACCTCGTCCACACGTTACAGAGTCCCTTGGCCACGTCCGTGGCGATCAGCCCGAGCTGGCCACGCTGGGCCACCCTCAGGTCCGCCGCGAGGCCGTGCGCGAACACCGCCGTCCAGGCGGCCTCGGGGAGCTTCAGGCCCTGCCCCAGCAGCGCGCCCACCACGCCGCTCAGCACGTCCCCCATGCCCCCGGTGGCCATGCCCGGGTTGCCCGTGGGGTTGACGTACACGGTGCCGTCCGAGTGCGCGATGAGCGTCCGCGCCCCCTTGAGCACCAGCGTCACCCCGTGCGTGCGCGCGAAGTCCCGCGCCACCTCCACGCGGGCCCTCTGGAGGTCCTTCGTGGGCACGCCCGTGAGCCGCGACATCTCGCCCGGGTGCGGGGTGAGCACCAGGGGCCCCTTCGCCCGGCCGAGCACGTCCAGGTCGGTGGCAACGGCGTTGAGCGCGTCCGCGTCCAGCACGATGGGCACCTGCACGCGCGAGAACAGCTCGCCCAGCAGCCGCACCGTCTCCTCGCCCCGGGGGATGCCCGGGCCGATGACGAGCACGTCCTTCTTCTCCGCCGCCTCCAGCAGGGGCTCCAGGTCCGCGAGGCCGAGCGGCCCCTGGGTGTCCAGCGGCCAGCCCATCGCCTCGGGCACATGGCCGAGCACCGACTCCACCACCTCGGAGCGGGTGGCCACGGTGACGAGCCCCGCGCCGCTCCGCAGCGCCCCGAGCGCGGCCAGGGCCGCCGCACCGGACTTGCCGTGGCTGCCGGCCACCACCAGCACGTGCCCGTAGGTGCCCTTGTGCGTGTCCGAGCGGCGCGGCGCCAGGGCCCCTCGCGCATCGGCCTCCTCGACGAGGAAGAGCTCGGCGCCCGGCTGGGGCTCGACGGCCTCGGACGGAATGCCGATGTCCACGCACCGCAGCTCGCCGCACCTCGTGCCGCCGGGCTCCTGCAACTGCCCCTGCTTGAGAAAGCCGAAGGTGACGGTGACGTCCGCCTCCACGCACGGCTCGAAGGGCTCGCCGGTGTCCGTGTGCAGCCCCGAGGGCATGTCCGCGGCCACCACCTTCGCCCCTCCCTCCCGCCAGCGGAGCATGGCCCGGATGGCGTCGGCGAACTCCCCCGTCGGAGCCCGCGTGAGCCCCGTGCCGAAGATCGCGTCCACCACCACGTCCCCGGCCCTCGGCTCCGGCACCGCGCCGAGCGGCTGGGGCTGA
>NZ_DASVWK010001024.1:0-8437 GCF_036389735.1 Archangium sp. | reverse complement strand
GCCGGAGTCCATGATGCGCAGGGGCACGGACTGCTCGGGGACGCCGTCGAAGGGGAGCAGCCCCAGGTAGTCCTTCGGGCCCGCGCGCTCGACGAGGAGCTGCGCGGCCTCCACCGCGGCCGCGAGCGGCGCGCCGCGCATCGAGGCGCTCCGGTCCAGCACGAGGTTCACCGCCACGGGGGCGCGGGGCGCGTCCTCTTCGGCCTCCACGGTGACGAGCAGATGCACATCCCGACCCCGCTCACCGTCGCGCTCGACCGCCCAGGCCGTCAGCTTCATCGCCTCATCCTTCCGTGCCGGGAGCGTGCGCCCGAGCCTGCCGGGTCCCCGGTCCCCCAGTATCGCCGCCCTGGCCCCCGAGGTTGCAACTGGTACGCCCTCGATGGCCCCGGGTGCGCGCGGACCTCACTCGCGGAGTGGGAGATGACACGGAGCCGCGGATTCCCTCCCCGGAGCGGGTGCCAGCACCGGCTCGACAGGGGGACGCGCTCCTGGGCGTCACTGCATGCCCCCGCGTCTCCCTCAACGCGGGGGCCAGGGCACTACTCGGCCGCGTAGCCGCCCCAGGCCTCGTCGGCGCCCCACAGCCGACCACCCGGGGAGTCATACACCGGGACGATGGAACCCGACCCCTCGTCCTCGCCACCCGGAACGACGTACTCGATGCCCTCGTCGTCCATGTACGTCATGTCGTCGTGCACCATGGCTTCTCCTGGGCGCTTTTCGTGCTGCCTGGGTCGACGGCCGCCTGGCTCGCCGCCCTCACGGGCGCCCCCCACTCGGTCCCTGGGGCCCACCCCATGCGGTGCCCCTTCCGGACTACATTGACCGATTTACCGAACAGGATGGGGATGGTCGGCCGCGCTGTAAACCCCTTGGGCCTCACAGCAACCGTCCACGTCTCGTGGTGCACGCCTGCTCGCGTTTACACAGCACCTTGTGCCTGACCGCCCGCATCGCGCTGGTTTCGGGCCAATGGGAGGCTCGGCGCGACGGGGCCAGCCCCAGGCCCGCCCGGAGAGCGACCCGGCGAGCACGGCCAGCGGCCCACTGCGTCCAAGAGGGGACAGGACGCGCAAAGTCCTGTCCCCTGCCCCGTCCAAGCGCTTGATTCGCGAATCAACCTTGTTAGGGTTGCAGGGTTACGGCATTGCCGCAGCGCGGCATCGGGCGCCGCCGCGCGGCCCTTCGCGAGGTTCACCGAACCGCCATGAGTCCCATCATCACAGGCCTTCTTCTCGTCGTCGGACTCTCCGTCTTCGTCATGACCATGGCCGGACGCATGGGCGTCCTGCTGGCGATGAAGAAGGAGAACCGGCTGGACAACCTTCCCCAGCGTGTCTCGGCGCTCGTGCGCTTCGGCCTCGGGCAGAAGCGCATGGTGGACCCGGAGGAGTTCACCCCGGGCCTCATGCACGTGCTCATCTACGCGGCCTTCATGGTGCTGGCGCTGCGCACCCTGATGATGTTCGCGATGGGCTTCTCCGAGACGGCCCTGGTGCTGCTCACGGACCTGACGGACCCGTTCTGGACGGCCCACCCGGCGCTGCTCACCGTCTACCGCCTCTACCTGCTGGCCAAGGACCTGGTGGCCGCGGGCGCGCTGCTGGGGGCCGCCTACTTCGTGTACGTGCGCGCCAGCGTGAAGCCGGACCGGATGAGCCCCTCGTGGGAGGCCTACCTCATCCTCGGCTTCATCTCCGGGCTGATGGTCACCGAGTTCCTCTTCGGTGGCAGCCACATGGTGCCCCGCGAGCAGACGATGCCGCTGGCCACGGGCAACTTCGTGTGGTGGGAGCCGGTGACGGGCGCGGTGGGCATGCTCATGAAGCCGCTGGGCTACCCGGTGGCGCACGCGCTGGGCGTGGCGGGCTTCTGGATCCACCTGGCCATCATCCTCGCGTTCCTCAACTTCCTGCCCTGGGGCAAGCACTTCCACGTCATCACCGGCCTGCCCAACGTCTTCTTCCTGCGCCTGGGACAGGGCCAGCGCAACACGCAGAGCGCGAAGCTGCCGACGCCCAACCTGGAGAAGGAGGAGTTCGGCGCCGCGACGTTCAAGGACCTCACCTGGAAGCAGGGTCTGGACCTCTACTCCTGCACCGAGTGCGGTCGCTGCCAGACGCACTGCCCCACGTACATCACCGGCAAGCCGCTCACCCACAAGGGCGTCAACCAGGACCTGAAGCACTGGGCCTGGGAGAACCAGATGTGGATCGAGGAGGGCCGGGGTCCCTCGGGCACCACCGAGCCCCTGCCTGAAATCATCGGCAGCGCGCTCAAGGCGGAGACGGTGTGGGCGTGCACGAGCTGCGGCTGGTGCGAGACGGCCTGCCCGGTGTTCATCGAGAACGTGCCGCGCCTCATCGACATGCGCCGCTACCAGGTGCAGGTGAAGGCGGAGTTCCCGCCCGAAATCCAGCGCGTGTTCGAGGGCATGGAGCGCCAGGGCAACCCCTGGGGCATCGGCCAGGACAAGCGCGACGAGTGGGCGCAGGACCTGGCGCTGCCCACCTGGGGTGATGGTGGCGGCCCGTACGAGTACCTCTTCTTCGTGGGCTGCGCGGGCAGCTACGACGACAAGCAGAAGAAGGTGAGCCGCGCGCTGGTGAAGATTCTGCGCGAGGCGGGGGTGAGCTTCGCCACGCTGTCCAAGCAGGAGATGTGCAACGGGGACTCGGCGCGCCGCATGGGCAACGAGTACCTGTACCAGACGCTGGCCAAGACGAACGTGGAGTCGTGGAACTCGATGGGGGTGAAGGCGGTCATCACCCAGTGCCCGCACTGCTTCAACACCATCAAGAACGAGTACCCGGAGTTCGGCGGCGAGTACCGCGTCATCAACCACACGCAGCTCATCAATGATCTGCTGAAGGAGAAGCGCATCAAGCTCTCCCAGGTGATGAACCAGAAGCTGACGTACCACGACCCGTGCTACCTGGGCCGGCACAACGGGGTGTACGACGCGCCGCGCGAGGTGCTGAAGGCGATTCCGGGGCTCGAGGTGGTGGAGATGCAGCGCAGCAAGCGCGAGGGCTTCTGCTGCGGCGCGGGTGGCGGGCGGATGTGGATGGAGGAGCACCTCGGCACGCGCATCAACCACAACCGGATCAACGAGGCGTCGCTGACGCTCCAGCACGCGGCGGATCCGAGCACGCCCTTCCCGTCGGCCACGGACAAGCAGAAGCCGGGGCAGGTGGGCGACTACAAGGAGCCGGGCGGCAAGGGCGTGGTGGCGGTGGCCTGCCCGTTCTGCTCGACAATGCTGAACGACGCGGTGAACGACACGGGCCGCGAGGAGCGCATCAAGGTGAAGGACATCACCGAGCTGGTGGCGGACGCCATGGAAGTGAAGAAGCCGGGCGCGGGCACGGTGGCCCCGAGCGCCGCGGTGAACACCAAGCCCGAGTAGCGCCGGACAACCCCACGCGGTACCCGGAGGCCCGGAGACCCGAGAGCGGGTCCCCGGGCCTTCGTTCTAGCCGCCGTAGGCCGGCTCGAGGGCGCCGGGCACCACGAGGGAGAGGCTGCCCGAGCCGCGCACCGACGAGGCGCTGATGCGGTAGACGTTGTCGTTGCCGCCGTCATCCGAGAGGAAGCCCAGCTCGGTGTTGCCGCGCCAGCTCGGGTAGGAGTCCTCCACGCCGAGCTTCTCCGTCACCTGCGTCACGTTGGAGAGCTGCTGGCCAATCTGCCCCACGAAGATGCGCGAGCCGCTGCTGGTGCGGCCGTCGAAGGCCACCTTCGTCCCGTCCGGCGACACCGCGACGCGCGACACCACCACCTGCGCCACGTTGCCCAGGCTGGTGGAGATGGGAGTCGCCGTGCCGCTCGTCATGTCCACCTGGATGAGGAAGTTGAGCTGGCTGCTGGAGTAGCCACCCGCCGCGAGCACGCTGCGCCCATCCGGCATGAAGGAAGCCGGCCCGTACACATAGGAGCCACCGCCGGCCAGAATCTGGAAGCCGCTGGCATCCGTGTTCACCCGGGCCAGCATCGCGAAGCCACCCTTGTCCAGGGTGAAGACGATGGTGCGTCCATCCGGGCTGAAGGTGGGATAGCGGAAGTTGGCGCAGTTGGCGCAGTTGATGTTCGTGCTGGAGACCAGCGTGGAGGGCTGCCCCTGGCCGGTGGTGGGCACCGTCCGCAGCTCGGAGGTGCTGTTCGCCCTGTACACGAAGGCCACCAACTGGCCGTTGCGCGACACCGTGGGGAAGTACGCCCCACCCTGCTGGGTCAGCTGCGCCGGGCTGTTGGGGTTGCCGTTGTCGTCCAGCGCGTACACGTTGCGGCCGGTGGCGTCGGCGCGCACGAAGACGAAGCCGCGGCTGAAGACCGTTCCCGCCGTACCGCCACCACCCAGGTCCAGGTCATCCAGGGGCTCGCACGCCGACAGTCCCACCGCCACCGACAAACCCAGAATCTTCCACACCGACTTCATACCCGTGCTCCTGTCTGTCCGGCCTCGGATGAGGCGCCCCGGTTCGGGGTCGTCGCGCATGGAGACGTCCATGCGGGCGCGGCATTCAAGCACGAGCGAAGAAGGGGGCCTACCGGTTGAGCTTGTTGAGCTCGTTGCGGCAGTTGTTGCACAGCGACACCTGCTTGCGGTCGCAGTCCTGCGGGGCCTGGGCGAAGAACATCACGCACCGGGCGTCCTCGCAGTAGGACAGCCCCAGCAGATGGCCCGCCTGGTGGACGGCCTCCACCTGGAGCCGGCGCCGGAACTGCTCGCCCTCGGCGCCCTGGCGCAGCCGGGCCAGGCTCATCACCGCGCTCTTGGACTCGCGGTCCGCCTCACCCAGCACGAAGGGCGAGTCCGGCACGAAGAGGTCCACGTCCGTGAGGCCCAGCACCATGGAGTGCCCCGGCTCCAGCAGCGTCACCAGTCGGCGCATGATGGCGTTGCAGTGGTACTGGCCCCGGTCCTTGTTGAAGGCGTAGGTGGGCGTGGGCAGCACCGTCTTGCTCATCACGGTGGCGAGCCCGAGCTGAAGCGAGATGGGGCCCTCCACTTCGCGGAGGAGCACCGGCGGCGGGTTGCCCAGGGAGACCAGCAGGAGAAGCTTCTGCGGCTGTGGCATTGGCCCACCGTCCTCAAGAGAAGAGTGGCTGGGGCGCAAGGATTCGAACCTTGATAATCAGATTCAAAGTCTGACGTCCTGCCATTAGACGACGCCCCAGCAAGTACGCACGGTTACGACCTGATGGGAGATTGTAAGCCATCCCGAGGGCCTCGGAAACATTTCCGTTCGGAGGTCGACTGGCCGACAGCGGGAGGTCCTGGCGGGTAGGAGCCTTTTTCCCTGCCCTTCAGGTTGGATGGGAGCTCGCGGGGGAGGCGGGCCAGGAAGCGGAAGCCGACTCGGCGGCATAGCGGGACGAGGGCTCGGAGGCCGGCAGCTCCAGGATGAAGGTGGCCCCCCGCCCCGGCTCGCTGCTCGCCTGGATGGTCCCCCCGTGGGCCTCGACGATCTGCCGGGTGAGGAAGAGGCCCAGCCCCAGGCCGCCATACTTCCGCACGGACACCGCCCGCTCGAAGCGGCCGAAGATGCGCTCCAGCGCCTCCGGGGGCACGCCAATGCCCTGGTCCCGCACGGTGAGGCGGGCCCGGCCCTCGTGCTCCTCCACCTCCAGCTCGATGGGGAGGCCCACGCCGAACTTCATGGCGTTGCCCAGCAGGTTGGTGAGGGCCTGCTCCAGCTGCATCCGGTCCCACAGGCCGGTGACCTGCTCCTGGACCCTGACGGATACCGAGCACCGGGCGCGATCCATCTCGATGGACAGGCGCTCCAGCACGTCCCGCACCAGCTCGCCCAGGTCCACCGGCTCGCGCACCAGGTGCAGCCGGCCAGTGTTGATGCGCTCCACGTCCAGGAGGCTCTCCACCAGCCGCCCGAGGCGGGAGATCTGCCGGGCCACCACCTGGAAGCGCGTGAGCACCGTCTCCGAGGCGGGCAGTTGCCGCAGCAGACGCGTCAGGCCCTGGAGCTGCAACTTGAGCGCGGTGAGGGGGGTGCGCAGCTCGTGGGCGGCGACGGCGATGAAGTCGTCGCGGACGACGATGGCCTCCTGGGACTCCTTGAGGAGACGGGCGTTCTCCAGCGCGAGCGCGCAATGGTGGGCCAGATCCTCGGCGAAGGAGGCCATGCGGGGACGGGGCGGGTGCGTGCGCCCGGCCATCACCAGGGCCATGCCGCCCAGCAGGCGCCCCCGGAGCCGCAACCCCGTCAGCACCCGCCCCCCCTCCGGGCCGACGCCGCGCCGCGAGGACCCATGCAGCCGGTGCAGCTCGTCGCGCAGGCGCGCCTCCACCTCCGGCGACACCCCCACCCGTACCAGGGGCACGAAGCGGCCCTCCTCGTCCTTCATCCACAGGACGAGGCCCGAGGCCAGCGACGGCACGACGAGCCGGGCCACGCGCGGCAGGGTGTCCCTCGGCTCCATCGACTCGGCGAGCGCCGCGCCGGCCTCGGCCAGCACCCGCTGGGAGCGCTCCACCCGCAGGCGATCGCTGACCATCGCGGCCAGCACGAGCGTGGACAGGCTCGCCACCGCCAGGAAGACCTGCACCGAGAGCACGCGCTCCTGGAGGGTACCGGGCAGCACCCCGAAGGGCCCGTGTCCGTGGGCGGTGTGGATGATGGCGATCGTGCCCAGCACCATCGCGGCGCTGGTCGCGCCCCGAGGGCCCAGCCGCAGCGCCGCCCAGAGGACGAAGGGCAGGCAGAGGTAGGGCAGGGAGAGGAGGATGCCCCGGGGCGAGGTCTGGCCGAAGGTGAGGTGGGCCATGAGCGCCAGCAGCAGCAGCGTCCCCAACAACTCCAGGCCTTCCAGGGACCTCCGGGCCCCGGACTGCCCGGTCCTCCAGGTGAGCAGCAGGGGAGCGAACAGCACCGCCCCGAGCCCGTCCGAGAGGTACCAGCCCAGCCAGTCCGCTTCAAAGTCATAGACGTGGCCGAAGAGGGCCACCGCCCCGATGCCCAGGGTGGCGCTCGGCAGGGGACTGAGCAGGCCTCCGGCGACAAGCAGCGCGGCCACATCCCGAGGTCGGGAGAAGGTCACCGGCCTGTCGAGCCACCGGCGCATCAACCCCGCGCCCACCACCGTGCGCAGACAATTCCCCACGGCCCAGAAGAAGGCCATGTTCCAGGGGTCTCCATACAAGGGGACGAGGAGGAGCTCCGCGAGGAATACGACGACCAGGTACACGGGCCAGCGGCGCACCTCGGCGCGCACGAAGACGGCGAGCGTCAATCCGCCGGGCAGCCACACGGCGGCATTCTCCTGGGGTGGAAAGGCGAAGAAGGCGCTGAGGGCCTTCGCCCCGAGCAAGGCCCCGAGGAACAGCACGGCGCGCACCAGGACCTCCCACGACGGCAGACGAGGCGTGCTCTGTCCCTTCAAGGCCATCCCGTTCCCTCGGAAATAAAGGTATGCATGAGCTGAATCCAGCGCCTCGCGACGCCCGTGTCCCAGCGGGCAGGAGTCGGTGGACTGTCGAGGAAATCCGACGCATGAAGCCCGGCATCTACCTGGCCCACAAACCGGTGGGGGCGACCAGCTTCTCCATCGTCCGGGACCTGATGCGAGAAGTGGAGACGGCGGGCCTCTCGCGCAAGCAAATGCCCGTGTGTCACGGAGGCACGCTCGACCCCTTCGCGGAGGGCCTGTTGCCGTTACTGGCGGGCCCCGCCACACACTTGATGGAATGGCTGCACGTCGTGCCCAAGACGTACGAGGCCGAGGTCGTCTGGGGCGTGGAGACGGACAACGGAGACCTGCTGGGCCGGGTCATCCACGAGGGCGATGCCACGGCCCTCACGGCGGAGACGTTGGAGGCGGCGCTCATCCCCTTCCTCGGTTGGACGGAGCAGGTGCCCCCCGCGACCAGCGCGAAGAAGGTGGGCGGCGAGCCCGCCTACAAGAAGGCGCACCGGGGCGAGGCGGTGGAGCTGCCCCCCTCGCGCGTCTACCTCCACGAGGCGCGCTGGCTCTCCCATGAGCTGCCCCGGAGCAGCCGCCTGCGCCTCACCTGCCGGGGCGGCTACTACGTGCGCGCCCTCGCGCGGGAGCTGGGCCGGGCGCTCGGCTGTGGTGCCCACCTCGCCCGGCTGCACCGCACCACCATCGGCCCCTGGGCGGATCCGGGCCCGGGAGGCCGCCTCTGGCTGCATGGCCCCGAGCTGCTGCCCTGGTGCGCCTCGCGCGTCATCGCCGGCGACGAGGTGAACGACGTCAAGCACGGCCGCACCATCCCCCTTGGAGAGCTCCGGCCTCCGGACTGGCGCCTGCCCGAGGGCTTCCCGGACCCCGAGGCCCCCGTGCGCGCCCTCCAGAAGGGCCGGCTGGTGGCCCTGCTGCGCGAGCAGGAGGGGGCCCTGCGCGCCGTCACCCACCTGTGGCCGGGGCTTTGAGCCACGAGGGCCCTCCCTCG
>NZ_DASVWK010001023.1:0-18060 GCF_036389735.1 Archangium sp. | reverse complement strand
ACCCGTGCTGATACCACGGGTCACTCCCGTATTCGGGCCAGTGCCCGAAGTCACAGCCCGACAGTCGCCCCTTGAATCGGCAACCCTTCAGGGATGCTGTTATCCAGTCCTGGTGGTTCTTCAACTCCTGTTTGACCTCGAAGGTACAGTCGATGAACCGGGCTTGCTTGATGATCAGGCGACTCGCGGGAACCTTCAGGACGACGGTGCAGTTACGCAGCGTCAGGTTGGTGCTGAGGAAGTAGAGGGAGTTCTTGTCGGTCAGCTCCAGTCGCTCGTTTTGGATTTCCCGCTCCCTGAAGACGACGTTGGTGAGCCACTCCATGACCGACCCTCTCAGAAGGTGAGCATCCGGAACAACTCGCCCGCCAGGCGCCTGCCATGTCGTGCCAGGTTCGACTCCGTCCCGGAAAGAATTTCGTACTGGCGGCCCGTCGCTGGGTCAACCACGTCGATGCCCTTGTTGAGGCTGAATTTGTAGAGTTCCTCGAACCGTCGTTTCACCTGGCTTTGCACGTAGCGCCCCCGGGCCTCGCGCTCCAGCAGCCGCGCCAGCCAGTATTCGCCCTTGTCCAGGGCCTGTTTGATGGCCTCTTTCTCCGCGGTCGAGAGCCTATCCGGCCCCCAATCCTTGGCGGCCTTGGTGACGGCCTCCTGGAGCAGGTCCCCCACCTTGTCCTCGGCGGGAATGTCCGCGGCCGACTTGCCGCGTGGCAGGTGCCAGCGCTGGCCGTCGCTGAGTTCCACCTGCCGGTTGCCGCCCCGGTGACGCAGGACGGTTGCGGAGGAGCGGCCCCCAGGGACCGTTTCCGCCCCACTGCCCGCGCCCTTCTTGAGCAGCACCACAGCCAGGGGGCCCTGGGGAGAGGTGGCCACCGTTTCCACCGTAGCCACCGCCCTGGCCAGCGCGCCCTCCTGCACGAGCGCCGCCTCCACGGCCTCCACGCGCCCCATGACAGCGCCGCCGCCTTGAGCCTCGAACTGCGCTCCCGCGAGGCTGTAGCCCGGAAGCGACTTCACCCGCGAGGCCACCTGCCCCAGCGTGTGCCCGCTGAGCGTGGCCACCGCGAGAATCATGGCCCGGGCCGCGTCCTCGCCCAGCACCTTGCCGAACTCCTCGCCCGCCGCCCGCAGCTCCTCGAAGGTGCTGGCGTGGTGCACCGTGTCGGCCATACGGGCCCACCCGTCCATGAGCCCATACATCGTCTGGAGTCCCAGCCACCCCATGAGAATGAGGGTGAGCGTGGCGGCAACGGCCTTGGTGCTGGGCTCGGGCACCACCCACAGCATGCAGTAGAGGGCCACCGTCCAGACGACCATGGACACGAGCGCCGACACGTTCAGCAGCTCGCGCCCCAGTGCCTCGCGTGTCTCGTCGAGCACGGTGCCGAAGGCGAGGGCGAGGGCCAGCGTGCGCCGGTCATCCGTGCGCAGGTAAGGACCGTCGTCCAGAAGGCCCAGGCAGTCGCCGCCCCCCTGGTGCTGGCACCACTGGAGGTACTTCTCCTTCAAGGCTTCATCCGCCTCGGGGGTAAGGCGAACCGGGCCGTCCTGCTTCTGCGGCACGAGGGTGTAGCCCTCGCCTCGGTACACCTCCAGGTTCCAGTCTCCTCGGCTCGCCACCGTCTCGACATCTTGAGAGTGCCGCGGCAAGAGGCTCAGCAACTCGCGGGCGACCTCCTTGGGAGTCCTCCGCCCCAGCCGCACGTCGCGAGAGAGGCGCGGGAAGGCCTGCTGGAACTCGGCCTTGTTGATGGGCACCGGCCGGGTGGCGACGGCGCCGGGCTCCAGGAAGTCCACCACGTACACGGTGGCGGATTCGAGGCCGGGCTCCGCCGTGGAAGCCACACGCACCGTGGCGCACGCGGACTGGAGGACGAGGACGATGAGGGCCCAGGCGCCAATGCAGGGGCCCAGTCGCGCACCCATGGGGCGAGCGCCAGGAAGACGGGTGGACACGGCGCACCTCCACGACCGCAACGAAACGGCCCCCAGTGCCCGAGGGCACTGGGGGCCGCGGAGGAACCACGGGGCCGCTTAGTAGCGGTAGTGGTCGCTCTTGTACGGCCCTTCCTTGGGCACGCCGATGTACTTGGCCTGATCCGGGGTGAGCTCGGTGAGCATCGCGCCCAGCTTGGTGAGCTGGAGGCGGGCCACCTTCTCATCCAGGTGACGGGGCAGCATGGTCACGGTGCCCGGCTTGTACTTGCCCGGGTTGGCGAAGATCTCCACCTGCGCCAGCACCTGGTTGGCGAAGGAGGAGCTCATCACGTAGCTCGGGTGACCGGTGCCGCAGCCCAGGTTCACCAGACGCCCCTCGGCCAACAGGATGATGCGCTTGTTGTCCGGGAAGATGATGTGGTCGACCTGCGGCTTGATGTTCTCCCACTTGTACTGCTTGAGGCCCGCCACATCGATCTCGTTGTCGAAGTGGCCGATGTTGCACACGATCGCGTTGTTCTTCATCCGCTTCATGTGGTCGTGCGTGATGACCTGGTAGTTGCCCGTCGCGGTCACGAAGATGTCGGCCTTGTCCGCCGCGTACTCCATGGTCACGACCCGGTAGCCCTCCATGGCCGCCTGGAGCGCGCAGATGGGATCGATCTCGGTGACCCACACCTGGGCCTGGAGGCCGCGCAGCGCCTGCGCCGAGCCCTTGCCCACCTCACCGTAGCCGGCGACCACGGCCACCTTGCCGGCGATCATCACGTCGGTGGCGCGCTTGATGCCGTCCACCAGGGACTCGCGGCAACCGTAGATGTTGTCGAACTTGGACTTGGTGACCGAGTCGTTGACGTTGATGGCGGGGAACTTCAGCGTCCCCTCCTTGGCCATCTGGTACAGGCGGTGGACGCCCGTGGTGGTCTCCTCGGTGACGCCGTGGATGGCCGCCAGGTTCTTCGAGTACCAGCCGGGCCTGGCCGCGAGCTGCTTCTTGATCGCGGCGAAGAGCAGGGTCTCCTCCTCGCTGCCGGGCTTGGCCAGCACGGAGGGGTCCTTCTCGGCGCGGGCGCCCAGGTGGAGCAGCAGCGTGGCGTCGCCACCGTCATCGAGGATCATGTTGGGCGTGCCGCCGTCGGCCCAAT
Source organism: Archangium sp. (assembly GCF_036389735.1). Classification (GTDB taxonomy): domain Bacteria; phylum Myxococcota; class Myxococcia; order Myxococcales; family Myxococcaceae; genus Archangium. The sequence goes on along the minus strand of NZ_DASVWK010001023.1, from coordinate 14,974 downwards.
CGAAGATGCGGTGGGTGTAGTCCCAGTATTCCTCCAGCGACTCGCCCTTGTAGGCGAACACGGGGGTGCCACCCGCGGCGATGGCGGCGGCAGCGTGATCCTGGGTCGAGAAGATGTTGCAGGACGCCCAGCGGACCTCGGCCCCGATGGCCTCCAGGGTCTGGATGAGCACCGCGGTCTGGATGGTCATGTGGAGCGAGCCAGCGACGCGCGCGCCCTTGAGGGGCTGGGTCTTGGCGAACTCGTCGCGGATCGCCATGAGGCCGGGCATCTCGGTCTCGGCGATCGCGATCTCCTTGCGGCCCCAGTCGGCCAGCTTGATGTCCGCGACCTTGTAATCGGTGAACTTGCTCAAATCGGCTACAGCCCGCATGCATTGCTCCTGAAGTGGCGGGGACTGGATGAGGTCGGACGGGTCATGCTCGCCTCCCGGGCATCCAGCCACGAGTCAGCGAGCGCCGTTGCACGAACCTGAGCCTGGCGGGGTCGAAACCCCGTTGCAGCGCTCCTCAGGATGCGAGGCACCCTAATGCAGGAGGGCCCCTCTTCGCCAGTGAAGTAAACACCGCTGGATGATGAGCGGACAGGCGGGCACGGGGTGGAGGGGTCCCGAACCCCTCGGACGCCCTGGCTCCGCCTCAGGCGGGCCACACCTCGACGGGCAGCGTCTTGGCGCCGCGGATCGTCAGGGAGGGGACCCAATCCACACGCTCCGTGCGCAGCTCCACTCGGCCCACTCGCGCGAGCAGCACATCCAGGGCCACCCGTGCCTCCAGTCGCGCCAGCGGCGCACCCAGGCAGAAGTGGATGCCATGGCCAAACGGTAGGCTCTGCTGCCCCTCTCGATCGATGTTGAAGCGCTCCGGGTCGGGGAACTGGCGTTCGTCATGGGTGGCCGAGGCCTGCAGCAACAGCACCGGCGCTCCCCGTGGAAGGTTCACGCCCCCCAGCACCACGTCCCTGGTGCATACCCGCAGCGTCGCTTGCGAGGGCGGCTCGTAGCGCAGCACCTCCTCGATGAAACGGGGGATGAGCGAGGGGTCCGCGCGCAGCCGAGCCATCACGTCCGGATGTGCCGCCAGCATCCGCGCGCTGTGGCTGAGCAGGTTCGTCGTCGTCTCCAGGCCCGCGAGGAGCAGCAGGAAGAGGAAGCCCATCAACTCCTCGTTCGTCAGCGACTCCCCGTCGACCCGAGCCCGGATCAACTCGCTCACCATGTCGTCACCCAGGGCCGCACGGCGGTTGTCCAGCACCTCCTGGAGATACGTTTCCATCTCCACCACGGTGCGGCGGCACTGCTCCTGCTGCCGGGTGTCGTCCGGCCGGGTGCCGCCAATGGCGATGATGTCATTCGCCCAGAGCTTGAAACGCGAGTGCAGCGAGGGATCCAACCCCAGCAGCGAGCCGATGACGCTCGCGGGCACGGGCATGGCGAAGTCCTCCACGAAGTCCACGGAGCGACGGTTCAGCAGCTCGGTCACAAGCTCCCCCGCGCGGGCACGAATGCCCGGCTCCAGCCGGGCCAGGGTCGCGGGGGTGAAGGCGCGGCTGACGAGCGCCCGCAGCCGCCCGTGCTTCGGCGGATCCAGGAAGAGCATCGAGTCGGAGACGGGATTGGATCGTCCGAGCCAGGGTGCCTCCGTCGCCAGCCGCATCCCCTCGGAGGAGAAGAGCTGGGGTGTCTTGAGCACGTGAACCACGTCCTCGTATCGACTCACGGCCCACATCCCGCCGGGATCCACCTGACACACAGGCGCGTTGCGACGCAGCTCCGCGAAGAACGGGTATGGGTTTTCCCGAATCTCGGGCGCCATCAGGTTCAAACGATTGCTCATCTCGACTCCCCCTCGCGCTGCCTTCGACTTCCGGGCACCCTATCTTATCTTGGAGCCCGCCTGGGGCTCACGCTCCCGAGCCAGCCCGCGACCGCTGCATGAAGTCGCGCGCCACCGCGGCATCGATGACCAGAGCGCCCAGGAGGTAGAGCCACGGGCCGGCGTGGGAAGCCAGCCCGACGATTCCCCAGAGCGTGACAGTGCCGGCGAGCACGGGCAGGAGCCACGGCGGCAGCGCGGCCCCGGCTCGACGCCCTCGGGTGAGCATCACGAGCCCCCCGAGCAGGAGCACCGCCACGGACGCGAACGGACGACCCCGGCCGGAAGAGGCGTACGCGGAGACGTAGTTCGTCCACATGTTGTACTGGTACTCGTAGTGGTCCTCGAACTCCCGGATGAAGCCACCCGGCTTCCACTCGCGCACCAGGACGGGCTGGACGCCGCCGAGGTAGTAGCCGCCGCCCTGGCGCCAGGTGAGCAACAGCGCCACCGCACACACGAGCGCGCCCGCGAGCACCCAGCGGCCCAGGCGTCTCTCCTCGGGAGAGGGCGTGCCCTGCTTCGCGCCGAAAGCGGCGAGTGCGCGCCGCTGGTCGTAGCCAAGCACGATGGCGGCGAGCACCCAGAGCAGTGGCACGAGGCCGAGGCTCAACGAGAGGAACGCCTGGACGAACGTGAGCACGGTGAAGGCTGGCAGGAAGAGGGGGTACTCGGCCAGACGCGCCGCGCGCACCGCCGGCTCCGGGAGGGGACGCCCCGCGGCATGAAGCTCTCGCACGCCGATGAGCACGCTGCTGGCGAGCATCACCACCGACCAGCCAAGCCCCACGCCCCAGAAGAACTGCAGCGCGGAGAGCAGGACGGCGAGTGCCACGAGTCCCGCGCCGAGCAGCGAGAGAGAGCGCCCTGGGATGCGCTCGCGCAGGCGCGGGTCCTCGAGCACGGACTGCACGGCCTGGGCCGTCTGTCCCGCGGCACGCCGGGTGGCCTCCATCGCGGCGGCTGCCTCCTTCGCCACCTGGGGAGGAAGCCCCGGGCTCGCGGGAGCGACGCGCTTCCCGCAGTGGGCGCAGAACCGGCTGTTCGTCGACGGAAGGGCTTGGCCGCAGTGCTCACAGGACATGAAGCCCGAACCTACTCCACCTCAGGCGGGGCGACGCTGTCGGAAGAGGCCCGCGGGCCCGGCGGACTCCCGATTGGCCCGTGCCACGGAAATGGCCAGGAACACGAGCAGCCCCACGATCAGCCCACCCGCGAAGGTGAGGAGGAGCAGCCAGGGCCGGACGGCCTGGAGCAGTCCCTGGGCCGCCCCCCGGCTGAAGGACGCGCCGAGCTGGGACACCTGCATGTCCCTGCACGCCCGGGCCTCCTTTCCTTGGAGCCCCCCACACTCGGGGAAGAGGGTGCCGAGTTCGTTGCGCGACTGCTGGATCATCGAGGAGGCCACCTGACCGGCGGTGGCCGACAGACTCTGGGCCAGGGGTCCCGTGCCATCGGGTCCGAGCTGGCGCTCCAACTCCGCGCTGAACGCCCGGGTAACCTGTGAGGCCAACGAGGGAACCGGCCCCAGGCCGCCCGGCCCCGGCCCCGATCCACCCGTCCCGGTGGAAGCCACCGCTCCACCGGCCCCCGGCTCGGTAAGCCCCTCGAGAGCCCCCCGCGTTATCTCTCCGGCCGTACGGCGGCTGGCGGCATCCCTCTCCTGGGCGAACTGGTCCTTCTCCTCGCGGATCGCCTCTAGAGCGCCTTCGGTGGTGTGGCGGGCGACCGTGGCGCAGGCCAGCACGTTGGACAGGCATACGAGCGCGAACAGGCCCACGAGGTTCTTCCTGGCCATCACGTCTCCCTCCGGTGGTTACCCTCCCCATGACTCATGGCCATCCATGAAGGCAGGGGCCATGTGCATGGGTACAAGGCGGGAAGGAACGTACTCGCTTGCCTGGGTGTGGCTGACGCCTGCCTCGTGGCTCAGCGTCCGTCACGAGCCACGGCGTTGCCCAGCAGGCCGCGCGCGCGGGTCACCAGCTTCACGAACTCCTCGCGGTCCGCGTTGCCGTCGGTGGATCCCTCGGCGAGCTTCTGCACGGTGGCCAGGTTCCAGCCCTGGGCGCTCGGGCTGCCACGCAGCACGTCCGCCGTGGCCGCCACCGCCAGCGCGAAGCGGAAGTCCGGCGAGGCCGTGTCCAGCGAGGCGCGCAGCATCCGCTGCTCGAAGGGGAAGGCCTGCTCGGCGGCCTCGGTGCCGTTGGGGGCCTTGGCGCGGATGCGCACCGTGCCCAGCGGCGCCTTCTCTCCCGTCAGCTCCACCTCGTAGAGCGCGGTGACGCTGTGGCCCGCGCCAATCTCGCCCGCGTCCACCTTGTCATCACGGAAGTCCTTGTCGGCGATGTCGCGGTTCTCGTAGCCCACCAGCCGGTAGCTGCGCACCACCTTGGGGTTGAACTCCACCTGCACCTTCACGTCCTTGGCGATGACCTCCAGGGTGCCGGTGAGCTGCGTCTCGAAGACCTTCTTCGCCTCCTTGTAGCTGTCGATGTAGAAGCAGTTGCCGTTGCCCTTGTCGGCCAGCTTCTCCATCAGGTCGTCCCGGTAGTTGCCCATGCCGAAGCCGATGGCGGACAGGGTGACGCCCTCCTTCACGAAGCCCTGGATGCTGTTGAGCATGGCGTCCGGGGAGACGTTGGGTCCGATGTTGGCGTCACCATCCGTGAGCACGACGACGCGCGACACCACGTTGCCCGAGACCTTCTTCACCGCGTGCCGGTACGCCATCTCCATGCCCGAGCCCATGGCCGTGCCACCACCGGACTCCAGCGAGTCGATGGCCTTGAAGATGCGCTCCAGGTCCGTGGCGGGGGTAGGGGAGAGGACGTCCCGGGTGCTGCCAGCGTAGGTGACGAGCGCCACCGTGTCGTTCTCGTTGAGGTTCTTCACGGCGACCTTCATCGCCTCCTTGGCCAGCGGCAGCTTGTCCTGCTGATTCATGGAGCCGCTGGTGTCCACCAGGAAGACGAGGTGCGCGGGCTTGCGCTGCGAGCGCGAGACGACCTTGCCCTGCACGCCCACGCGCACGAACTGACGGTTGGCGTTGAAGGGCGAGGGAGCGCCCTCCAGGTGCACCGTGAAGGCGCCCTGCTCGGGCGGGGTGTAGCGGTACTTGAAGTAGTTGACGAACTCCTCGACACGGACGGCCGCGTGCGGCGGCAGTGCGCCCTGGTTGAGGTAGCGGCGCGACACCGCGTACGACGCCGTGTCCACGTCCACCGCGAAGGTGGAGAACCGGTCCGTGGCCGCCTCGGTGAAGGCATTGGCCGCGTGCTGGGTGAAGCTGTTGCCCTGGGACGGGGGCTCCGCCGGCTGCAACTGGGCTCCCCCATGAGGAGGAGGTGGCGGTGGAGTCCTCATGGGAGGGGCCGGGGCCTGGGCGGCAGCGCCGGCCGCCACCGCCATCGCCTCGGCGCGCTTCGACTCGCGACGCATCTCCTGGGCCATCACGGGGGCGCCCGCGGTGGCGGGGGCGGGCTTCGCCGGAGCTGCCTCCTCATCCTTGGGCGCGGCCTGGGCCAGCTCGACCCCGAGGTCGTCACTGCTCACGGGCGAGGGGTCCTGCCGGGACTCGCTCGGCTGGGACTTCCAGGCGACGGCCTCCGCGGTGCCTCCAGCGGTCTTGGGTGAGGACATGCACCCGGGGACGAGGCTCAAGGCGAGGGCGGCACTTCCCCAGCGGGACAGGCGGTTCAGTTTGGACGATGGCATGAGCGCTGGAACGCACCAGCGTCGATTCCGGTCTAACGCGGCCGGGCGAATTTCTGCCCGAAGCTCCCGGCCAGGGTGTCGGCCACCGTCCGCGCCCCCCGACGCACGGCGTCGAGAAGCGGGTCCATCGCGCGGCACAGCCCGTACGTCAGGCCGATGAGCACCCCCGTCAGCAGCGCGTACCGCCCCCAGCCGCCGCAGTGGCCCCACACCACCTGGAAGGAGAAGCCGAAGACTCGGAAGTAGAGCAGCGCCTCGTGGAAGAAGTACGCGGACAGGGACGAGGTGCCAAACGTCTCCACGAAGCGGCGCACGCGGGACGGCGCGGCGGTCGAGGTCGTCCGCCACTCGAGGCCCACCAGCCCGAGCAGCACGAGGCACACGCCCCGCCTGCCTCCCGCCGCGCTGCGCACCAGCAGCATCGCCAGCGCGAAGCCCGCGGAGAAGAGGAACGCTGGAGCCACCAGCCCGTCGAGCTTGAGCAGGAGCTTCGTGGTGTGGCTCTGGCGAAGCTCCGGGCGGAGCAGCACCAGCGCGTGACACTGGATCATGAACAGCACCGCGATGCCGCGCAGCCAGTCGATGGCGCGGACGCGCTCGTGGGTGGGAGAGGGATTCATGGGGAGCAGCTGAGTTCCGGCTCGGGAGCGTCGACGTCCTGGAGTTTCAACAGGCAGCGCACGGCGGTGGGGTCCACGGTGTCCGAGACCCAGGAGCGTCGCCAGAGGAGGGCGGCCACGCGGTTGGGAATCCGCGAGTCCGGGGCGACCACGGCGCGAAGCACGCCATTGCCTCCGCGGCTCGCCTCCTGTCGGAGGGAGTCCAGCGTGGCCACGACGTCGGGGCAGCCCTCGGGGCAGTTGTAGAGGAAGACCGCGTGCCCGTGCTCCAGGTTGTGCAGCCACACGCACCGGTTCTGCTCGGTGTCGTAGGTCTTGCAGCTCAAGGTGCTGGAGCAGTGGTCACCGCTGGTGGGCGGGTTCAGCCCGTCTCCGCACGCGGTGCTCGTGCAGGTGAGGTGCCTCGCGGACGCGGGAGGGGGCGAGAGCGGGAGCTCGTAGCTGGAGCAGTCGGGCTCGGTGATACCGCAGGCGAGCAGCGGAAGCAGCAGCAGGCAGGGGAGGGCGGCACGGTGGAGCGGGGGCATCGACGGCCCCCTCTTAGCGCATCCGCCCTTTCCGAGCACGCGCGGGTCCGCTCGTGCTCCTGGCCGCCCTCGCGGGGGGATGGGTTGGTCACCCCCCGGTCGGGTTCAGCGAGCCTGTGCGACTTTTCCCACGAGACGAATCCTAGAAGGGTGCGAGAAGGACTCTCTACATATCGTCTGGGCTACGTCGCCAACTGTCTGTCCATCGAGCTGGGGGCCAGCCATACCTGTCGGCTCGCGGGTGCCACTCCAGAGCGGCTGGAGGCGCTCATCGAGCAGAACCTCTCCGAGCTCGAGCAGATCCTCCTCTTCAACGAGGCGAAGGGCATCGAGTTGTTCCGGATCGGCTCGTCGCTGATCCCATTCGCTTCGCACCCCGTCAACAAGCTCCAGTGGTGGCGCAAGTACGCGCGCGACTTCGATCGCCTGGGTCATATCGCCCGGCGCTCGCGCCAGCGCCTGTCCCTGCACCCCTCGCCCGCGGGGGCCTCGCTGACGTCCGTGCACCAGCGGGTGCGCGACGCGGCGATCGCCGAGCTGCGCTACGGCGCCCGGGTGTTGGATCTGCTCGGCCAGGGGCCCGAGGCGCGCGTGGTGCTGCACCTGGGCGGAGCCGCTCCCAGCCGTCCCGAGGCTTTGGACAACGGGCATCGCATGCTGGACGCCATGCCCGGGGAGATCCGCGATCGGATCGTCATCGAGCACGATGACAAGGTCTGGAGCGCGCGGGAGGTGGCTCCACTGGCCCGGGAGCACGGGGTGCCCTGGCTCGCGGACAACCTGCACAACGCCATCAAGCCCTCGGAGCCGGAGATGCCACTGGCCGAGCTGCTGCGCGAGTCGGCGGCCTCGTGGCGCGCGTTGGATCTGCGGCCCAAGTTCCACCTGGCGAGCCAGAAGCCGGAGGGCAGGCCAGGGGCGCACGCGGACCGGATCGACCCGAATGACTTCCGGGCGGTGGTGGAGGCGCTGGACGGTCCGGCGGACCTGATGCTGGAGGCCAAGGACAAGGACCTGGCGCTCTTCGCCCTGCGCCAGGAAGCAGCGAGCGAGACGGAGCCCGCCACGGTGTAGTCTGCCGCGGCATGAAAACCACCCCTCTCTGGCTGTGCGCACTCGGTGCGCTCCTCCTCCAGGCCTGTGCGGCGCACACGCCCGCCCCTTCCCGTTATTTCGACTCGAGCGGTCGCCCCGACGTGTTGAGCGGCGGCGCGCGCCGCATCGAGATCTCCACGTCGCAGGGCAGGTTCAACGTCTGGACGAAGCGCGTGGGCAACAACCCCACCGTCAAGGTGCTCCTCCTGCACGGAGGCCCCGGCAGCACGAGTGAGTACTTCGAGGCCTTCGACAGCTACTTCCCCGGTGCGAGCATCGAGTACTACTACTACGACCAGCTCGGCTCGTTCCGCAGCGACCAGCCCGACGATGCGAAGCTCGCGGCGCTTCTCGGCACGGAGCACTACGTCGAGGAGGTCGAGCAGGTGCGCCAGGCGCTCGGCCTGAACAAGGACAACTTCTTCCTGCTGGGCCACTCCTGGGGCGGCATCCTCGCGCTTGAGTACGCGCTCAAGTACCAGCAGAACCTCAAGGGGCTCGTCATCTCCAACATGATGGCGAGCATCCCCGCGTACAACGAGTACGCGAAGAACGTGTTGATGCCTCGGATGGACCCGAAGGTGCTCGCCGAGGTGCAGGCGCTCGAGGCGGCCAAGGACTACACGAACCCGCGCTACATGGAACTGCTGACGCCCCACTACTACGAGCACCACATCCTGCGCATGCCCTCCGCCCAGTGGCCCGAGCCGGTGGTGCGCTCGTTCTCGCACATGAACCCGAAGGTCTACGTGCCCATGCAGGGCCCGAGCGAGATGGGCGCGAGCGGCATCCTGGAGAAGTGGGACCGCACGAAGGACCTCGGGTCCCTCACCGTGCCCACGCTCACCATTGGCGGGCAGCATGACACCATGGATCCCAAGCACATGGAGTGGATGGCGGGCCAGGTACGGCACGGCCGTTACCTGTACTGCCCTCAGGGCAGCCACATGTCCATGTACGACGACCAGCGGACGTATTTCGCCGGCCTCGTGCGCTTCATCCAGGACGTGGACGCGGGCCGCTTCTAGTCACAGGGCCGCGGCGAACTTCGCGGCGATGGGTGCGGCGACTCGGCCACCCACGCCGCCGCCCTCCACCAGGACGGCGAAGCCGATGCCGTTGCGAAAGCCGATGAACCACGCGTGCGTGGGCAGAGGGGTGCCGCTTCCGAACTCGGCGGTGCCCGTCTTGCCGGCGAGCCCCATCACCCCCGCGGCCGCCCGGCCCGTCCCCTCGGTGATGACGGCGCGCATCAGCGCATTCAGGGGCACACGGGTTCCGGCCGCGAGCGAGGCGCTCGGACCGTTCTCGAGGTCGGCCAGGAGGTAGGGCGCGCGCCATCTGCCAGACTCGGCCGCCGCGGCGACCGAGGCCATGTGCAGCGGCGTGGCCAGTACACGTCCCTGCCCGATGGCGGCCGCCGCCAACTCCGCCTCGTCCCGGGGTGGGGGAAACGAGGCGCCGGGGGAAGGCAGCCCCGCGCGGTACTCCACGTCGAAGCCGAAGCGGCGGGCCGCGGACCCGAGTGCTTCCACCCCAAGCCCGGTGGACAGCATGACGAAGGCGGTGTTGCACGAGTGGGCGAAGACCTGGCGCAGGCGGGTGTTCCCGAGCGCCTCGCCCTCGAAATTGCGGAACGTCTTACCGCCCACGGACGCCCCGGCCGGGCACGACACCGGGGCGTCCGCGCTCATTCCCCGGGCGATCAGCGCTTCCGCCGTGACGACCTTGAACGTCGAGCCGGGCGGGTAGCGGCCGGTGAGGGCCCGGTTCAACGGCTGGTCGAGCGGTCGGCTGGCGACGGCCAGGATGGCGCCCGTGTCCGTGTTCACCGCGACGAGCGCCGCTGGTGAAATTATGCCCTCGAGTGCGGCCTCCGCGGCCGCCTGCACTTCCGGGCGCAGCGTGGTGTGCAGTGGCGTGCCGGGCGTCCCCTCGAAGCGGTGGAGGACGCGCGCCTCGCCGGAGGGGCGGGTGAGGCGCACCTCTCCGGAGGGGCTTCCCCCGAGCTGTGGCTCATACGCCAGCTCCAGCCCGGACAGGCCCACGATGTCTCCTGTCTGGTAGGTCGGGCCCAACTGCGCGAGCAGCTCGGCTGTCACCTCGCCCACCCGACCCAGGGTGTGCGCCGCGAAGCCCTCGGCCGGGGAGAGCCGGGCTGTCTTGCGGCGGAAGAAGATGCCGGGGACGGGCGCCAGCGCCGGACGCACCTGCTGGTAGCGCTCGGGTCGCACGTCGATGAGGGGCAGGAAGTGCTCGGGTGCCACGCCCGGCGCGTTCAGCGACTTCTCCAGCCGCGCCGGGTCAACGCCCAGCTGCGTCTGGAGCGCCGAGGCGACGGCGGCGCGATTCTGGATGCGCCGGGGCTCGACACCAATGGTGATGACCTCGCCCTGACGGGTGAGGGGCTGGCCGTCTCCATCGAGGAGGGCGGCGCGCTCCGAGCGCGTCCTCGTGCGGGAGAAACGGTCGCCCTCGCGCAGCTCCGGGTGCAGCACCGCTGGAGTCCAGCGCACCCACCAGCGCCCTTCGCGGCGCACGAGGCGCAACGTGCCGTCCACCTCCCACTCGCCCAGCCCGCGCAGCACGTGGATGGCGCGGAAGGTGACCGTGGCGCTCTCCGCCTCTCGCTCGACGCGGCCGGGCTCGAAGCGGGAAGAGAGGATGCGCAGCTCATCGCGGAAGCGCTGGTGCTGCGTTTCGAGGTTGGCGGGGGGCTCGGCCACCGTGGCCCGCAGTGCGGCGAAGTCGCCCGCGGCCCATGCTCCCAGGTAGGCCTGGGCCCCATCGAGCGGGTCATCCCCAGGCCGCCCCCGCACGGACACGCACGAGGCCAGCAGCACGGCGGCCGCGACGTTGACGACTCCAACCCTGCACCCTCGCCATGACACGCGCCGCACTGTGATGCGGGCAGGCGGCGAGTCAAGGAATACGGCGGCGCCTCTCCGCTCCATCAGGGGCCGCTTCCAGAACCTGAAGCCCCCAAGCGCCCAGAGCGTGACGCTTCAGGTAGGGGCGTGTTGACGCGGTAGAACCTCCAACCCAGGCTGTCCCTCATGGATCCCAGCACGGTCGCCCAACGGCTCATGGCGTCAAGCCTCAGCCTGTTGCTTGTTTCTTGCAGCGCCACTGGGTTCGTACCCGCTCCGTCAGGCTCAGCGGACTTGTCCCGCTACGTGCTCGTCATCCAGGAGGGCCCGGAGGGTCAACTGTCCCACTCCTGGCGGCCCCTCAGCAGCGTTGACGTGTCCAAGTACCCGTACCACACGAGCAACAGCAGCCGTTTCGAGGGAGAGATCGTACGTGCCTCCTTCAACCGCGATTGCGAGGCGGAGCGTGATGAATGCGAAAAAACGTGCAAAGCCAGCCTGAAAGGTCGCAACTGGACCCACGCAAGCGACGGCTCCAAGGATGAAATGTGTCGTGGGAGGTGCAGGCCGGCCTATCTGGATTGTTGCAAGCTCAAGGAGTTGGCCGAAGCCAGCAAGCTTCGGCTCAGCTTCCCCGTCGTTGACAGCGCGGTCGACTGGCTGAAGCAGCACCATCGCGAACTGGCGGTGGGCACCGTCGTCGTCATCGCGGGTGTCGCTTTCGTGGTCGTTGTCGCTGGTAGTGGGGGCGGGGCCCTGGTGCTCGCGCCAGCCGTCTTGCTGGTCTCCTCCGGTGCGTCCTCAGCGCATGTCTTCAATCGGGTGGAACAATGACGACCTTTTCTGATCTCGCGGAGGCACACGCTGTGATCAAGCGGAGCTGGAGTCTGGATCAGTCCCCCGAACAGGCGCGAATTCTGGGTCTGGCACGAGATGCTCTGGATTTCATCTCCGCCACCGGCCAGCGGTATGACTTCGAAGACTTCTTCAAAAGCGCCGACTCCAGCCGCGCCCCGCTTGAAGGAGGCACCGCGGAGTTGAGGGAGCGCATGGACAGGTCGAGGCGCTTCTTCGAGAAGGTTCGTGATGAGCCGGAATCCGCCGAGGAAGTTGCTCAGAGTCAGGCCATCCTCGACACGCTTCGCTACATTGAGTCAACCGGACAGCAGGATGCGTTCGCTGACTTCCTGGAGCATGTCGAGGCCAACGCGCCTCCCTTCATCGTGGCTGCGTTTGATACGCGGGAGGATGCGGATGCCTGGCTCGCGAGCCACCCCCGTCCACCAGACCCCGCCCGCGTGCTCGTCGCGAACGAGTACCGCGATGTCGTTTATGGGCGCGAAACGAACTTGCGCTACTTGCCGCGCAACCATGTTCTTGTTCTCCAGAGGTATTTCAAGGATCTCGAGGAGAAGGAGCAACCCGTTGTCGTGGCCTCCTTCGACACGCCAGAGGAGGCGGAGTCCTGGTGGAGGGCGCAGGCCAATCCAGCCAGACGGGCGTGGGTGAGGGTAGGGGACGAACTCTACCTCGCGGCGTATTTCCCCAACATCCACCACCGAACCCTGTTCCCCCGTTCCCCCCTCTGCGTCCCCTTTCGCGCGGGTGGAACAACGAAGACCCTTGATGATCTCGGCAACGCGCACCCTGCGATTGGGCGGCGCTGGAGTCCGGACCAGTCCCCCGAGCAGGCGCGAATTCTGGGCCTCGCACGAGACGCTCTGGATTTCATCTATGCCACCGGCCAGCGGTATGACTTCGAGGACTTCTTCAAGAGGCCCGACTCTAGCCGCGCCCCGCTTCAAGGCGGCACCGCGGAGTTGAGGGAGCACATGGACAGGACGAGGCGCTTCTTCGAGAAGGTTCGTGATGAGCCGAAATTCGCCGAGGAAGTCGCTCAGAGTCAGGCCATCCTCGATACGCTTCGCTACATTGAGTCAACCGGCCGGCAGGACGCGTTCGCTGACTTCCTGGAGCACGTCGAGGCCAATGCGCCTCCCTTCATCGTGGCTGCCTTTGACACGCGGGAGGATGCGGACGCCTGGCTCGCGAGCCATCCCCATCCTCCAGATGCCCGCGTGCTCGTCGCGAACGAGTACCATGATGTCGTTTACGACCGCGAAAGGAACTTCCGCCGCTTGCTGCGCAACCGGGATCTCCAGTCGTACTTCGAGGAGATCGAGGAGAAGGAGCACCCCGTTGCCGTGGCCTCCTTCGAGACGCGAGAGGATGCGGAGTCCTGGTGGAGGGCACAGGCCAATCCAGCCAGGCGGGCCTGGGTGAGGGTGGGGGATAAGCTCTACCTCGCGGCGTATTTCCCCAACATCCACCACCGAGCCCTGTTCCCCCGTTCCATGGGGCCGTGAGGGTGGGTGTCTCCACCCCGCTCGTACCACCTCAGTCGTAGTCGACTACGAGCGAGGTGCTGAAAAGGCGTACATGACTTCTCCCGGAATGTGGGGAGATGTGGTTTTTCAGTCGTAGTCGACTACGACTGAAGGGGGAGGGCTGGGAGGCTGCTAGGGTCCACCACTTCGGAGGTAGGTTCCGTGGGAGTGGTCTTCCGGCATCCCGAGCCCGGCGAAAAGGTCGGCGACTATCGCATCGTGGAGAAGCTCGGCGCGGGTGGTTTCGGCACCGTCTTCAAAGCGGAGCGCGCGGGCCTGTTCTTCGCGGTGAAGTTTCTCTGGTCGAACGAGCTGGGCGCTCGCGAGCGGCGGGAGATCAGCATCCTCCTGCGCCTCGATAACCCCTATGTCGTGCGCTTCCGTGCGTGCGACAGGTGGCTCGATCCAGAGCGTGGTCCCCCCTACATCGTCATGGATTACGTGGAGGGGAGGACGCTGCGGGAGTGCGCCGAGGTGGACAATCCCTCGGCGCGCGAGTCGGCGCGCATCACCCTGGGGGCCGCACTCACACTCGGAGAGGTTCACCTCGAAGGTGTGTTTCACCGAGACCTCAAGCCCGAGAACATCCTCATCCAGGGCAGGAATGAGCGGCCCGTGCTGATCGACTTCGGAGTGGGCTCGTATGTCGGAGCCCCCCTCGTCACCCGGAACGGCGCACTCCCGGGCACCCACGAGTTCCGCTCGCCCGAGGCGTGCCTCTTCAACCGGGCGAACACCGAGCTGGCGCACTACGAGTTCAGCGCCACGGACGAACTGTGGGCGCTCGGCGTCACCTTCTATTGGCTGCTGACCAACGTGTTGCCGTTCGGCGACAGGCACGACCGGAAAGCCGGTGGCCTCACGGAGCGGATCATCCACCAGCGGCCCCTGGCTCCGCACGAACTCAACCCGCGTGTGCCGCGAGCCCTCTCCGACATCTCCATGAAGATGCTGGAGAAGCGGACGGAGGACCGTTACGCGAGCGTCGCGGAGCTGTGTGCGGCCCTGGATGGCGCATTGGCCGACGCCGAGGCGGACGCGAGCTGGGACCTGCCCCTGTTCGAGCCAGACGAGCCTGTCACGATGGCGCCCCCGGTTCCGAGGGAGGAGGGCGAAGAGCCCGCTCGCGCCGCTCCAGGGGTGTCTGTCACTCCACGGGCTTCGACCCTGGTTCCTGGGCTCGCGGCAGTGGTGCTCGGCGCGCTCCTGTTCGTCTGGGTGCTCCATTTCCAGTCCGGCTCGGCCCCACTCCACACGTCATCCGAGGCCCTCCCGACGCGACAAGCCAAGTCTGGTCATGAAGTGGCTCCCCCCTCGACGCCGCTGGATCTTCCAGTTGGACACGGCGCGGGGCCCATCCCGGGCTCCACCTCCGCGCCCGTGATGATGACGATGCCTCCCAAGGACGACAGCGAGAAGCCCCAGCAGAAGAAGCAGAAGGTTCGCTCACGCGTGGCCAAGGTCGGCCTGGTCTGCACGACCCTGACCGGATGTACGGCGGCGGCACCCCAACACGTGGTGCGGCCCACGCCGGAGCCCGCCCCATGTCCGGCCGGTGCGGTCGAGACGATGAAGAAGCTCGGTATCGCCTACACAACACACGACGCTACGTTTCTCACTCCCAGGACGATGAATCTCACCGTGCAGGAGGGGGACACCACCATCAAGGTGCTCTTGGATTGGCAAGGGCTGCCCGGCGATACCCTCCTGTACGGGCGGTTGATCTTCGGCGAGGGGCGCGTCTTCGGGAGACTGACCGAAGCCAGGACGCCGAGCGGAGACACGTTCAAGGTCTGCTTGGAAGTATGGGACATCGAAGGCGGGCGAGGCGTTATTCGGGAACCGGATGGCGGACCGGGGCTCGCACGAGTCTTCTCCTCGGTC
>NZ_DASVWK010001022.1:0-13809 GCF_036389735.1 Archangium sp. | reverse complement strand
GCTCCAAGGAGCTGGAACACCAGCCTGGCCCCATCGATCTCCAGCTTGTCTCGGCTGGGAGCAAGCGAGATCTGGCTCCACTCGATCCGCGGCGCGTCACCCGACTCACCGCCCGAGAATGCGAGCGGCCAATCGCACGAGGAGGACTCGGCCGAGACCGCGGAGAGCGCGAGCCGGCCCGAGGTTTCGTCCCAGTCGAAGGTGAGCCGGACGGCGTTGGTGAGCGCATCACTCTCCCCACCTCCCTCGATCGGGAGTTGGAGCCGGCCCACCAGTTCCACATGGCGGACCTCCTTCCCCACGAGCGTCGCCTTCTCGAGAGTGAGTGGATAGAAGTCGAGCCCGCAAATCGAGTAGCGGCCGGATGCCTCCGGCTCGAGCCGCCACTCCCAGCCATTCAGGTGGTTGAATCCGCGTGAACCTGCCTCGGGATCGTTCACATCCTCCGCGAGCGACGAACGTGTGCGAGCGCGGGAGAAACTCCCCCCGGACACAGGGAGATCCCGGAACCACAGCCGCCAGAGCACTTCGCTCCCGGCAGCCAGCCCAGGACCAATCCTGAGAGGCACCGCCGCGAGTAGCGAGGTGAGCTCGAAAGCCGCGGCCTCCTCGGTCAGGCGTACGGGAGTGCGGAGTACGTTCGGCTCCGTGGTGGTGGCCCCCCGCAGGAGGCCACGCTGATCTCGGAAGGTACCATCTCCCACCGAGTGGGCCGCCATGCTGCCCGCGACGAGCTCGTACGCATCAGGCGCGGGGGCTGGAGCGAGGTGCATGAGTCCGCCCGCCGCCTCGACAAAGACACCAGTGAGACCCTTCAGCGCGCCCTCGGCGTCGAGCGTCGTGCTCGCGGCGAGCGTATCGGCGCCGTTCGCGAGCGTGAGCGAGCCAGGGTAGGCCTCCGTTGCCACCGTCGCGGAGACGGGCCAGGCGAGCGGCTCCACGAGCGAACGGATCTCCGTACCACCCACGCCTGTCGCCGAAGCCGCCACGGCATCCGCAGCCGCGAGGCTCGCACGCTCCGAGAGCCTCCGGAAGTGCCCGGAGAGCGTATCGCGGGTGAGGGGCTTCGGAGGCGCCGGTCGCGGCGAGTCCGGTATCGGAGAGACCTCGCCCGTCTGGCGTGGGACCTTGGGCAGTTGCGCCAGCGCGTGCACCTCGTCGGCGTAGGGCAGATCGTGACGGTACTGCTGCGGCAGACCCGTTCCAGCATCGGCCGGAAGACCGGTCTTCCCCGCGGCGCGCGGGTCGAGGATAAGGCCAGGAAGCGACAGCGATGCGACGGGGAGATCGGCGAGCGCCGACCACTCACGCGCGGGGGCCGTGGTCTTCTGCACGAGAGGCCAGGCGGCTGCACCATTCCCCCCGGTCCGCCCGAACTCCCACCCCGAGGGCAGGAGCAATCCGGAGGATGCCTCCCTGGCAACGGGGAGCTCGAAAGGAGTGAGCTGGCGGCTGGCGCTCGGATGACTCGGTGGCGTGAGGCTCTGGGTGAGCGGCAGTGCCTGCACCATCGGCAGTGTCCGGTGCCGCCGCCAGAGGAGCGGTAGATGCCGGCTGAACGTGTCCTCGGGCAGGAGTTTCAGGCTCACCATCGTATTGAACAGCCCGGTATCCACTCCGAGAGCGAGCGACCACTGCCCCAGGAGCGCTGAAGGGTGGCTCCGCTGGGGCGTGCGCAGCTCAAAGACGAGCTGCGAGATGGAGGTCCTCACGAGCGGCGGCAGGAGATCGATGGTGGGGTCGACGGTCCGAAGCGAGAGGGGGGTGAGGCCGGAGACCCAGTTATCGAGCGTCGGGAGCGCATCCTCCGGAGTGGGCCGCCCCGTCGCGAGCCAGAGAACACCGTTGAGGGCAATCTCGGGACCAGAGAGCTGGAGGGAGATGCCATTCAGCCGCAGCGGCTGAGACTCGCTTGCCTGCACGAGCGTCCAGGTTCCGGAGAGACCATCCGCATCCAAGAGCGTGAGCGTCCATGGCTGCTCCCCCGCGAACTCCTCGAGCGTGCCGGGCTTGTCATTCCCATAGGCGACAGCGCCCGAAAGCAACGCCGTCGCGGAGGCAGGAGGCTGGGCCAGCTGGGCGTCCAGGTACATCTGCTCGGTCAGGTTGGGGATCGGAAGCTGCGCCCAACCGTCCTCGAGTGGCATGAAGGCCCAGAGGACCGGAGGCTCCACCGGTGTCGCGGCACTCCCCACGCCCCATTCGGGAGCCGGGAGATCCTGCGCGTCGCGCAGCAACCGTGGTGTCTCCACGGGATGGTATGCCGCCTCGATGCCAGAAAGCGTGAAGCGCTCGCGCCAGTTCTCCGAGACCAGGGACGCCTCGTAGGCAAGCTGTCCCGCCACGGCTCCGGAGCTGCCCGGACGCACCGCCTGGATGGAGAGCGTGACCTGCACGGGCTGGGTGGGGCTGGCCTGCGAGCGGGTGATCAGGACGTCATCCAGCACGGTCCGCGCCAGCGAGGTCGCGGGCCGGGCACGATCGAAGAGGGCCTGATCCGAGAAAACGAGGTTCAGCTCCTCACGCTCGAGGTGCAACGGCAGCGCGGTCGGCTGGGTCTGCCAGGGAGAGACGTGCCAGTACATCCTCGGGATGGCCCTCGGATTCGCAACCTCCAGTGTCACGCAGCGGGGAACGAATGGGTTCAGGGCGGCGATCGCCGGATTGCCCGGATCGATGCTGGTCGCCAGCCGACCCCAAGCGGCAGTGATGGCGCTCCGCTCCGCCGCGGTGAGGCGCTCTGTCTCAAGGGTAAGCCGGAAGGCACGCTGCGGTGTCCCCCCCAGGACTGGCACGGGATCCGGCACGATGCGAGCGAGCTGGTACGGCGCTGTGATGCGTGCCGTCTCCCACGGCAGCCGGCCCTGGCCGTAGATCGTGAGCCCGGTCGCATGTACCGAGAGCGCCCCCGGGATCGCCGAGGCACCGGGGCGGTCGCCGGGAGCCACCTCGAGCAGGTCGAGCGCCCGGTAGAGCGCGGGCCGGGAGGTCGTCTCACCTCTCAGCACGTCGAGAGCGATGTGACCCGCCAGGCAGGTGACCGTGCCCAGCCGCGATGGATCATCGTTCTTCCACTGAGCCGGATCAGCCTGCACGAGCAGCAGTGAGATCGTCCCATCGAGCACGAGTCGCTTGACATCCGCGATGGTGAGCGTCTCGGGCGGCGGCGCCGAGCCAGTCGCCCGGGTGAATGTGTACACGGGCGTGCCCGACGTGGTGGGCGTGATGCGCACCGTCCTCACCCAGCAGAGCACCACCATGGTGCCCGGCAGGAGCGCTTTGGAGGCCGTGTAGCTGCTCGTGGAGAGGTCGACGAACAGCTCGCGAAGGTTCCAGGTCCGTGTGGGGCTCGAGAAGCGAAGGAGATCGGCGTCTGCGGACCAGAACGGTCCTTTGATCTTGAACAGTGGCAGGGCAGGAAGCGTGCTCGGCATCGTCGTGTCCTCGCGTCAGATCGCCACGGTGGAGATGGGAATGAGTGCACTCGGTCGCGCGGTGCCCCGGCGAGTGCGGATCCGCAGCGCCCGACCGCGCATCCCGCTCTCTTGGGTCGCCTCGTACAGCCGCATCACCGCCCTCTGGTCGCTCGTGCGCGTGTAGAGCGACTGGAGCTCGGTGACCTCGGCCCGCGTCATGAGGCCGTGGTAGCGGAGCACCGCACGTCCAATGAGGAGCTTGCTCGCGAGTCCCCCGAGCGCGTCGGGCGACGGACGCACTGGAACCGTGAACGGCACGGCGACGACTTGGGTCTCGAGTTGCTGCAGGATCTGCTGGATTGCCGCCAGGAAGGGCGCATCTCCCTGGAGCTGCTGGAGATGCGTCCGCCAGTCCGGAGTATGGAGGCGGCCCGTCCAGCGGATTTCCGTAGTCGCGATCTCGAGCTGTCCGCCAAGCCAGGCGGGCAGTTCCTGCTGTCGCGGGCGTCTCGCCAACGGCGCCAGGGGGACGGACTGGTCCGCGTCGAGCCGGGTGCCCAGCACCGTGAGCGCATCCATGAAGGCATCGTCGCCGACGAGTGTGCCGAGGGCGGCACGCTCCGCATCGCTCGGTGCGGGAGCTGTCCACTGAACCGTGTCGGCCCCGATGAGGAGCCGCTCCCGCAGGAGGGCTGGCAGTTCGGCCTGAGCTGGCCGTGACACGAACGCCGGCAGCGGTACGGAGCCTTCGCCGCCCGCGTTGAGAGCGGCGAGGAGGTCGCGGATCGCCGTCGTGAACGCCCGGTCCCCCTTCAGACCCAGCAACGCCGCGCGTTGCGCCTCCGTGGGCATCGGCATCGTCCAGGCGAGACGTTCCGCGCCGATCTGGAGTTGCACCGCCAGGTCTGCCGGCAGGCTCCCCTGCGTTGGCCGCTCCACGACCGGGCCGAGTGGCACCGAGCGGGTCTCATCGAGCTGCGCCAGGAGCCTCGTTCGCGCATCGAGGAACGCGGTATCGCCAACCAGTGCGTTGAGGGCAGCACGTTGCGCATCCGTTGGGGCGGGTCCCTTCCAGCCGAGCTGAGCCGCACCCGGCTCGAGGCGGTTCTTCAGCGCGGGCGGGAGTTCCTCGGAGAGCGACCGAGGGGGCGTCACCGTCACCGCGTAGGTCTTCCTGTCCGCGGCCGTGATCAAGGCCGTGACCGCCGCCGAGAGTGCGCGCACCTGCGGCCACTTCGTGAGCGCCTCCGCGTCAGCGTCGGCGAGATTCCCCGTCCAGCGCAGCTCCGTGTACTGGCCCGCCACGGAGTCCACGGCCAGGGTCACGCGACTCCGCAGCGTGGTGGGAATCTGCTCGGGTCCGAGCGGCGCCACCACGGAGAAGACTCCGTCCCTGGTCCCCACGGCGGAGGAGAGCTTGTCGAGCGCGGCGACGAACTCCGCGTCTCCGGGGAGTGCCAGCAGGGCGCTCCGCTCCGCCTCGGACATGGTGCCTTCCCAGACGAGACTGACTCCCGTGGGCGTGGGGAGATCGAGCACCCCCATGAGGTGGGGCGGGATCGACGCGGGCGCCTCGGACACGGGCTCCTCGGAGTACCAGGAGTCATGGATCTGCTCGATGGTGCGCGCATCGGCCGGATCGAGGACCGCCAGGAGGTTGTCACGATCCGCGTGGGTCATGACGCCCACGAACGAGAAGAGCTTGCCCGAAAACGCGACCTTGCCTCGGGTCTCCTGGGCGATGCGCTGGCGGTCCACGTCTCCGTACACGCGGGACAGCTCCTGCTGGGTGATCTGCTGAACGAGAAGCGCCAGCGAGAACCGACCCGCCGCGTCCGCAGGGGCGGTGAGCGCACCGAGATCGGCCAGGAATCGGTTCCCGAGCTGCCGCCGGGTGAACTGCCCGGTCGCCTCATCGAAGAAGATCTCCGCCTGGACCTCGACGTTGCCCTGGAACAGTTCGACGAGCTGGTAGACGACGCCGAGATCCGGGAGCCAGGCCGGCTTGCGATGGATGCCATCCGGCGCCTCACTCGGCCACCGCTGCTGGGTGGTCTCCGAGAGCGAGTCCCAGAGCCGGCACAAAGGCACATGCAGGGTCCGGGACTGGACCGAGAGGGGCCCCGTGCTGGCACCACCGAACGGCGTCGGGGGCGTCCAGTCACCACGCACCGACTCCATCATCGCCTGTGGCTCCGGGGTGAGGTACTCGAAGTCGCGCTGGACGACCTCGTTGATGGGCGAGACGGTGCTCGCGGACTGGGCCACGAGCAGCAGCCGATGCTCGTAGTAGAACGGCAACCCCTCCCAGTGCAGAGCCATCGCGCCCTGCTGGAAGGAGCCGATCCGCGTGGGCAGATCGAGCGTCCGAGCGTCAGCGTCCGTCAGCGGCGCCGAGAGGTCGAGGTGCTCCGCGGTCGCCGGGTACTCGGATGGAGGCGCGGGGTAGCGCTCCTCGACGAGCTCCAGCTCGATGGATTGGGGCGGCGTGGTCGCCCCACCGAGCTGCTCGAGCCAGGATGGATAGGCGAAGGTGCGCAGCACCGTGTACGCCACCTGGCGGAACGCGAGCTGCCGGACCAGCGTCTGGTTGTGCTCGATGAGCGTCTGCTCCGGATGCTCCGCGACGATCACCTCCCAGGTCGGGCCTGGCGCGGCCGGGCTCGCCGGCACACTTGGAGGATCAAGCCGCGTCGAGGAGAGCACGAGCGGTTTGGCGACCGGGCGCGTACGCTCGAGGACCACGTCGAGCCCACCCGCGGCTGGAGCGGGCATGGGCTCCGGCAATCGGGGGGTGCCAGGGAAGAGCACCGTCGACTGACGGAGGCTCTGCCACAGGAGGTCGTACCTTCCATCGGGCCGCACGTAGTAGCGGTAGTTGTGCGCCCAGGGATCCTCGATCAGGTGATCGTATTTGAGGCGCCCGCTCGCATCGGGGGCCGCGTGCACCGGCGAGCCTGCGCGCGGGTACGCCGTCACCACCCAGGGCCCGTCGAGTGTCTCCTCGGTGCGGTTGGACGTGGGCTTGCCAACAGCGCCGTTCGCGTCGAAGAAGCGCTGCGACCAGGCCGCGAAGGCGGGAATGAGGGACTCGATTTCCTCCCTGGTTGTCGGGACGTGGATCTTCTGGTCATCCGGAACGGCCTGATCGGTGCTGGAGAGCGCCTCGGCATAGCTCCGGAACGCCTCCCATGCGGTCTTGGCGTTCCCTTCCGCCACGAAGTCCGTGGCGAGCGTGGTGGGGTTCACCGTGAAGTAGCTGGCGTGCTCGGCGGTGGCTCCGAAGGGCTCGAGCCGTACCGCGAGAATCAGGCTGACCAGTCCCGCGTTGGCCGTCCCCAGGAGGGTGACGAGCTGCTCTCGCTGCGCCGTGGTCGAATTCGCGAGCGGCGTCACGACCACCACCTGCGGTGCGGGTGTGGAGACGTACCGGAAGTACTCTCCGAACGCGGCCTCGAATGCAGCCGGATCGGCCAGCGGCTCTCGTAGCGGGACGCCCACCTCGGGCAGCGTCGCGGCGCGGAAGAGGAGCGCGGTGCGACCCCCGATTGGGAAACGGACGGTGCGTTTGATCGCGACCCCCTGCCCCGGCTCGGCCGCGAGTTCGCTCTGCCCACTCGCGGGACTGCCCTGATCGATCACGCTGCACGACCCGCCAGCGGCGATGTTCACCGTGAGGTCGATCGAGTCGCCAGGCCGTCCCTCGAGGGCGAGCCGCGCGTAGAAGCGCTGCTGGACCACCGCGGGACGAAGGCTGAGCTGCACGAGGGCCACGAGCGACTCGGGAGTGACACCCACCCGGTCGAGTTCGACCGCCCGCCCCGGCTGGAAGAGGAGCTCGACGTGCAGGTGCTGAGCGAGGTCCTGGAGGGTTCTACCGGCCGCATCCATGGCCTCCTGCACCGCCGCGAGCAGCGGCGCTCCAGCGAGGATGTCCCCCTTGTCGCTCGTACGGAGCCGGAACGCGACCGAAAGGCCGAAGCGTTGCAGGACGCCCCAGCCATAAGGATCGGCGGAGGGAGCGGTCGCCTTGAAGAACGCGGCGAGATCCCCCGGCTGCATGGCCGGGCTCGCCTGCAACTCGAGCCGGTAGGCCGTCAGCCCGGAGTCCTCCGTCGGGTTCGACAACAGCTCGAGAACCTTCTGGAGCGCTGGGTGGAAGGCCGTGTCACGCACCCCGGGCTCGCTGGTGAGTCCCGGCCAGCTGGGCCACCGGAGGAACGACTCGCGCCACGAGTACCAGGGAGAGAGTGAAATCTCCGAGCCCTCGGCTCGCTTCGAGGGTTCGCTACGACGTTGGGCAGTGCTCGGATACCAGGCCTCCCACTGCATCGGTGCGAGCGTGTCCCCCGGCGTCAGGAGCAGCTCGTCGGCTGGGATCATCTGCACGTCCTGGATCGGGCGCAGCACAGAGGCCAGCTTGTCGGCGGACCCGAACGTCTCCGTCGTGTGCGCGTCCACGTCCAACTCGAGGAGCTTGTATCCCGCGTTGAGATCGAGTGGATACGCCGCCGAGCCACTCGGCCCCTGGTTCCACCGGATCCGGATGCAACGGATACCCGCGGGATGCCGCAGGTGCTCCACATTTCCGAGCGTGGGATCGAAGCGCAGCGAGGAGAACACCGGCCTGCCATCCGTATCGAAGGCGAGCCGGGGCATCGGAACATGCGCGGGCCCGACCTTCCCCTGCTGATCCTCCGCGGGAAGGAGGGAGAACCGCATGGGGCGCGGCAGCCACTCCAGCTCCGCCGGGCGCCGCTCCTCGCGCTGCTCCGATAGCACGTCCGTGGGCTCGAGCGACGTCACCGTCGTCGGCTCCACGCGCAGCAGGAGTTGTACCGGCGCGAGCGCCGAGGGAACCCCATTCTGGGAGACCGTCTGGAAGAAGACGCGCCACGCCTCGGGCCGCCAGGCCGGGCTCGCGCCCGCGGACAGCACGCCAGCCTGTTGCAACTCGAACGGAGTGAGCTCGGCGAAACGTGCGTCGCTCGTGCCCTGCACCCCAAGCGGGATCTTGATGTCCGTGGGGAGTGGCCGTGCGTTGCTCGTCGGCAACGACTTCGCCGCCGGCCTCTGCGTGGAGCTGTCGAGGCCGTAGCTGCCCACCGGAAGGATCGGCTCCCTCCGGAACACGAGCTGGTAGGACGCGATGGGGATGGACGGTCCCCGCTGTGGAGCGGACGGCTCCGTCCACTCCACCCTGAGCCCCGCCGGTAGGATCAACGTCGGAGCCTCCGGAGGCGTGGCCGTCTCGGGCAGGAGGGTCTGCGAGTCCAGCCGGTAGCGGACGATGCACTCACCATCCACGGGCACCGCCGGAGGCTCGCTCGGGTAGCGCGTGGCCACGATCGAGAGCGGACGGCCGGCATTGCCCGCGAAGTCCACCGGCGTAATGGAGTAGAAGTAGCTCTTGCCGGATGCTGGCAGCGCGGCCAGGTCCTCCGCTGTCTCCTCCGAGAAGTGGTCCACGATCTGGAAGCGACGGCGAAGCTGCTTGAGCACCCCACCCGGCTCGCGGTGGAGCGTGTCGGCGCCCTTGACCGTGTAGACCACCTCACGGTCATTCCCATCGAGCGCACGCCGCCGGACGTGGTAGTGAATCAGGTGGTGCTCCGGATCGCGCTGGCCCGGCGTCGCCTCGGCGTGGGGTGCCTGCGGCCAGGTCAGGTCCCACGCGATCGCGATGGTGTTCGCGTCGGTGAGCTGCTGGACCTGCTCGAACCGGGGTGGGTTCGAGGCGAAGTCGGCGGAGCGGATGTTGAAGGTGCGGATCGGCTGCGCGTCCGAGGCCGACGGCGCGACCGCCTCGGGCCTCAGGCGCTGGGCCAGGGTCGGCCCTCCCGTGACGAGATCCTCGAGCCAGGCGGGCTGGCCCTGGACTCGGAACACGAGCCCCATCGCGAAGGCGATCGAGCCTTGAACGAGCTGTGGGTTGCTCTTGTCGGTGGCCGCCATGTAGTCGCGCAGGTCGCCGACCATGTCGTGCACGATGAGCCCGCGCAGCTCATGCGCCTGCTGGTGGCGCTGCAGCTCCTCCATGTCGGTGGGCTCCGTGGGCACCTCACCGCTCGCGTCATAGATGGTGGTGTCGTCCCGGTAGGCGCGCTCGAGGAGCTGCTCGTACTCGCTCGAGGGATCGCGCCGGAAGAAGGGAGAGCCGCGGAACTGCTCCATGGCGCCCCGCACCGCCGATTCGAAGGCACTGTCGGTCGGGTTGCGGACGCGCTCGTCCTCGACTTTCTGGGAGCCGGGCAGCGGCCTGGGATCGCCCAACAGCTCCACCACGGGCTCACCCCCCGCTGGATTCTCCGTCTCCTGGACGACGAAGGCATTGCGGAGGTACTCGCGCAGGACGAAGGGGCGCGGTCGCGTCTCGCCGGTGGGCTCGCCGTCATCGCCCAGGAGATGCTGCTCGCCCACGACGATGGGCTCCTCCCAACGGGTCTTCCAGCCGAACGAGACCGAGCCAGAGGTGCCAGGCGAGGCCCGGTTCACCCAGGCGCGCGTCATGGGGTCGTACTGCTCGAGCGTATAATTCTCACCCGCCGTCTTCGTGAGCTGCAGCAGGAAGTCAGCCTGTGGCGTCGAGCCCTCTGGCGGAGGGGCCGGCAGGAAGCCGGGCTCCTCGTCATAGCCCGAGCCGTCGGCACGCGGCCGCTCGCCCGCTGGCAGCAGGACGAAGTGGCTCCAGTCCGTCGCGGTCGCCCCCCGGATGACGAACAGGGTGTAGCCGGGAGCATGGAAGGTAAGCACCGTCTCTGTTGCCTCGGAGCGCCCTTCGGAGGGGGCCTCGGCCAGGGAGCGGCCAGGTCCGGCTGCCAGACGCCTGGATGCCGCCGGTGCCAGGCCCGTGACACCGGGGATGGACTCCACGTCGGTCGCCTCCAACCCTTGCTGGAGCACGTGCTGTGTGCGATCGAGCGCCTTCTGAACGGCGCTTTCATTGAGCCCGAACCGAACGCTCAACGCGAAGCGGCGTCCCATGACCGACACCGCGAGATGACCGCTGCCGCGAATCCCGACGCCGCTCGACGAGATGCCAAGCTCGAGTCCAGCGGTGAAGTCGAGCGTGAAGCTGAACCGAAACGTCTTCGTGATCTTGATGAAGCCAAGCTTGAGACGGATCCAGAACTCGATGGAGAAGCGAATCATCACCTCGAGACCAATTCCGGCATAGAGCGCCGAACTGCCGAGCGGGTCCTTGAGGCTGAGCAGGCCAATGTAGCGACCGCCGAAAGCGACGTTCGCGAGCGCGCTCACCCGCACACCCACGACGCCGAGACTGATGCCAGCGCTGATCTCCAGCTTGGCCCGGGCCAGGTAACTGATACCCGTCACCAGCTCTTCTCGCGAGACACGGAAGATGAACCCGCCGCGGTACTCCGCATCGAGCGGCCCGAGCTTGCCGCCCCAACGGAGCTGGTTCGGCCAGCCGAGCTCGGTGTGGAAGAGGCCCGGCTCGACGAGCATTGTCGCGGAGAACTGGCTCTTCGAAATGGCCTGCTGGACCATGTCGGGCATGGGCGGGTGGTTGCCAAACTGTCCACCCGGGTTGGACGCGACGTGGGCGAGGAAGCGCTTCTGGCGCGGCGAGAGGAGCATGAAGCCGGAGAAGAGTGGCTTCTCCCGCAGCCCCTTGTAGTCGGTGACGTAGTCGTAATAGTTCGCGAAGAGCCAACCGCGCGCCGCCATGAAGAAGGTCAGGTCACTGCGCAGGGCGAGGACCGTGTCGAAGAGGAACAGGCACGACAGGTTCTTCTCGGCCTTCTCGTCATAGCGGAGGGGCGATTTCTGCGAGGACGTCTGTGAGATCATCGCCCTCAACGCCATCGTCCAGCGGGGGTCCTGGCCCGCGGGTTCCAGGTCGATGGCCCAGCGGTCCCGTTTGGAGAGATCTCCCTGGGTGCGCGAGAGCACCTTCAACTCCTGGAGAAGCTTGCGAACGTCGTTCGCCTCATCGGCCGCGCGGATGCTGGCGAGCGTGTAGCGGTAGCCAAAGCCCAGCCCCACTTCCCGGATATAGAGCTGAACCACCGGGATCATGAAGCTCACCTTGCGCGCTTCGATGTAGACGAACCAGGCCCGTACCCACGGCGAGGAGTCGTCGCGCCGCACGCGCAGGAAGGCGAAGCTCGCGGCGAAGGTAGGCAGGCCCTGGATTTCCAGGGAGCCCTCCCCTGTGAAGCCCTTCTCGAGCGCGCCATCAACGAAGTCCACCACGCCGTTCATCCGGAAGGCGGCGCCGAGGTTGAGGTGGACAGGGAGGTTCGCGAAGTGGATCCGCGGAACGATGCTGCCCGTCTTCGGCAGCCCGATGTAGAGCTTGTGGTAGTCCGTACGCGAGTCGGGCGTATCACCCGCTCCCTGGGCGAACTTGAGCTGCCCGGTCACGAGCATGGCGCCGTCGCCGTCGAACACCTCCGCCTGCGGCACGAACCCGATGCCGCGCAACTCCATCTCGAATGCGCCCAGGAAGTTGAAGGACAAGGGCTTGGGAAGTTCCACGAGGAAGCTCACGTGCTTGGAAAGCACACGGGCATCCCCGGTGAGCGGGCACTCCACCAGATCGACCTTGATCTTGCCCAGGAGCGCGAGAGCGCCGTCCTTGTCGTCCCCCGACCGCAGGGTGTACTGCGCACTGCCGGTCAGGGTGAAGTAGAGGTGGAACTTCCCCTCGTAGACGAACTTGAGCCCGATGGAGTCGATGGAGAACTGGAAGCGCGTCCCCTTGCAGTCGAGGATCTTCGAGCCCTTGAGTCGCGCCGCACCCGAGACCAGCGTCAGCTTTCCATCGCGCTGAGCCATCTGCAGGGCGATCTCCGCGGTGGCATCTCCGACCAGCGCCGGGGGAAGCGGGCCGGCGCCCATCAGGGTGAAGTCGGTGATGCGGTTCTCCTTGATGACGAGCTGGCTGCCGGCGAAGCGGAAGCGTGTGTCGATACCGTTCAGCTTCGCGGGACGGTCGATGACCGTGGCGGTCAGGGAGAGTCCATTGGGTGCGAGGCTGAAATCGGCAATCGAAAAGCCAATCGCATCCTCCGAGATCTGGGTGTATTCAATCTCGAATACCGCGCCCGGCGCCTGTTGGACGCGGTAGTTGTAATCCCTCGTCGCCAGCGTGAAGAAGTGGTACCGCGTGACGGTGCTGCCTCCGGAGCGCAGCTCGACCGGCTTGCCTCGCAATCGCCAGCGAAGTCCCAGGTGCTCCTCCGCGGGCTCCAGCGTCTCCTGCTCCGCGATGATGTCCAACCCGAAGTCGTGCGGCACCCGGAAGGCGAAGGACTCCCAGTTGAACTCGAGCGGGATCATCGACAGCAGTTCGATGCTCCCGATGCGGACGGTGAGTCCCAGCTCGACGCGGATCTGCTGCTCCGCGAGCTGGATCTCCACGCGGGTACGACTCGGGTCGATCTTCAGGAACTGCGACTCCGCGCCACTGCCGCCCTTGAGGAACGGCAGCGTCTGCGGAACGTTCACGTTGAAGGTCACCGCCCAATCGCTCGCCTGGAGCGACCTCGTGTTGTAGGGCGTGGGCTGTAGCAGCGTGTCGACCTTCGAGAAGTCGAAGGGCGAGAGAGGGGCGGAAATCTGCCGGAAGAACTTCGGCAGCTTTCCACTGCCAAAGTCCCAGTCGATGAGGGCGAGGCTCACCCGCTTGTTGGGTTTGGCGGTCAGCCGCAAGAGCGGCTGGTCCGAGCCTTCACCATTGATCTCCCGGTCCCCGTCGCGCTCCCAGGCGAAGTCGCTCAGGGCCTCGAGCTCGGAAGCGGCACCGTCGAAGGTGAGGGCCAGAGCCGCGTGCGAGAGATCAGGCTCGCCCGCGCCGAGGAGAAGACTGAGTTGCACGTTGTCCGGTGTGACGATCTTGAAGCCGGGCAACCCATAGGTCCGCTTCGCTCCGGAGATGGCCCAGTCGAGCCGGACCTCGGGACCGGGATCGTTGAAGAGCACCCGTAGGGTGAAGTCCGACTCCACGGGCGGCATCGCGTCCGAGAGACCGGACAGGAACCGGGAGAGCCATCGATTGACGTTGCGCTCCCGCCAGTTCAAGGCGAGGCAGTTGCCACTCAGGTAGAGGTGCTGGAGATCGATCGGGAGTGGCTTCCCAACGGAATCACCCTGATCGATGGTCACCTCGACCGTGGGCATGGTCCAGTCGACCTCCAGCCCCGCCAGGCCAGACCTGCTGCTGTCATAGGTGACGCGGACACCGGCGTTCTGGAGCCGGATGGAGACGGGGCCGACCTTGACGGTGGCATCCGCGTACACGGCGCCGCTGTACTCGCCCGCGGCCATGGGACCCTGCAGGTTGATCCGCTCGATGGTGACCGGACCGATCTGCCCTCCCCTGAATTCGAACCCTCGATTCGGGCTCCACCGGAGATCCACATTG
>NZ_DASVWK010001021.1:0-9510 GCF_036389735.1 Archangium sp. | reverse complement strand
AATTTCAGCCACTGCATGAAGGAATTCCCCTGGGGTCAATGACAATTGAAACGACCGCCCAGGAGCCTACCCCGTACGGGAGACCGCCTGGAGGTTTCCGCCCGAGTTGTCCTCCAGGGGAAGAGACGGCACGCGCGGCAGCTCGACGGTGAAACACGTGCCCTTGCCCAGCTCGCTCTCCACGTCGATGCGACCGCCATGGGTCTTGATGATGCCGAGCACCACCGAGAGGCCGAGCCCCGTGCCCAACCCGGGAGGTTTGGTGGTGAAGAAGGGCTCGAAGAGGCGCCGCTTCGTCTCCTCGGACATGCCCGTGCCGGTGTCGCGCACCTCCACGCGCACCCGGTCGCCCTCGCGGCGCGTGGTGAGCCTCACCACCCCGCCTGGCGCGGTGGCCTGCCCCGCATTCACCAGCAGGTTCACCAGCACCTGCACGAGCTGACGCGGACGGCCCACCACCGACCCCACCTCGCCCAGCTCGTCCTCCACCCTCACGTGGCCAAGCTGGACTCGCGCGATGCGCAGCGCCGTCCTCGCTTCGGCGTTGAAGTCATAACCGACCGGGCCCTCGTAGCCCCCGCGCGAGAAGCGGCGCAGATCCGAGACGATGGAGTTCACCCGCCTGGCGCCGTCCAACGTGGCCGGGAGCAGGTCGTCCACGTACTCCTTCACCAACTCGGGCAGGTTCTGCCCTACCCGCAGTTCATGGAGCATCGAGTCGATGTTGCTCGTCACGAAGCTCATCGGGTTGTTGATTTCATGCGCCACGTTGGCCGCCATCAACCCCAGGCTGGAGAGCCGCTCCTGCTCGAGCGCCCGCTGGTGCAACTGCTGCATCTCCTGCTGGGCCTTCTCCAGCTCCTCGCGCTGGTGCCGCACCTGCGCCAACGAGCCGCGCAGCAGGGTGACGCGCTTCTCGGACACCAGATAGCCGAAGATACCAATCAGGGAGAAGGCCAGGGCCAGGGTCGGACTGGCACCGGTGGACAGGGCCACCACGTCGACCGAGCCCAGGTAGAGGGCCATTCTCAGGCGGACCCACCGGTCGAGCCCGAAGTACCAGAGCATGTTGTAGGGCACGAAGACCCAGAGCAGCGGCGCCCACTGGGTATGAATGCCAACGAGGCAGACGCCCACCACGTTGACCGCCATCCGCACCGCCTCCACCACGACGCGGGTGAAGCGCCTGGCGAGCCACTCGAGGAACACGACGTTGAACAAGGTGAGCCCCAGGCCCACCCCCACGATGGTGGAGATCACGTTCCACTGGCCCCAGAACGAAGCGACCAACGCGAGGTTGACGACGGACGCACCCAGACCCGCGATGTGCTGGACGCTGTGGTTCAACTGCGCCGAGTCCGCCTCGAGGACCGCGTCTCTTGCTCGGACATCCATCGGGAACCTCCGGGGTCGGGCCCCAGGCTAGCACCGGAGGGACCTCGAACTCGAACCCCCGAGGAGCGACGAGGCGCCCACCGGATGACAGGAGGCCCGAATTCAGGCGAGCGGGAGCGCGAGCCGCGCCATACTGCGCGCCTCGTCGTGAAGACCCTTCCCGTGGTGCAGCCATGAATCCCCAGGACCTCCTCGCCCGACTCCAGGACGCCTCTCCCAACGGTCCGCTGGATCGCCTCGCCGCGCTCGTGGTGGAGCATGAGCTCTCCCAGCCCCTCGAGGCCCTCCTGCCCCCCGCCCTGCTGGCGCGTGCGTTGAAGGCCGCGCTCGAGGGCTGGCTGGCCTCCGAGACCGCCGACCGCGAGCTCGCCTCCACCCTGGACCACCTCCAGGGCCGGCTCACCCAGGACCGGCGCACCCTGCGCGAGGCCCTGCCGCCCGAGCTCTCCAAGGGGCTGGCGGAGCTGGCCGCCCGCCGCTACTCGCCGGACCGGACGCTGGTGCTGTCGGTGCTGGACCGGCCGCCCGTTCGCGCGCTGGCGCGGGGGCTGCTGCTCAACCTCCTCATCGAATTCAGCCGCAAGGTGAGCGCGCCCGTGACCGAGAACCGCATCGCCAAGGGCTTCTCCGGCCTGGCGAAGCTCGCGGCCGATCAGGCCCGGAGCGCGGGGGGGACGCTGGGGGGCATCGCGGGTGCTCTGTCGGATGAGATCGAGCGTCAGGTGGAGAAGCGCGCCCGCGACTTCGTCGACTCGGCGCTGACCGGCGTCTTCCAGCAGCTCGCCGACGCGCTCACCGATCCGAGCCGGGCCTCGGAGCAGGCGGAGATGCGCGTGGCGCTGCTCGACGGGGTGCTGGGCCTGCCCCTGTCGCGACTCGGGCAGGAGCTGTCCCGCACGGACGTGCCCGGCGCAACGGCGGTGACGCGCAAGGCGCTCTCCCAGTGGCTCGCCTCCAAGGACGTCACCACGGAGCTGGAGGGCTGGCTCACGCGCGCGATGGAGCGCGATGGCAAGCGCCCGGTGCGCGAGGTGCTCGGGACGCTCGGCCTGCTCGACGCCTTCCAGACCCTGGGCCGCGAGTCGCTGCGCGTGCGCCTGACGCCCGTGGTGGCCTCGGAGCCCTTCGCGCGTTGGCTCGAGGAGTTGATGCAGCCCCGTCAGGCCTGACCCCTACCCCACCCAGGAGAGACACCCCATGGCACTCGAGGATGACTTCCGCTCCGC
The DNA here is from genome assembly GCF_036389735.1 of Archangium sp. GTDB lineage: Bacteria > Myxococcota > Myxococcia > Myxococcales > Myxococcaceae > Archangium. The sequence goes on along the minus strand of NZ_DASVWK010001021.1, from coordinate 6,889 downwards.
GCAGGAGCGCGTGAAGACGCTCACCACCCGCCCCTCCAATGACACCCTGCTGGAGCTGTACTCGCTGTTCAAGCAAGCCACCGACGGCGACGTCCAGGGCAAGCGCCCGGGGATGCTCGATATCAAGGGGCGCGCCAAGTACGACGCCTGGGCGGGCCGCAAGGGCGTGGGCCGCGAGGCCGCCATGCAGCAGTACGTGGCGCTCGTGGAGCGGCTGCTGCGCGGCTGAGCAGGCGGACAAGCGAGGCCGCGGTAGGGAGGGCCGCCACCCGGGCAACGCTGCCAGGAGCCGACCTCCATCCCTATCGTCTAGCCATGAGGTCCTCGATCGCCCGGCTCCTTGGTGGTGCGCTCGGTGTATCCCTGCTTGGCCTCGTCCTGACGGCAGGTGCCCAGGAAGATGAGGGCAAGGACGAGGCGGGGAGGCAATCGCTGCGCCTACAGACCCCGAAGGAGGACCTCAAGGCCCAGGTGACCTCGGAAGCCGTCACGGGCACGGACATCCAACTCACGCGCAAGGGAGACACGGTGCGCGGGCTGGCTTCCGGAAGCTCGGTCTCCTTGAACCGCAAGGGAGGGAAGCTGGAGGGAATCGTCGGCGGCCAGTCCGTGCGGATCACCTCCAAGAGCGACGAGGAGGGAATCGTGCGGCTGGAGGGCACCTTTGGTGGGGGCCCGCTGGAACTCGACATCACTCCGGATGAACTCGCCGGCACGGTGGGCACGTGCACGTATGACCTGCAATACGAGGACGAGGCCTACCAGGGCGTGCGCACCTGCGGCGAGAACAAGCGCGAGCACGTGTGGGTCTTCGTGACGCCCGGCATCCCAGCGGAGGTCTCCCCGCTGCTGGCGACGACGCTCGTGGTCCTGCTGGGGAGCGAGGTCTCGCGGTAGTCTCCGCCGCGATGCCCTCCTCCACCGCCTCCCCGCCGCCCCTGCTGCGCCCGGAGCACTTGTGGTCCCAGACGGTGCGCACGACGCACCATGGATTGAGCACGGGCGCGCTTCAGCCCATCACCACCGAGTGCCGGCTCATCGAGCAGCACGGGGTGTCCTTCCAGGTGCGCGTGCTCGGTCGGGCCCAGCTCAAGGAGCGCCCCAGGCGCGAGCCGACCCGCGCGGGGCCCTTCAATCCCTTCGAGAACCCGGATCCGGACCTCGTGGTGGGGGACGTGTCGCCCACGCACGTGTGCCTGCTCAACAAGTTCAACGTCGTCGAGCACCACCTGCTCATCGTGACGCGCGCCTTCGAGGAGCAGGAGTCCCCTCTCACGGCCGCCGACTTCGAGGCGCTCGCGCTCTGCATGGAGGGACTGGACGGGCTGGCCTTCTACAACTCCGGCGAAATGGCCGGCGCCAGCCAGCGGCACAAGCACCTTCAGCTCACGCCCCCGCTCGGCCCCGAGGGCCTGCGCGCTCCCATGGAAAAGTTGCTGTCGACGGGACAGGAGCTGGGTTTCGCCCACGCGGTGAGGAGACTCGGGCCGTGGGCGGCTTCACCCGGCGAGGACGGGGCCCGGATGCTGGAGGCCTACCAGTCGCTGCGGGCCACGCTCGGAATGGAGCGCGAGTCGCGTCCGTACAACCTGCTGGCCACGCGGGACTGGATGCTGCTGGTGCCCCGCTCCCAGGCCGAGGCCGAGGGCATCAACGTCAATGCCCTGGGCTTCGCCGGCTCGCTGTTCGTCAAGACGGAGGAGCAGTTCCAGCGGCTCCAGGCGCTGGGGCCCGTGGAGCTGCTGCGTCAGGTCGCATCCATCAGGATGCGGTGACGGTAGAGTTCCAGCAGGATGTCCTCGTGCAGGTCCGCCTGCTTCTCCGCGCGCAGGCGCTGGCGCACCACCTCGACGGGCTCGCGACCCGAGAACTCCGTGATGAGCGAGTAGGCCACGCCGGGCAGCGCGACGGCGTCGTACTCGCTGTAGGCCCCCAGCGCGACGCTCCCGTCCGGCAGCCACTTCACGGTGGCCTCGGGGTTGAGCTTGAGCACCTTGGGCAGCTCGGGCGCGACCGACTCCTGGTGGCTCTTCTCCAGCACCTTCAGCTCGATGAGCCCGTCCAGGCCCATGATCTTCTCGACGTCCGCCGGCTTCAGCGCCCGGATGACATCGTGGCAGGCCCGGTAGAACTCGGGCTCACGGCCCACCCACTGGCGCCAGAGCGCGGCGTACTCCTTCTCGGGCATCGGCTTGTCGTCGAGGTCCTCGACGGTCGGCGCCTCCGAGGGGTCCGGCTTGTCCTTGCCGGCGAGCACGTACTCGGGCAGCAGCTGGAGCACCGCGTAGCGCGAGAGCTGGATCTCCGCCAGCGCCAGGTACGTCTTGAGCGTCATCCAGAACTTCCGCCCGTCCGCCCCCGACACGTACTTGCAATAGAACGTGGAGCACACGGCCTCGCGGAAGGGCCAGATGGTGCAGCCGCCCTGCTCCAGCTCGTAGTACGGACAGCGCATGGAGGCGGCCCGGCCGAAGAACTGGCGCGAGTTGCGGTAGAGCAGGTTGTAGCGGGCCGACGGCCGGACCCACTGCGGCGTCACCCCCACGCGGCTGGAGATCTTCTCCCCCACGCGCCGCTGACCCTCGCCCAGCTCGGCGCGCCCGTCGGACAGCAGCGCGCCCACCAGGTAGTTGGGCAGCTTGGGGTAGTAGGTGCAGCACTTGGTGTCCGGCCGGAAGAAGCGGTTCACCCCGTCCACGGGTTCGACGACGCCTCGCGCCGAGGACTGGCACATCGCGCATGAGGAGCACGTGGCCTTCGTCTCGACGGGGATCTCCTTCTGGAAGAAGTCGGGAAAGAGCTCCCGGTAGAGGACGGGCAGGCTGTCGAGCATCTGGGGCATGGACGCGACTCCTCTCAGGAGGCCAGGCGGATGGCGATCATCACCATCAGCGACAGCATGGAGAGCGTGCCGATGAAGAAGCTCATCGAGCGCCACGGCTGCATGGCCTTCACGTAGGTGAGGGTGTGGGCCACCCGGGCGGCGGTGAAGGCGATGAAGGCGATCCGCATGCCGAGAACCGGCGCGCCGGCCATCACGGCGATGAGGCCGATGATGAGGAAGGCGGGGATGTTCTCCAGGTCATTGCGGTGGGCGCGCTGCACCCGCTCCACGTCGGGGTGCTCGGAGGTCGTGAGCTGGGCGCCAAAGCGGGCCGCGTCCTCGGGATTCAGGGCCACCTTGAGCCGGGAGCGCGTCACCGCGGTGAGGACGCCAACGGCGAACATCTTCACGACGAGGACGATGGCGCACAGGGCATACAGACGGAAGCCCGGCATCGACAGGAACAGATTGGAGGACACGTTCGGCAAGAAGTCGTTCATGGCTGGAATGGCCCTCTAGCAGCAGCGCCGCCGTTTTGACAGCCGAGTCCCCTCCCGCGAAGAGGCGGCCTCAAGTGGTACGGACATGGCGCGACCCGGAGTGTCCCCTTCCCCAGCCCCCGCGCACAAGCAGCGACGTGGGAGAAGGCCGCACCGTCAGTACCTTGACGGCGAGGCTCGGCTTGTCCAAGTTGCCGGCCCTCATGCCTGTCTTGAGTGGTGCAGTGACCTTCTCGCGTTTCCGAGCCGAGCCGGCCGGAAACGCGCCTTCCGATGTGAAACGCTGGCTCGCCAAGGGCCTGAAGTCCGGACTCTTCGAGCCCATCGACCTCAAGAAGACCGAGGACGAGCGGGCCGCGGGCTTCGTGGAGCTGGAGAACCATGACTCCACGGACTTCTCCACCGGCAGCGTCCTCTATGGCGAGTACGCGCTGTTCGGCTTCCGCATCGACACCGTGAAGGTGCCCGCGGCGGTGCTGAAGGCCGAGCTGGACAAGTGGGCCACCGCCTTCGAGAAGCAGAACGGCCGGGCGCCCACCCGCGGCGAGAAGGCCGAGAACCGGGCCTCCCTGCGCCACATGCTGCGCCAGCGCGCCGTGCCGAGCACCAAGGTGCACGACGTGAGCTGGAACCTGAAGACGCAGCAGGTGCAGCTCTGGGCCGCCTCGCGCAAGGCGGTGGATGAGATCCTCCTGGCCCTCGAGACGGCCTTCGAGGTGAAGCTCCAACCGCTGGTGCCCGCGTCCCTGGCGGCGCGTGCCGGCATCGCCGACGACGCCCTCGTCCCCACCCCGGAGCTCATCGGCGTGGAGATTTCCAACAGCGAGATTCCCAGCAGCGAGGTGACCCATGGGGAAGCGTGAGCAGGCTCGAATCGAAGCGGCCTTCATGCGGGGCGACGCGGGCGTGGACGGCGTCGCCACCGAGGAGGAGCAGCGAGACGAAGCGGAAATCGAACGCGACAAAGCGAGAGAGCAACTGCTGCGCGGCCGCGCGTACCTGGGCCGGGAGTTCCTCACCTGGCTGCTGTGGCGCTCGGAGTCGGGCGACGTGCTGGTGGACTTCGAGGGCACGGGCCTCATCGTCCTCTACACCGGCCGGTGCACCCTGCGCGGCATCAACGGGGACGTCACCGAGCTGTCCGCCCGGGGGGCGCTCGCGCCCTACTCGGAGAATGTGAAGCACTCGCTGGACCGCGGCCTGCTCATCCACCAGGCCCGGCTGCGCATCACCCACGGCGAGAAGGTGTACGAGGTGACGCTGGACGCCGAGTTCCTCGACATCCGCGCGGCGAAGCTGCCGGACCTGATGACCGAGGAGGAGGATGACAAGCTGCTGGAGCGGCTCTACCTCACCGAGCAGCTCTCCGACATGGTGGACACCCTGGTGCAGTCCTTCCTCGAGGTGCGCGCGAGCCGCAACTGGAGCAAGAAGGTCGTCCCCGCGATGAAGAGCTGGATGAAGGGTGAGGACGAGGCTCCCCGGCAGACCAAGGTGCAGCTGGCCCGCGCCGCGCGCGGCTGAGCTGACGGAAGGCCTCCTTGAGCCCGCCCCGCCTCACCTTCTTCTGTGAGCTGGAGGCCGGGCCCCTGGAGGCCCTCTTCGCCGACCCGGCCGTCGTCGAGCACCTCCTGGCGCTGCGAGCCAGCGTCAGTCTGGGGGTGCTCGACCTGGGCCCGGAGCGGGCCGCCGTGGTGCGCCGGTTGAATCAGGCCGGCGTGCCCGTCATCGGCTGGCTGTTGCTGCCCAAGGCGGAGGGCTACTGGTTCCACCAGGACAACGCTCCCCAGGCCTCGGCCCGCTACGAGGCCTTCCGCGCCTGGACGGCCGAGCACGGCCTGCGCTGGGACGGCGTGGGCCTGGACATCGAGCCGGACATCCACGAGTTGCAGCGCCTGCTGGCGAGCCGGTGGCGTGTGCTGCTCGCGCTGCTGCCCCGGCTCGCGCGGGGCGAGCGGCTGCGGGAGGCCCGGGCCGCATATGGCGCCCTGGTGGCCCGCCTCCGCGCGGACGGCCACCGCGTGGACAGCTACCAACTCCCATTCATCGTGGACGAGCGCCGGGCGGGCTCCACCCTGCTCCAGCGCCTCTCGGGGGTGCTGGACCTGCCCGTGGACCGCGAGGTGTTGATGCTCTACACGAGCTTCGTGCGCCCCCATGGCCCGGGAGTGTTGTGGAGCTATGGCCCGGACGCACGCTGCGCTGGAGTGGGCGTCACCGGCGGAGGGGTAGAGGTGCCGGGCCTCATCGAGGTGCCACCGCTGGACTGGGACGAATTCACGCGGGACCTGCGGCTGGCGCGGCGGTGGATGGAAGACCTCCACGTCTTCAGCCTGGAGGGTTGCGTGCGGCAGGGCTTCCTGGCGCGGCTCCGGGACTTCGACTGGAGGGGGCCGGTGGAGACGCCCCCGGCGTCCGCCCGACGCCTGGGCTGGTTGCGCCGGGTGGCGCGTGGGGTGCTGCGGGTCGGTGCGTGGTTGCCGCGCTGAGCTGCGGCTCACCCGTCCGACTCGTCCTCGAGCAGCGGGATGGCCAGGTCGAACCGTGCGCCCTTGCCGGGTGAGGACTGGACCTCGAGCGTCCCTCCGTGAGCGAGGGCGATCTGCCGCGAGAGGAACAACCCCAGCCCCAGCCCCGAGGACTTGGGCCCTCGCACGAAGCGCTCGAACAGATGGGGGAGCAGTTGGGGCGCCACCCCGGGCCCCTGGTCGATGATGGAGAGGATGACCCAGCTCCCTTCCTCGCGCGTCTGCTTCTCGACCTCCACCCTCACGGGCAGTCCCGCGGGCGAGTGTTTCAACGCGTTGGCCACGAGGTTCGAGAGGGCCTGACGAAGGCGGTCCGGGTCGGCGAAGAGGACGAGCTCCTCCGGCCCCCGGAACTGGACCTCGTGGCCTGGAATCGTCGCGGTCGCCGCCACCTCCTGCGCCAGCCGCACCACGTCCAGGGGCTGCAAGCGCAGGGAGAAGAGCCCCTGCTCCAGGCGGCCCACGTCGAGCAGATCCGCGGTGAGCCGGGTGAGGGCCGTGACGCTCCGGGACGCCGCCTCGGAGTCGCGAATGTCGTCGGCCGCTCGTGCCCGAAGCGCCCGTTTATGGAGGAGCTCGAGCCGCATGCGCAGGGAGAGCAGGTGATTGCCCATGTCGTGCGCGAAGATGGTGATGAGCTCCTCGGCGGCCGCTCGGCGGGCTTGCTCGGCGGCGGCTTTCGTCCGCTCCTCCATGAGTTCGGCCCTGTGGGCCACCATGCCCACCCACCGGGCCGTCGCCTCCAGGAAGCGGAGGTCATCCAGGGAGAAGCACTCCGGCTGTGTCGAGGAGCACTCCAGGACACCGCGCCTCTCTCCACCCACGTCAATCACCGCCCCGATGGCGGAGCGGACGCCAAGCCCGTACTTGATGCCAGGCAACTCCTCGGCGTCCTCGTCCTGATGTCCCGTGAGCCAGGGCTTCCCTGTCTCGAAAACCTGGACGACCCGACCCCGATTGGCGAGCTGAAGCCGGTCCAGCCCCAGGCTCTTCTGCTTACGCCCCAGCGGAGTGTCGCTGACCCCCAAGGACACGAG
>NZ_DASVWK010001020.1:0-5575 GCF_036389735.1 Archangium sp. | reverse complement strand
GCCGCCCGTAGTACAGGGTGTCCTTGAACTCGAGCGCCACCAGGCCCGCGAACTGGTCGATGGGGCTGTCGATCTCCACCCGGCCCGAGACCTCCCCCACCAGCGGCCCCTGCATGACGGAGATGGTGGAACTCAGCCCGGCGATGAGGTCGATCAGATCCTCGGTGCGCCCGCGCGGCACCTCCACCTCGGCCCGCGCGTGCAGCGAGCGCCCGAAGGTGAGCGCCGCGTTGCCGAAGTACTGGGTGCGCCCCTTCTGGCCCGTGAGCGCCGGGAAGGTCAGCACCTTGTCCTGATACGTCGCCTTCCCCTGCACCACGCCCAGGCTGAAGCCCCAGAACTCGAAGTCGCGCAGCGACAGGTTCGCGCCGATCTTCACATCCGCGTAGGGGCCCTCGACGGTGGTGCTCACCGGGCCGCGTCCCGCCCACGGCAGCTCCGCGATGTGGCCGAAGTCGGAGAGGTCCGCATCACCGTGGACGTCCACCCGGAGGCCCTTCTGGGTGTCGTAGAAGAGCGTCGCCTCGCCCTGGAGGTGCGAGCCGCCAGACTCCAGCTCGATGCCGGTGAAGTCGACGCGGTCGCCCAGCAGCGCCACGTGGGAGCGCGCACGGCCACGCTCGTAGGTGAGGAGGGTGCGCCCGGTGTCCGGGGGCGCGTCGAAGGCGCGCGTGGCCAGCACGAAGCGGCCGTTGCGCAGGTCCAGGTCTCCCGCCAGGTTGAGCTTGGGCGCCAGCGTGCCGGACAGGTGCGCCTTGGCCGTCGCCGGGAAGTCCACCCACGAGCCCTTCAGGCCGGCCTTCTCCAGGATGCGGCCGAAGGAGGCATCGCGGGTCTCCACGTCCACCACCACCGGCAGTCCCTTGCTGAGCCCCAGGGTGCCGGTGAGGCGTACGTCTCCGGAGCCGACGGGGACGGTGAGCTCCTCCACCGTCACCAGGTCTCCCGCGTACGCCAGCCGCGCCGTGAGCGAGCCCGGGCCATACTTCCCATAGGCGAGCCCGCTGCCGGACAGCTCCAGCGACACGCTGGGCGCCGCCGGGCGGCCATTCACCGAGAGGCGGGACCAGAGGTGTCCCTGGGCGGGCCTGGGCAGCAGCCCCGCCCGCGACAGTGTGCGCAGCGGCAGGAACACCTGGGCGTCCAGCGCGAGCATCGGCTCGCAGAGCTGCTCCACGCGGCCGGAGACGTTCACCGTCACCTCGTCCAGGGCCACCTCCGCGCGGTCCAGCTCCAGCAGCTCCTCCTCCACGTCCAGTCCGCCCGAGAGCGCCAGCCGCCCCAGGGCGAGCTCCTGCCCCGGGCCCAGCCGCACCAGGCCGCGCCGGGCCTCCACCTCGAACTCCTCCTCGCCCCACCGCTCGCGCAGGGACACGTCCAGCTCGGACACCTCCACCTGCCGACCACCAGGCAGCGCCAGCCGCACCTCGGCGCCGGTGATGACCAGCCGGGACAGGTGCAGCCGCCGCAGGGGGATCAGCGGGCACACTCCGGGCTCGTCGCTGGGAGTCCTGGGACGCGACAGGTCCAACGCGAGCCGCGGCCGGTGCACGCGCACCAGGTCGATGGCCACCTTGCCGGAGAGCGGATTGGGAAGGCCGAGCTGCACCTCGGCCAGGTCCGCGGCGAGCAGCGGTGTCTCCGCGCCCTTCTCGAAGACGGACAACCCGCGCAGCACGAGCCGCTGGCCGAGCGGATCCACCTCACACTGGCCGATGCCCACCTCGAGCCCGAGCAGGGCGGGGAGCTGGCGCCGGGCCTGGGTGCACAGCCCATCCCAGACGGTGCGCGTACGCAGGACCAGCACCGTGCCCACCACGAGGATGAGAACGATGAACCACAGCGGCGCCTTGCGAGCGCTCTGTTGTCGGTTCCGCGGTGCCAAGACCGCTACAGCTTACCGAGTCCCTCGAGGTAACGGTCGATCTCCGCGAGATCCACCTTCGAGGTGCCGCCTGCCCGACTGCCCGAGTTGGCGGCGAGGGCCGGCTTCTGTGGAGTCTCGGGCATCGCCGAGCCCACCAGGCCCAGGTTTTCCGCGATGCGGTGGATGAGCTTGTCGCTGACGGTCTGCTCGCGGGCCAGGAAGGTCTCGAACAGCGCGTTGTCGCAGATGCTGTTGATGACGCGCGGGGTGCCGCCCGAGCGCTGGTGGACGGCCAGCAGGGCCTCGGGGGTGAAGGGCATGCGCGGGCAGCCGGCCAGCCGGAGGCGGTGCTTGATGTAGGCCTCGGTGGACTCGGCGGTGAAGGGCTCGAGCTTGTAGCGGAGCGCCACGCGCTGGGCGAGCGGCGGGTCCAGCTTCAGGTTGCGCTCGATGTCCGGCAGGCCGAAGAAGACGAAGGAGATGAGCTTGCGCTCGGGGACCTCCAGGTTGAGCAGCCCCCGGAACTCCTCCATGAGTTCGCGCGTCTCCAGCATCTGGGCCTCGTCGATGAGGACGACGGCCTTCTTGCCGGACTCGTAGATCTGCAGCAGCCGCTGGTAGAGCTGGGACAGCAGGGCCAGCTTCTCCTGGGCCGGGTTCTCCACCCCGAGCTGCAGGGCGATGCGCCGCAGCAGCCAGTTGGCGGTGATGCCGGAGTGGATGATGACGAGCAGCGCGGCCTCGTACTCGGACTCGGGCAGCGAGTCGAGCATGCGGCGCGCCAGCGTCGTCTTGCCCGCCCCGATGTCACCAATCAGGATGGACAGGCCCTTCATGTAGCTGACGGCGTGCATCAGCCGGGTCAGCGCCTGCGAGTGCTGGGCCGAGTTGTAATAGAAACGGCTCACCGGCGCGTTGGAGAAAGGCTCCTGCGTGAGCTCGAAGTAATCGAGGTAGGTCATGGGCTCGGCGGACCTCGGACAGCGCTAGACGTAGCCTACCTTGCGAGGCTTGTTGGTACCCGCCGCCGCGGCCGGAGCCGCGGGAACGGGCATTCGTGCACCAGCCGCCGGAGCGGCCCCAGCGGGAGCGCGGGGAGCGGCCAGGGGCGGATCCTCCACCGGGGAGGTGGTGGCGGCCAGGCGCTCCACGTGACCGGTGACCTCGCGGAACTTCGGGTCGAGCGCGGCCACGCGCTGGTAGTGGTAGAGGGCCTTGCCCAGGTCGCCGACGGCCTCGTGGGCCAGGGCCAGCTCGAAGCCGATGGCCTTGGCCACCTCTCCGATGGCGTGCTCGCTGGCGAGCGCCTGCTTGAAGGTGCCCACCGCCGCCTTGGCGTCGCCCTTCTGGGCCTGGAGCAGGCCAGTCATCGTGAGGCAATCCACCTCACGCTTCTTGCCCATGCAGCCCTCGCGGGCCACGGCGAACTCGTTGAGGGCGTCGTCGATGAGGCCCATCTCGCGGTAGGCGATGCCCAGGTCGTAGTGGGTGTCCACGTCCTCGGGCTTGACCACCTTGGCGAGGCCCTTCTTGAACTCGGCGAAGACCTCTTCCACCGAGTACTGGAAGTCCTCCTCGGCCATGGGCGCCGCGGCCGGCTCGCCGCCCAGGTCACCGAACTCGCCGGCCAGCTCCGCCGCCAGGTCGAACGCGTCGCGCTCGGCGGGGGACTCGCCCAGGGCGGGCACCGCGGGCACGGAGACCGCCTCGGGCTCCTCGGCCTGCGGCGGGGTGCCACCGGACTCGAGCACCTCGAGCCGAGCCATCAGCTCCTCGGCGCGCGCGTGACCCGGGAAGGCGATCATCACCGTCTCGAGGATCTCCCGCGCCTCCTCCAGGAGGCCCTGGTCGAGGAAGAAGCTGGCTTCGTCGCACTCCTCGCCAGCGGGCTCCTCCTGGGGCTCCTCGACCGGCGCGGGCGCGGGCTGCGCCTTGGCGACGGGCTGCGCCTTGGCGGCCGGAACCGGCTGCGCCTTGGCGGCCGGAGCCGCGGGCTGCGCCTTGGGCGCGGCGGCCTGCGTTGGAGCCTTGGGAGCCACCACCGCGGGCTTGGGCGCGGGAACAGGCTCGGGCTCGGGCTCCTCGAGCTCGTAGGAGCCGAGCGCCTGCGCGTCCACCGGGGTGCCCTCGTTCTCGGGCGCGTCCAGCTCCAGCGGGAGTGCCGACACCCGCGTGGGAAGGTCCTGCTCCTCCCCGAGGGGCTCGTCCGCGAAGGCGTCCTGGAGGAGTTGCACCGAGGGTGCCGACACCTGCGTGGGAGACGGCTCGTCCTCGTCGCCGAGGGCCAGGGAAGCGCCAGCCTCCAGCGCCGCCTCGTCCGAGCCGACCGGATCCGCGAAGACGGTCGTCTCCTCGGGCTCGTCACCGGCGCCGAAAAGGGGCTCGTCGCCCGACACCACCGGGCCCGGCTCGTCCGCGAGCACCAGCCCGTCGTCGGAGTCCGTCGTCCCGCCGAACTCGTCGGAGAGGATCTCGTCCTGTCCGTCCTCGGCGCTGCTCGCGGAGACCAGCGCGAGCTCGTCTCCCGGCGGATGCGCCAGGGCATCCTCGGGCGCGTCGGCGACGACGATCGCGTCGTCGTTGGAGTCCACGAGGATGGCGTCCTCGCCCACCGTCTCCACGACCGCGCCCGTCACGGGCGCCACGGCATCCGACTGGAGCACGGCCAGGAAGGCCGGCACCTCGGGATGGTCGGGGTTCTGCTGGAGGATGGTGGCCAGGTACGGCTGGGCGCGCTGCACCTCGGCGCGGCGCGTGCACAGGCGCAGCACGTTCAGGAGCTGCTCGCCGGCCTGGGCCCCGTTCCCGGAGGCGACGTAGATGTGGAACGCCTTCTCGTGCGCGTCGAGGTTCTCCGGGTCCACCGCGAAGATCTTCCGCAGGTGCTCGAGCGCCTTATCGTGCAGGCCGTATTTGACGTAGACGTCCGTCTCCGTCAGCAGCTTGGAGAACTGATCCTTGCTGGCGGCGGCCGTGGGCGGAGGAGCGATCGCCGCCGGCGCGGGGGCCGGAGCGGGAGGAGCCGCGGCCACCGGGGCGGCGGGCGCCGGGGCGGGAGCCGGCTTCGGAGCGGGGGCGGCGGGAGCGGGAGTCGGAGCCGCGACGGGAGTCGGGGCGGGAGCCGGAGCCGAGGCGGCGGAGGGACCGGCGGCCTTGTAGGCCAGCAGCTCCGCATCGGAGGGATCCAGCTCGGCGACGCGGTTCCAGATGCCGTTGGCGTCCTGGATGCGGCCGCGCTCCTGGTAGACCTTGGCCAGCTCCTTGTAGACGGAGACGGTCTTGGCGGTCTGGCCGAGCCCGTGGAAGGCCTGGGCCAGCATGTTGAGCGTCTCGACGTCGCGCCCGTCCGCCTTGAAGCACACCTGGAGCTTGGCCAGGGCGCGCTTCTGATCCGCGCGCACCAGGTACTGCTGGGCCAGCTCCTTGGCCAGCGCGACGTTGTCCGGCTCGAGGGTGGAGAGCCGCTCCGCCACGCGCATCCAGTCGTCGATGCGGTTGTTGCGCTTGAGGTACTCGGCGGCGCGCTTGAATTCCTGGACGGCCTCGCGCGTGAGGTTCTCGCGCGCATACAGCTCGGCGAGCTTGATCTTCGACGCCACGTTCTCGGGGTCGAGATCCACCATCTTCTTGAGCGTATCCAGGGAGTTCTTGACGTCGCCGGCCTTCTCGTAGTGGTTGGCGACGATCTGGAAATACGCCATGGCCTCG
>NZ_DASVWK010001019.1:0-13275 GCF_036389735.1 Archangium sp. | reverse complement strand
GGAGCGGGCGCGCCAGCACCTGACGTACCGGGTGGTGGATAAGCTGGAGGAGATCGTCCAGGCTCACACCATCGAAGGCCTCAAGATGGGCGACGCCTGAGTCAGCGGCGCTTCTCCATCCAGCGCCAGGCGGACTCGACGATGGCGTCGAGCTTCTGCTGCGTGGGCTTCCAGCCCAGCTCTCGCGTGATGCGCCCGGAGCTGGCGATGAGTACCGCCGGATCTCCAGCCCGCCGCGGGCCCTTGCTCACCGGAATCTCCCGGCCCGTGACGCGGCGGGCGCAGTCGATGACCTGCTTCACGCTGTAGCCCTCGCCCCCGCAGCCCAGGTTGTAGATGGAGCTCGGGTGCCCCTTGGCCAGCGCGTGCAGCGCGAGGATGTGCGCCTGCGCCAGGTCCACCACGTGGATGTAGTCGCGCACGCAGGTGCCGTCCGGCGTGGGGTAGTCGTCTCCGAAGACGGTGACCTCCGGGCGCAGACCGGCCGCCGCCTGGAGCACGATGGGAATGAGGTGCGTCTCGGGGTCATGGCGCTCGCCGCAGCGCTCGGTGGCCCCGGCGGCGTTGAAGTAGCGCAGGCTCACGTACTTCGTCCCGTGGGCCGAGTCGTACCAGCGCAGCGCCCGCTCGAAGGCGAGCTTGGTCTCGCCATACGGGTTGGTGGGCTGCGTCGGGTCGCTCTCCTCGATGGGCTGCTTGGCCGGCTCGCCGTAGACCGCGGCCGTGGAGGAGAAGACGAGGTACTTCACGTCCGAGTCCCGCATGGCGTCCAGCAGGCTGAGCCCGCCCAGGACGTTGTTGCGGTAGTACTTCTCCGGCACCTTCACCGACTCGCCCACCAGCGAGTCGGCCGCCATGTGCACCACCGCTTCCACCTTGTGCTGGGCGAGCGTCTCCCGCACCAGCGCGGTGTCGAGCAGATCGCCCTTCACGAAGGTGGCGCCCTCCACCACCGCTTCCCGGTGACCCTTGTAGAGGCTGTCGAAGACGACGACCTCGTCACCCCCCCGCAGCAACTCCTCCGTCACCACGCTCCCGATGTAACCCGCACCGCCCGTCACCATGACTCGCATCGTCGATTCCTCCGCATACCGCGCATGCCGCCCGGCCTCCGCCAGCGGCTCGTTGCATGGGCTTGATCTCGTCTTCCACGAGGTAACGATCGAGGGCGTTGGCCAGCGGGGGCATCACCTGTCCGCGCTCGCTCGCCAGGGCGCTGTAGCGCGGCCGTGCCGCCGCCCACCCGAAGGAGGCCAGGGGACGGCCCTCCACCCGTCGTGGATCCAACCCGACCCGCTCGGCGGCCTGCCGCGCGAGTTCCGCCCAGGTCACCTCGCCCGCGTTGGTGAGGTGCCACACGCCGCTCGTCTCGTCGATGAGCAGGTCGAGCGAGGCGTGCACCAGGTCCGGCACGTACGTGGGGGAGACGACCACGTCGTCCGCGGCCGTGAACGTCTCCCCGCGCGCGAGGGCCCCGAGCGCGAGGGTGACGAAGTTGTGCTGGTCCCATGGGCCGAAGAAGGCGCCGGTGCGGACCACCAGGGCCGAGGGCAGTCGCTCCAGCACCCGGCGCTCGGCGTCCACCTTGCTGCGGCCGTACTGGTTGAGCGGCTGGACCTGGCTGCTCTCCACGAAGGGTGAGGACCGCCCCTCCCCGAAGACGAGGTCCGAGGAGAAGGTGACCAGCTTCACGCCCCGTGCCGCACAGGCGGTGGCGAGCACCTCCGGGCCGAGGGCGTTCTCGCGGAAGCACCGCTCGATGTCCGTCTCGGCGTCATCCACGCGCACGTAGCCCGAGGCGTTGATGACGGCCCAGGGCTGGTAGCGCTCGAGCGCGCGCTCCACCGACTCGGGCGAGGCGATGTCCATCTCCTGGCGCGAGAGGAGCTGGAAGGCGATGCCGCGGCTCCTGCACAGCCGGGCGAAGGCCCGCCCCAGCGTACCCGTGGCGCCCGAGATGAGGAGGGGCCGGGGCACGAGCGTCCCCATGCAGCGGGAGGGCATCCAGGTCTCGTGAGGTACCGGGGTGTCTCCATGGAGGGTGGCGGCGAAGTTGGGCTCCGGCCGCTCCTTGCGCCTCCACCAGCCCGGCGAGTCGAGCAGCGGGTGCTCGAAGTCGCCCCGGGTGGCCAGCGCGTGCGTCATGTGGGCCAGCGCGGTGGGGCGGGGCTTGGGCGCACGCATGTCGAAGACGCCGGGCTCGTAGAAGCCGCGCTCGGCCGTCACCAACGTGTTCCAATCGTAGGCCCCCAGCAGGCTCCACACGGTGAGGGCGCGCACGTCGACGCCCTCCTGGCGCAGGGAGCAGGAGGCCTCCCACGCCTCCGCGAGCCAGCGCAGCTGGTCCTCTCGGGTGCAGCCCAGGTGCACCTCGGTGAAGGCCACGGGCAGCCGGTAGCGCTCCCAGGCCGAGGCGAGGATGTCCCGGTGGCCGAAGATGGCGTCCTTCCACACCGCGGAGATGTGCACGTCCGCGTAGGACTCGCGGTCGTTCCCACCGTGGGACCACTCCGGGTAGTGCTCCAGCCGCTCGTCGAGCAGCCGGTCACTGGTGATGTAGTAGTTCATCCCCACCACGTCGGGGGGCATCGGATTGTCGAGGAACCACCCGAGTTCCTTCTCGGAGACTCCCCAGCGCAGGAGGTAGGGCCACAGCGGGTGCTGGCGGTCGATGCGTCCGCACAGCAGGTCCAGGCTCAGCCAGCGCCGGTGGTTCTCGAATTCCGCCTGGTAGGCCAGCCGCGGGGTGCTGTAGGTGCGCCCCATGTCCTCCGTCTGGATGAGGCGCGCGCCGGGCGTCACCTCGCGGATGGCGCGCATCGCCTCCACCACCGCGCGGCACTGCACCATCATCGTGCGCGCGAAGGTGGGGTAGTCCTTGCCGTGCGGATACCAGTGGCCGTAGAGGCCACTGAAGCGCCCGGTGGTGAGCGGCTCGTTCACCGGGGTGTAGTCCTCCACCCACGGGTAGCGCTCGGCCACGGCCCGCGCGTACTGCGCGAGCTCGAAGGGGAAGCCCGGGTCCACCAGACTGGTGTGCCTCGGTCCGCTGCCGTGGTGGACGAGGCCGACGATGGGCCGCACCCCCAGCTCCCGCAGTCGGGCGAGCCGCGCGTCCGGCCACGTCCAGTCCGCGCGGTGGGGTCCGAGCGGGGCGATCTGCTCCCACAACACCGGGTAGCGGATGGCCTTGATGCCCAGGGCGGCGATGGCATCCAGGTCCTCGATGCGCGTCCAGTGGCCGCTGCGCTTCATCTGATCGAAGTACCGGTCCCCCACCCGGTTGACCGTGCCCTCGATGCCGCCCCAGACCTCCGGGAGTCCCTCGGGCTTTCCAGGCGAGTGGCTCACGCGTGCCCCTCCACCTGCATTTCCAGCAGCTCGCGGCGGCGCATGCCCATGATCTTCGTGCAGAGCGTGAGCGCCTGGGCCACCACCTGATCCATGTTGTAGTACTTGTACGTGGCCAGCCGTCCCACGAAGTGCACGCCCGGCGTGTCCTTCGCGAGGCTCTCGTACTTGCGGTACAGCTCGGCGTTCTCCGGACGGGGCACCGGGTAGTACGGGTCACCCTCGGCGGTGGGGTACTCGTAGACGACGCTCGTCTTCGGGTGCTCCTGGCCGGTGAGGTACTTGAACTCGGTGCAGCGCGTGTACGGGTACTCGTTGGGGAAGTTCACCACCGGCGCTTCCTGGAACTTCTCCTGGCTGTGCGTCTCGTGGCGGAAGCGCAGCGAGCGGTAGGGCAGCTTGCCGAAGCAGAAGTCGAAGTACTCGTCCACCGGACCCGTGAAGATCATCTCCCGGTAGGGGATGACGTCCTTCACCTCGTGGTAGTCGGTGTTCAGCATCACCTTGATGTTGGGGTGGCTGAGCATCCGCTCGAACATGCGCGTGTACCCGTGCAGCGGCATCACCTGGTACTTGTCGCTGAAGTAGCGGTCATCGCGGTTGGTGCGCACCGGAATGCGGGCGATGACCGTGGCGTCCAGCTCGCTGGGATCCAGGCCCCACTGCTTGCGCGTGTAGTTGCGGAAGAACTTCTCGTACAGCTCCTTGCCCACCTTGCTCAGCACGACGTCCTCGGAGGTGCGGATGCTCTCGCGCTTCTCGGCGAGCTTCTGGAGGAAGCCCTCCACCTCGAAGGAGGTGAGGTTGAGGCCGAAGTACTGGTTGAGGGTGGTGAGGTTGATGGGGATGGGCATGAGCTGCCCGTCCACGCTCGCCAGCACCCGGTGCATGTAGGGCCGCCACTCGGTGAAGCGGCTCAGGTAGTCGAAGACGTCCTGGGAGTTGGTGTGGAAGATGTGGGGCCCGTACTTGTGCACGAGCACCCCGTCGTCGTTGTAGTGGTCGTACGCGTTGCCGCCGATGTGCGGCCGCTTCTCCACGATCAGGACCTTCTTGCCGTACACATTGGCGAGCCGCTCGGCCATCACGCTGCCAGCGAACCCCGCCCCCACGATCATGTAATCGAACATGTTCTTCTCCTTTTATGGGGCGCTACTCGCGCCGGGTTTCGCCTGCTCAAATGGTGGTGGCCACGTCCTCGGTGACCGGCATGGGAATGACGGTGCTCTTCTCGTCCTCGTGCAGCCGCGTGGCGGCATCCAGCAGGGTCTTCATCCCGCCCCAGGTGCTGTCCCAGGACATGGAGGCCAGGTGCGCATCCACCCGGGGCAGCCACGTGGAGCGGTCCTCGGCCAGGGCGGCCTCGCAGGCGCGCACGAAGTCCTCCGGCGTGTCCGCGATGTGCACCAGACCCAGGTCTCCGTAGGGGCGCACCACGTCGCGGATGGACGTGGACACCACCGGCTTGCCCGCCGCGAGGTACTCGGGTGTCTTGGTGGGGGAGATGAAGCGCGTGGACTCGTTGCGTGCGAAGGGCATCAGCGCCACGTCCCAGCTGGCCAGGTACGTGGGCAGCTCGGTGTAGAGCTTGCCGCCGAGGAAGTGGAGGTTGGGCCGGCGCGGCAGGCTGGCCGGCTCGATCTTCACCACCGGGCCGAGGATGACGAACTGCCAGTCGGGGCGCGAGTCGGCCACGGCCGCGAGCAGCTCGAGGTCCATGCGCTCGTCCACCACGCCGAAGAAGCCCAGCCGCGGATGCGGAATGGAGGCCTGGTCCACCGGGTCCGCGAGGGGGCCGCGCGCGGTGGCGAAGTGCGCCACGTCCACGCTGCTGGGGAAGGCATGCACGTTGGGGTGCCGGTCCTTCTTGGCCTCATAGAGGCTCTGGCCGCCGGTGAAGACCACGTCCGCGCGCTGGAGCAGCTCGGCCTCGCGGTGCAGCAGCGCGGGCGGCGCTCCCCGGAAGGCGGACAGCTCGTCCATGCAGTCGTAGGCCACGGCCCACGGCTCCAGGTGGCGCGAGAAGGACAGCGCCATGGGGGTGTAGTACCAGCTCACGTACCGCCGCACGACATGGCGCTGGAGCATCTCGTCGAGCAGCACCCGCTGGGCGTCCAC
Organism: Archangium sp.; assembly: GCF_036389735.1. GTDB lineage: Bacteria > Myxococcota > Myxococcia > Myxococcales > Myxococcaceae > Archangium. The sequence goes on along the minus strand of NZ_DASVWK010001019.1, from coordinate 7,806 downwards.
CACGCCCTGCTCGTCCATCCCCTCGGGCAGGTGCGGCACGGCCACCCAGACGCCCTCGGGAGAGCGGGTGACCTGGAGCCGCGCCCGGCCCTTGCCGAAAACGGGCTCCTCGAAGAAGAACACACGGCGCTCGCGCGCGAAGCGGCTGAGCAGGTGCTGGGGGCGCTGGAAGACGAAGTTCCAGCGCAGGTGCGAGAAGCACACCAGATCCGGCAGATGACTGGTGTCCAACACGTTGTGATTCGACTGCGTCATGCTCCCCTCCGGGCATGTGCCGCCCGGGTTGGGGCGGCGTGCTGCGGAGAGAGTGGTCACCCGACCTACTTGTTCCACCTGACCCGGGGTACACACGCGACGCCTGCTCGGCGGCCTGCTCCCCGGTCAGGATCAGCGTTCGGAAGGGGACTCGGGGACGAGGATGGTGCCCTTGTGGGCCGATTTCTCGGAGTAGCGGGCGACGATGCGGGCCGCGGCGCCCGCTCCCTTGCCTGCTCGTGCCAGCATCACCACCGAGCCGCCGAAACCGCCACCGGTCAACCGGGCCCCGAGCACGTCGGGCTCGGCGCGGGCGAGGTCCACCAGCAGGTCGATCTCCGGGACGGAGACCTCGTAGTCGTCCCGCTGCGAGGCATGCGAGTCGTACAGGAGCGGCCCCAGCGCGGCCAGGTCCCCCGAGCGCAGCGCCCGCACGGTGGCCAGCACGCGCGCGTTCTCGGTGAGCACGTGGCGCACGCGCCGGCCGAGGGGATCGGGCAGGGCCATGGCGCGGGGCAGCTCCGCGTCGGGCAGATCACGCAATTGCGCCACCCCGAGCTGCGCCGCGGCGCGCTCGCACTCGGCCCGGCGCACCCGGTAGTCGCCGCCCGAGTGGCTGTGCGTCACGCCCGAGTTGATGACGATGGGCTCCACGCCTGGAGGCAGCGGCACGCGCTCGTACTGGAGGGTGCGGGTGTCCAGGAAGAGCGCCGCGCTCCCGTGCGCGAGGCTGGAGGCCATCTGGTCCATCACCCCCACGGGCGCGCCGACGAAGTCGCACTCCACCTTCTGGCCCAGCAGGGCGATGCGCACGTCATCCAGCGTCAGCCCGAAGGCCTCGCGCAGGCCACGCAGCAACGCCACCTCGAGCGCGGCGCTGGAGGACAGCCCGCTGCCGAGTGGCACGTCCGAGCGCAGCCACAGGTCGAAGCCCCCGACGGTGAGGCCCTCCGCGCGCAGTACGTGGGTGACGCCCTGCACGTAGTCGAGCCAACCCCGGCCACGCTTCTCCTGGCCCAGCTCGTACTCGTCCACGTTGCCCTTGGCACCGAGGTTGGCGCTGAAGGCGCGCACCTTGCGGTCCTCGCGCGGGGCCAGCCGCACCTCCGTCTGCTGGGGAATGGCCATGGGGAGCACGAAGCCCCCGTTGTAGTCGGTGTGCTCGCCAATGAGGTTCACCCGCCCCGGCGCCCGGACGTGGACCCGAGGTGGGCGGCCAAAGAGCGTCTCGAAGCTGGGGGCGGCATCCGCGGGGGCGTGCATCACTGTTCCTCTCGTGGGCTTCAGGCCCCCGCGGGCTCGGGCTCGCCCGACTCATTGGTCGGACGGGGGCGCCCGGAGGGGGCGGGGGGCATGGGAATGTCGCTGAGGAAACGTGGACCGCGTGTGGCGGCGGCCATCTTCTCCAGCGGGAACTTGGGCGTGCGATCCGAGTACAGCAGTCCGTTCGTTTCCTGGTACGTGTCGGCGAACTGCGTGTAGCAGAAGCCCGCGAACAGATCGAGCGAACGCACCACCCCAAGCAGCGCGGTGTAGCGCTGTTCGAGTTCATCCGGACCCTTGCACTGGGAGTAGCCCCACTCCCGCTGGTCGCCGCGCGCCAGCGAGATGCCGCCGAACTCGGAGAGCACGATGGGGTGATCGGCATGTGGGTGGCCGTCGAGGACGATCACCCGCCCGCCGGGGCGCTCGCGCTGGAACAGGTGCGGGCGCACCTCGTGCGAGTGGTAGCGCTCGGCGATCTTCTCGGGGTCCGAGTCGTAGTCGTGGATGCCGATGATGTCGGTGGCCACGCTCTCCCAGCCGTCGTTGCCGATGACGGGGCGCACGGGGTCCAACGTTCGGGTGAGGTGGAAGAGCGCCTGCACGTAGTGCCGTTCGGCGGCGTTGTCGGGGAGGTTGGGCACGCCCCAGGACTCGTTGAGCGGCACCCACGCGACGATGCACGGGTGGCTGTAGTCGCGCGCGAGCACCTCCAGCCACTCGCGCGTGAGCCGCTCGACGGACTGGCGGGTGAAGCGGTAGGCGCTGGGCATCTCCTCCCAGACGATGAGCCCCAGCCGGTCCGCCCAGTAGAGGTAGCGCGGGTCCTCGATCTTCTGGTGCTTGCGCACCCCGTTGAAGCCCATGGCGCGGGCGAGCTCCACGTCGCGCCGGAGCGCCGCGTCGTCCGGGGCGGTGATGCCCGAGGCGTCCCAGTAGCCCTGGTCGAGCACCAGCCGCATCGGGTAGGGCCGACCGTTGAGCACGAAGCGGTCCCCCTGCACGGAGACCGAGCGCAGCGCCGTGTAGCTGTCCACCGAGTCGAGCAGCTGTCCATCGCTGTCGCGCAGCTCGAGGCGGGCCTCGATGAGCGTGGGCGAGGTGGGGCTCCACAGCAGCTCGTTGCGGAAGTCGTCGATGCCCGGGTCGGACAGGGCGATGCGCCGGTACACCTCGCCCAGCACCACGGTGTACGAGTCCCGGGCGAGCAGGGTGTCCCCCACGCTCAGCCGCACGTCCAGCCGCAGCCCCTCGGGGCGTGTCCCCTCGATGTGGACCTCGAGCCCCACCTCCCAGCGCGCCAGGTTGGACGTCCAGCGCAGGCTCTCGACGCGGGTGACGGGGATGCGCTCCAGCCACACCGTCTGCCAGATACCGGTGGTGCGCGGGTACCAGATGGAGTGGGGCTCCAGTTGCCAGTCCTGCTTGCCCCGGGGCTTGGCGAGGTTGGCCGGGTCATCCTCCGCGCGTACGACGATCTCCTGGGGGCCGTCGCGGTGGAGCAGGTCGGTGATGTCGACCTTGAAGGGGGTGTAGCCGCCCTCGTGGTGCGCGCACCGCGAGCCGTTGACCCAGACGGTGGCCGCGTGGTCCACCGCGCCGAAGTGCAGCACCAGCCGCTCCTGGGGCCCCATCGTGGGCGGCTCGAAGGTGCGGCGGTACCAGCACGCGCGGTAGAATCCGGTGTCCCCGATGCCGCTGAGCGTCGTCTCTGGCGCGAAGGGCACGCGGATGCGGGCGTTCCAGCTCACCTCGGCCGGGACCGACCAGCGCCCGAGCGGATCCAGCGCGAACTCCCAGGTGCCGTTGAGCGGGCACCACCCCTCACGCCGAAGCTGCGGGCGGGGGTATCCTCGCGTTCCCCCGGCTCCGTCCTCTGTACCCCCCGCCCACTGGGCCGGGGTCGGTGTGGCCTCCGGTACACTGCCCTCCGGTACAGAGGAGGCACCCATCGCACGCGTCGAGTCCTGGCTACCCATGCGGCAAGAGTAGGCACCCTGCGACAATGGGTAGTGGTGGGGTATTGCACGCCCGGTCGTTCTACGACCCAGCGGCTGGGGGGTTCAGGCTGGCGGGCGGAGGCGGGAGCGAAGCGAGCGTGGGAGCGAGCGTTGCCGGCTCTGGGAGGGGTGGAGTCCCCTCGGTCCGCGTCGGAAGGGAGACGGGGAGCCAACGCGACGGGACGCGCGACCGCGAGGGCGGGGGAAGGGTCGCTGGCTCGATGAGCTGGCGCGAGACCAGGGCGGCGCATCCCCGGGCGAGCGCCGCGACGAGGAAGGTGAGCTGAAGGGCGGAGCAGGGGTAGCCGAGGAGCGGGTGGCTCGACGGGAAGGTCTGTACCAGCAAGCCCCCCACGGCCGAGGCGAGGGCGAAGGCGGCCCCTCCCGTCATGGCGAAGGCGGCATGGTAGAAGGGCCGCTCGCGCGAGGGGGCCACCGCCAGGGGCAGCGCGAAGGCCGCCAGGCCATGGCCGCTGAGCAGCACCCCGCTCAGGAGCGCGTCGAGCGCGATGGGCCACCAGCGGTCCGGTCCCGCCAACACCCACAGCAGCGGGCTGAGCACCAGTCCGGAGCAGCAGGCCCGCAGCACCGCCCGGGCTCCGAGCCGGTCGATGAGCCCGCCCCACAGCGGCGCGGACAGCATGCGTGCGAGCGCGGTGGTGGAGCCCTGGAGCGCCACGAGCGTGAAGCCCAGCTTCAGGTCTTCCAACAGGTAGAGGGTGAAGAAGGGGCCGGCGAGCCCGAGGGCCGCGTTCCAGGACACGCTATAGAGGAGGAACCGGCGCGCCACACGATCGCGCAGCGGCTGGAGCACGCGAGCGGCGCGGAAGGGCATGGCGGGAGGGCGGGGCGGCTGATGCTTGAGCGCCATGACGGCGGTGCTCAGCGCGCCCAGCACGCACGCGGTGAAGGCGAGCCCGGCGAGCGCGAGGCCCGTGCGGTCCGAGGCGTGGGCTCCGTCGAGGAAGGAGCCGACGCTGAAGGTGGCGAGTGCCCCGGTGAGGGTGCTGATGGCGGTGCGCCGGCCGAAGTACCGCCCGCGCACGCGCGAGGGCACCAGGTCCCCCATCCACGTCACCCAGGCGTTGTTGCAGAGGATGCCCAGGCCATGGTGCGTGGCGGCCACGGCGATGAGCACGCCCCGCTTCACCTCGGGCGAGACGGGCAGGAAGGGCAGCACGACGAGGGGCAGGAACGCCTGGCGTGAGAGTGCCACGGTGACGAGGGCCACCCGGCGCGGCCCGTGCCGGGAGGTGAGCCACGCGCCGGGCAGTTGCATGAGCTGGGCGAGGAAGGGCAGGGCGCCCAGGAGTCCCACCCAGAAGGGGCCGCAGCCCAGGTACAGCGCCCAGCCCATGATGGCGGCACCGCCGGCGCAGGCCATCACGCCCTCGGCCACCACGCCCTCGACCACCGAGGCGCGGAGGGAGCGGCGCAGGGGCGAGTGAACGGGGAGGGGCATGGAGGGGGGGGCCGAGGGCGACGGATGGTGTCAGCGGAAGCGGAAGGGCTTCAACCCTCCCCCCGAGGCCCGTGGGATGGCTGGCCGCTCACCGGCCGGGGCCTTCCGGAAGGGCCTGGCAGCCGTGATAAAGCCCCCGCATGAGCCAGGAGCCGCCTTCCCCACCTCCTCGCTCGCGCCTCCCGGTTGGTCGGTCAGGTCGTATCCGTACTCCGGCTCATACGAGAAGTTGGTGAGCAGCTTCGGCTGCACGAAGGGCTGCACCCAGAAGGCGCGGTGTGGGGCGGGAGTCTCGGTGCGGGGGGCTTCCGGAGACGCGGCGAGGACCAGGGCGGTGAGCAGGGCGTTCATGCCCACCGCGAATAGCAACGCGCGTGCCGCGAAGGTGCTCCTCTCGGGAGAGGGGTACCTTCCGGGCGCGTCCATGACACCCGTGTCAGGCGGTGCTCAAGGCCTGGCGCACAGGTCCTGCACCTTCCACTGGTGCAGGATGAGACCGCTGTCCACGCCGAGGATGGTCTCCTCGTCGATGGGGTGCCAGTGGTCCTCGCCCGAGAGCTGCTCACTGGCGAGCACGAACTGCTCGAGCTGCGTGCCCGGCTTGGGCGGCGCCGAGACATGACGGTGGGGGCGCCGGCCCGTCTCGGGCGCGGTATCGGAGAGGAAGAGCGACCGGTTGCGGCGCGTCGCCACCATCACGTCCCCGTTCGTCACGAGGAAGTTCATCGACGAGCGCAGCTCGCCCGGCACGTCCGTGATGGCCGACACCATCCCCATCGTCTCCGCGAGCGCGCAGGCCACCTTCTCCACGCACGCCGGGCCGTCGAGCGACTGGAGCTGCGCCAGCCGGGTGAGGAAGACGTAGAAGCAGCGCTCCGTGTCCGTGGTGCCCTGGATGGCTGCACGCAGGTCCGGGCGGATGAGGGCCTCCACCTCGGCGGCGTGCTGGGCGAAGTTCTTCACCGTGCCGTTGTGCACGAAGCACCAACGGCCATGGATGAACGGGTGGGTGTTGCGCTTGTCGATCGCTCCCACCGAGGCCAGGCGGATATGGGCCACCACCGTGCGAGCGGACACGGTGCTGCTCACCCGCTCGAAGTCCGGATCGCAGTGCGCGGGGCCGAGCCCATGCGCGACCAGGGGCTGAGCCCCTTGGTGGTACGAAGCAATCCCCCAGCCGTCTTTGTGCTCCCTCGACTGCTGGAGAAGCGAGTTCTTCTCCGTGACGAGCGAGGGATGAACAGCGGCGGGAACCTCAGAGCGAAACCCGAATAGACGGCACATGGTTTGTCTTGTTTGATTATAACGCCCGGCCCCGCAGGGAAGTCCCGTTGCTCCCCTGCTGTCCACCGGATGTCATGAACAGAGCGCTCGCTCGTTCTCCACCACCACGTGCCCGTCCTTGATGACGATCCGGGCGTGATTGATGCCCAGGTGATAGGGCAGGTGGCGGTAGTTTGAGCACGAAAAGACAACCAGGTTCGCCGGGTCGCCCACGACAATCCGACCGTATGTGTTCAAACCGAGAGCCAGGGCGGCCCCGCGAGTGGTGGCCCAGTAGGCCTCGGCGGCCGTCAACCCGTTCTCCAGGCAGGCGAGTCCCATGGCGAGGGGCAGGTTCTCGCTCATGGCGGAGCCGGGGTTGAGGTTGGTGCCGAGGGCCACGTTGACGCCGGCCTCGCGCAGCTTGCGGCCGGGGGCGTAGGGGCGCACGCGCAGGAAGAGGGTGGAGGTGGGCACCAGGACGGCGGTGACGCCCGCGGCCGCCAGGGCGCGGATGCCCGCGTCGCTCACGTGCTCCAGGTGGTCCGCGGTGGCCGCGCCCACCTCGGCCGCCAGCTCGGCGCCCCCGCCGGCGGTGAGCTGGTCCGCGTGCAGCCGCGGCTTCAGCCCCAGCTTCTTGGCGGCCACCAATATCCGGCGCGCCTCCGACAGGGTGAAGGCGCCCTCCTCGGCGAAGACATCGCAGAAGCGCGCCAGCCCCTGCTCGGCCACCGCGGGGATGATCTCCCGGATGCAGAGGTCCATGTAGGCCTCGCGCCACTCGCGGTACTCCTCCGGAATGGCGTGGGCGCACAGCCGCGTGGGCACCAGCTCCAGCGGCTGGAGCGCCGACAGCCGCTGCACCGCCTTGAGGATCTTCAGCTCGTCCTGGAGGTTGAGGCCGTAGCCGCTCTTCACCTCGGCGGTGGTGATGCCGTACTCCAGCATGGCCTGGAGCCGGGGGAGGGCGAGCCGGATGAGATCCTCCTCGCTGGCGAAGCGGGTGGCGCGCACGGTGCTGGTGATGCCGCCACCGGCCTGGGCGATCTGAAGGTACGTGGCCCCCTGGTTGCGCAGGTCGAACTCCCCCGCGCGCTCCCCGGCGAAGACGGCGTGGGTGTGCGGGTCCACGAAGCCGGGGCCGACGAACTGGCCGTGGGCGTCGATCACCCGGGTGGAGGGGCCCACCGTGCCCTTGGGCAGGCCGCTCTCGGGGCCCACGTAGAGCACCTTGCCCCGGCGTACACCGACACAGGCATTGGGCCGGGGCGTGAGGGCACTCTCGGCGGGCTCGGTGTGCGAGCCCTCCACGGTGAGCACCTCGGACGTGTTGCGGACCAGCAGCTCCAGGGTTTCCATGGGTCTTTACTCGGTGATGCCGGGGATGCGCACGCCGCGGGTCCGGGCGACCTCGACGGCTTCGGGGTAGCCAGCATCGGCGTGGCGGAGCACGCCCATGGCGGGATCCGAGGTGAGCACGCGCTCGATGCGGCGCGCGGCCTCGGGGGTGCCGTCGGCGACGATGACCTGGCCGGCGTGCAGCGAGTAGCCCATGCCCACGCC
>NZ_DASVWK010001018.1:0-18155 GCF_036389735.1 Archangium sp. | reverse complement strand
CGCCCAGCCAGTTGACCAGCTTGGTGGTGCTCTTCACGTCCTGCGGCGCCTCCTCCGCGGCCTTGCTGCCGGACTCCATCGGGATGCCGTCCCCGAGGGCGCGCTTGGCCAGGAAGCCGCCGCCGATGAGGTTCACCAGGCCGCTGACGAGCGTGGCCCCCATCAGGAAGTCCTTGGCGATGACGAGCTTGCGCGCCGTGGCCGAGATGCTGCGGCCGCTGAGCTTGCTGCGGCCGAAGAACCAGGTGAGGGCCGTGGTGCCCACGCCAATGGCGTTGATGATGTTGTAGCCGTTCCACGCGGCGTTGACGATCTTCGCCCGATCCTGCTTGTCGGAGATGAGCTTCGCCGACGGGTTGAGGGCAATGCGGCCGAAGAGCGAACCGCCGAAGCCCGCGGCGAGACCGAGATTGTGAAGCACGTAGGCGCTGGTCGTCAGAGTCGGTGTAGGCATGGAGCCCCTCCTTGCTGCTGTTGTGGTGCGGGGGTGAAACTACACACGCCTCGTGCGATCGCCGGACGGGCTCGGTCCCCTGCTCGGTGGGAGGGAAGGAGGGCCTGTAGCTCCTTCCCGGAATTCCAAAGTTGGACGAATGCGGCGAGCGGACACTCAGTGCGCCTGCCGTCGCCGGGGCAGCTTCACCGTGAAGGTGGAACCCACGCCCAGCTCGCTCTCCACGCCGATGGTGCCGCCGTGGGCCTCGACGATCTGCCGCACGATGTACAGGCCCAACCCCAGCCCGCCGAAGTTGCGCGAGGACGCGCGCTCGAAGCGCTCGAAGATGCGCTTGCGCGCCTCGGGGGCGATGCCGATGCCCCGGTCCTTCACCACCACCCAGGCCTCGCCCTCGTGCGCGCGCACGGTGATGTCCACCGGCTTGCCCTGCCCGTACCGCACGGCATTGGCCAGCAGGTTGGCCACCACCTGCTCCAGCCGCGAGCGATCCCACCACCCCTCCGCCGGCTCCTCCACGTGCACCACGGGCACGCTCTCGCCCCAGGTATGGTCGTCCCCGAAGCGCTCCACCACGTCGCGCACCACGTCCCGCAGGTCCACCTGCTCGGGGTGCAGCTCCAGCCGCCCCAGCCGGATGCGCGAGATGTCGAGCAACTCACCCACCAGCCGCGCCAGTCGCCGCGTCTGCCGCTGCGCCAGCTCCACCATCCGCACCACCTGCTGCTGGGCGGGGGCGGCCTCCATGCCCCCGTTCACCGTGCGCTGGAGTCGCTGGAGGTTGAGCTGGAGCGGCGTCAGGGGCGTGTTCAGCTCGTGCGAGGCGATGGACAGGAACTCGTCGCGCACGCGGATGGCCTCCTGCGCCTCGTGGTAGAGGCGGGCATTCTCCACCGCGCTGCCCGCGCGCTGTCCCAGCTCCAGGACCAGCGCGCGCTCCGTGGGCCCCAGCGGCCGCTCGCGGGAGATGACGGTGATGGTGCCCAGCACCCGCTCCCGGTGGCGCAGGGGCACGATGAGCACCGCGCGCGCTTGCGCGTCCCGGGGCAGGGCGAGGCACTCGGGGACGCGGGCCAGCCGCTCCAGCTCGCCCCGTGACAGGTGGGTGAGGAGCTCGGGCTGGCCGGTGCGCACCACCCGTTGAAGGGGGCAGTCCGAGCCCGTGTCCTGGCGATAGTGGACGCCCAGATGGCGCGTCTCCTGTTCCCGTTGCTCCGGGTAGCGGACCGCCACGCGACGCAGCGTGACCCCATCCTCCTCGTACAGGTCCACCACGCACCCATCGCCCACGGAGGGTGCCACCAGCCCGGCCAGCGACTCCGCGATGGTGGGGATGTCCAGGCTGCGGCCCAGCACCGCGCTCGCATCCGCGAGCAGGGCCAGGGTGCGCTGGGCGCGGCGCTGCTCCAGGTCGATCAGCGAGCCGAGCAGGGTGAGCCCCAGCCCTCCCAGCGCCGCCGCGCCCACGGCCACCGCGCCCAGCCCGCCCACCTCGATGCCGGCGGAGATGAAGTCGGCGGAGGCGGGCGCGGACGTGAAGCGGGCCGCCGCCATGCCCGTGTAGTGCATGCCCGAGATGGCCATGCCCATGAGCAGGGCACTGCCCAGCTTCGGCCAGGACCAGGGGCGCGCCTCGTGGGTGAAGCGGAAGGCCAGCCACAGCGCGCCCGCGGACGCTCCGAGGGCGATGAGCACCGAGAGCGCGACCAGCCACGGCTCGTACCGCACCGTCGCCTCCATGCGCATGGCCTCCATCCCCAGGTAGTGCATGGCGATGATGGCCAACCCCAGGAAGGCGCCACCGGCCAGCAGTCGCCCGGGCGTGACGAGGCTGCGGCTCACCACGAACAGGGCCGCCCAGGAGCCGACGATGGCGGCGCCCATGGAGAGGGCGGTGAGGCCCGGGCCGTAGCTCATCCGCCCCGGCATGGAGAAGGCGAGCATGCCCACGAAGTGCATGGCCCAGATGCCGAGGCCCATCATCCCCGCGCCGCTGCCCAGCAGCACCGGCCGCGTGAGGCCGGTCGTCCTCGCCACCCGGCCAGCCAGGTCGAGTGCCGTATAGGACGCCACCACGGCGATGAGGATGGAGAAGAGGACGAGACCCGGGCGATACGCCGTCTCCATGCGCTGGCCCGCGCACTCGAGGCAGCCGAACAGGGGTCCCACGCGATTCAGGAGGCCGAGGGGCAGCACGATGTGGACTCAACCTGTGCACCGCCCATCCAGAAGACGACAGCGCCCGGCCCCAGAGGCCCCCCTTCCTCGGGGCACCTGGGGCCGGGCGCTCGCCTGCTTCCAGGGTGAGCTACTCCGACTCGGGGACGGGCACCGGCACCGGGACGATGTGCGGCATCACCGGTGCGCTCCGGGCCACGGGCTTCCAGACCAGGTACGCCATGCCCAGCAGCAGACCGATCTCCAGCGGCAGCCTCCAGAACTGGTTCATCACGGCCACCCCCTGGAGCACCACGGGCTCACCCTGGACCTGACGGAGGCCCACCAGGAGCGCCACCGTCATGTCCCCCGCCAGGGCCAGCGCGCCCAGCCGGGTGATGAGCTTCGTCCCCGGCAGCCACGGGCCGAGGATGAGCGCCAGCCCGATGCCCGTCTCCATCGCGATGACGAGGTAGGCGTTGAGCATCGGGAAGGGCACCCCGAGGCCCGAGAGCAGCGCCCCGAAGCCCTCCGGTCCGGTGGCCACCTGCAGGCCCGGCGCTCCCACGAGGATGGGCAGCGTGGTGTCGAACATCTTCATCAACCCGAAGAGGATGAACATGACGCCCGTCACCCCGCGCAGCTGGAAGCGGCCGGGAGTCTCGGGGACCCGCTCCAGCAACGCCTCGCGCCAGTTGAGCGGCGCCACCGCGCGCGGGAAGCGGTTGCGTCGCGGCGGTTTCTCGACGGAGCGAGGGAGGGCGAACGGGTTCGTCTGGGACATGCGGGAGTTCATGGTGTCTGTCTTCCTCAGCTGTCATTCATTGTCAGTGGGCTGCGTTTACATGACGCACCGCATGAGGTTTCTTGTGCGGGCTGTCATTCCCTGTCTGCCTTTTCCGCTCAAGCCGCGAGCACCTCGTCGAGCGCGCCAGACACGGGCCGCAGCCGCGCCTTCAGCTCGCGGCGGGCCTGGTGCAGCCAGAAGCCCACGGTGCCCGACGTGGTTGCGAGTCGCGCGGCGATGTCCTTGTAGCGCAGCCCCTGCGTGTGCAACTCGAAGGCGGTGCGCAGGGGAGGCCGCAGGCACGAGATGGCGTGCTGGAGCTGCTCCTCGGTGACGTGCTCCCAGGGGCGCCACGCGCGCGGCTCGCGCATGAGCACCGGCGCGCGAACCAGCTCCAGGTGCGGGCCCTCGAAGGACTCGGTGCGCTGGCGCCGGAGCAGGTCCAGGAAGCGCCGCTGTAACGTGGTGCACAACCACGCGCGGCGCGCGCCGTCCGCGCACTCGCGCAATCGCTCGAAGTGCACCAGCGCGCGCTCCAGCGTGTCCTGCACCAGGTCCTCCGGGTCCGTGCCTCCGTTGCGGCAGAGCTTGCGCGCGAGTCCGAGCAGCAGCGGCCGGTGCGGGCCGATGAGGGACAGAAATTCCTGACCGTGTTCCTCGAAGGTGTGTCGCATGAGGCCTCCTGCGGGGATGGAGTAGGCCCGAGCGAAAAAGAACACGGGCCGGAAGACAGCTTGTCTCCCGGCCCGCTCTGCTTGCGTTTCCGTCAGCGCGTCAGTGGATGCACGCGGACTCGTACTCCCAGGAGGACTGCGACTGCCGCGACAGCTCCTGGAGGGCCGGCCCCACCCGTGGCGGACCCTGCGGGGTCGCCCCTGATTCCGTCAGGACCTGGCTCACGGCCTCTTCAAACTCATGCAGCTCCGAGCACTTGGAGAGGAAGGCCTTGACGCCCGGAGCGTGCGGGTCCGCCGCGGAGCTGTGCATGATGATGGGCACGTCGTGCAGTTCCTCGTCCCGGGCCAGGCGCGTGCACAGCTCCAGCCCGCTCATCCGCGGCATCTGCCAGTCCGTCACCACGAGGTCCGGCCGTCGCTCGTGAGCGATCTCCAGGGCCTCCTTTCCATCATGTGCACGGAGCACGCGATGGTCCATGAGCTCCAACACTTCCGTGTAGAGGTCGAGGAGTTCGGGCTCATCATCGACAAGAAGAATGGTACTCATGAGTTCACCTCGTTGAGCTGTCATGAAGGCGCGGACCGGGACCGAATGCCCCGTCTTCCGGTTCCAGGAGCGGAGTGTTTCTCCCCGCCCCCTCCTACCGGTGGAGTCCACAACTCACTGGTGTGATGTGTGAGATTTGGTGCGCGTTGCGCTGAATCGCCACACCTTGTCGGGAGGGCCCGCTCGCTCCGCCGCTCCACGCGGGTCCGGCCTCCCCACACGCTGGAAATAGGACGGGAACCCCTCCCTTTCGGGCGGTTTCGTTGCCCGGTTTCCCCATGGCCCCTAGCTTCAGACTGGGGGGGATGCGGGTCGCCGTGCGGGCCCGTGTCGGGAGACCGGGGGCGCACCATGGGACGGACCGGCGATGATGAGGGCCAGGGACCGGAGGCGTCCCACCAGGAGGAGTTCCGGGAGGCCGCCAGGGCCGCGGGGCTCGACGAGGACGAATTAGAGGCGTTGGACTTCGAGGAGGATGGCGACTTCGGCCAGGGTGATTCCATCCTGCAAGGCCTCTTCCGGGACCCTCTTCCGACGCCGTTCCGCCGCCTGCTCCCCGGGGAGCGGTTGGGGGGCTCGGACGGTCGGCGTTTCGAGGTCATCAAGTCGCTGGGCGAAGGCGCCATGGGCCAGGTCTTCCGCGCCCGGGACGAGGAGCTCCAGCGCGTGGTGGCCCTCAAGTTCCTCTTCCCGCGTGAGGAATTGGCCGGCATGGGCCTGCGGGAGGCGCGGGCCATCGCGCAGCTCGACCACGAGAACATCGTCCGCATCTTCGATGTGTCCGAGTGGAGCGGAGGGCCGGGCGAGCCCAGCGTGCCCTTCCTCGTCATGGAGTGCCTGGACGGTGAGTCGCTCGCGGACGTGCTGCGGCGGGAGAAGACGCTGGGGCTGCGGCACGCGCTGGAGATCATGCGCGCGGTGGCCACGGGACTGGCGCACGCGCACGAGCACCACATCGTCCACCGCGACCTCAAGCCCAGCAATGTCTTCATCTCCCGCCACGGCACGGTGAAGCTGCTCGACTTCGGGCTGGCGTGGTGGGCGGCCCCGGGCGGCGCCGCCTTGCCGCACCTGCCCACCGCCGGCACGCCGCCCTACATGGCCCCGGAGCAGTGGCGCGGGGAGAAGGTGGACGAGCGCACCGACATCTGGGCCGCGGGCGTCATGCTGTACGAGCTGCTCACCGGGGAGCTGCCCTTCCCGGGCTTCGTGGTGGAGGAGCTGCGCCAGCAGATTTTGTCGCCGGAGCCCATCCGCTCGCCCCGCGAGCGCCACCCGGAGCTGCCCTGGGAGCTGGAGGCGCTGCTGGGGGTGATGCTGGAGAAGGACCCGGACAAGCGGGTGCTGTCGGCCGCGGAGCTGCGCGAGGAGCTGCGCGAGCTGGAGGAGCACCTGCGGCCCGGCAGTGGGGCGTCGCGCTCGCTGGGGCCCCAGCGCCGGCAGGTGACGCTGGTGTCCTGCCACCTGGTGGGGTTGAGCGCGCTGGCGGAGGAGGTGGACCCGGAGGACTTCGGCGAGCTGGAGGCGGCCTTCCACCGCGCCGCCACCGAGTGCATCGAGAAGCACGGCGGCTTCATCACCCTGTGCCTGGGAGACGAGGCGCTGGCGTGCTTCGGCTACCCGGTGGCGAAGGAGGGGGACGCGGAGTGCGCGGTGCGCGCGGGCCTGCAACTGCCCGGCGTCGTGCACGAGGCCCTCCAGGGCCGGTTGCCGCCCGGGGTGCTCCCGACGCTGGCGGTGCAGGTGGGGCTCCATACGGACATGGTGGTGCTGGACGACCGCCTCTCGGGGCAGCGGGGGCACACCCCCTCCATCCAGGGCGAGGCCCCCAAGGTGGCCGGGTGGTTGGCGCGGCAGGGCGGGCCGGATGAGGTGGTGCTCGGGCCCCACACGTTCCTCCTGGTGCAGCGCGCCTTCGAGACGCTGACGCTCGGGCCGCGCGCCTTCGAGGGCTCGCGCCGGCTGGAGGTGTACCGGGTGCTGCGCCCGCGCGAGAAGGTGCGGCCTCGGGAGGTGCTCAGCCCGCTGGTGGGGCGCGAGCCCGAGTTGGAGGTGCTGCTCGGCCACTGGCGGCGGGCCCGCGAGGGGCACGGCACCTTCGTGCTGCTCCAGGGCGAGGCCGGCATCGGCAAGTCGCGCCTCAGCCAGGAGCTGCGCGAGCGGGTGCGGCCGGACAATCCCCTGCTGCTGCACATGCAGTGCTGGAGCCAGTTCAGCACCAGTGCCCTGCACCCCGTCATCGAAATGCTCCAGCGGGTGTGGTTGAGCCCGGAGCGCTCGCCCCAGGAGAACCTGCGCCGGGTGGAGGAGCGGTTGGAGCAGCGCGGGCTGACGCCCACGCAGCGGCGGCTGCTGGCCTCGCTGGTGGCGCTGCCCGTGGCCGAGGACTCCCCGCACCTGCGCCTCACGGCCGCGCGGCAGAAGGAGGAGACGCTGGAGGGACTGGCCTCGCTGCTGACGAGCACGGCCCGGCATCGCCCCATGCTGCTGGCGGTGGAGGACCTGCACTGGGCGGATCCCTCCACCCTGCAGATGCTGAGCTTCCTGCTCGGACGCGTCCAGAAGTCGCGCGTCCTCTTCGTCCTCAGCGCGCGCCCCGAGTTCCGCCCCCCGTGGGTGCAGCAGCCGGGTTTCCACTCGCTCGCGCTGGAGCGTCTGTCCGCGGCGTCCACCGAGCGGATGGTGCAGGAGGTGACCCAGGGCCAGGAGCTGCCGGAGGACGTGGTGAAGCAACTGGTGGCCCGCACGGACGGCGTCCCCCTCTTCGTGGAGGAGATGTCGCGCGTGCTGCTGGAGGGTGGGGCGGCGGCCTCCATCCCCGTCACCCTCCAGGAGCTGTTGCTGGCCCGGCTGGACTCGCTGCCGCGCCGGCAGAAGCAGCTGGCCCAACTGTGCGCGGTGGTGGGGCGCACCTTCTCCCATGATCTGCTCTCCCTGCTCACGGGGCTCGGCGAGGCCGCGCTGCGCAGGGACCTCAAGGGGCTGGCGATGGCGGGGCTGCTCCAGGCCCAGGCCTACGAGCGCGCCCCGGGCTACCAGTTCCGCCACGCCCTCATTCAAGAGGCGGCCTACCAGTCCCTGCCCCGCAGCGCGCGGCGGCAGTACCACAGCAGGATCGCCCAGGCCCTGGTGGAGCACTTCCCCTCGGTGGCCGGGACGCGGCCCGAGCTGCTGGCCCACCACTTCTCCGAGGCCGGCGAGGTGAAGCAGGCCATCCACTTCTGGAAGGAGGCCGGGTTGCTCGCCAGCCGGCGCTCGGCCAACGAGGAGGCGGTGAGTCACCTCCAGCAGGCGCTCAAGCTGCTGCGCAACCTCCCGGACGCCACCACTCTCACGAAGGAGGAGCTCCAGCTCCTCATCGCCCTGGGCATGCCGCTGATGCAGGTGCGGGGCTTCCACGCGACCGAGGTGGATGACACGTACACGCGGGCCCGGGCGCTCTTCCGCCAGGTGGGTGATGAGCTGCCCCAGTTGGAGCTGAGCTTCTGGGGAACCTTCGCGTACTCCTTCGCGCGGGGGAAGTCGCGCGAGGCCCACGAGGTGGGGGAGCTGCTGGTGGACCTGGGCGCCCGCCAGAAGAACCGCGAGCTGCGCGGCATGGGTCACCGCATGCAGGCCACGGACTTCTTCACCTGGGGTGAGGTGACCACCTCCCTGGAGCATATGGAGCATGCGCTGGAGTGCTCGGAGGTCGTGGACCTCGCCCGGGAGCGGGCGCTCGCCGTCCAGCAGTGGGTGGCTCCGCGCGTGAGCGTGCTGGCCTACGGGGCGCTGCCGCTCTCGGCGGCGGGCCAGGAGGATCGCGCCGAGCGCTTCACCCGCGAGGCACTGGAGCTGGCCGGCCGCATCGGCCACCCGCATACGACGTGCTTCGCGATGACGTACTGCGCCCTGGGGGCCGAGCTCCGGTGGGACGCGGGGACGACGCTGGCGCTGGCCGACCAGTGCATCCCGCTCGCCCGCGAGCACCGCTTCCCGCTGTGGTTCATGTGGTCCTCCGCCCTGAAGAGCTGGGCCATGGCGGAGCTGGGGCGCCCCCAGGAGGGGCTGGTGCTGATGCGCCAGACGCTGGAGCAGTGGAAGCATTCCGGCCTGCACGCGGGCATGCACCACAACCTGGCCATGCTGGCCAACATCCACCTGCGGCTGGGGCAGCTGGAGGAGGGGCTGGCCGCCGTGGAGGAGGCGATGACGTGGCCGGCGAAGACGGACGAGTACTCCTACGTGCCGGAGCTGCACCGCATCCGCGGCGAGCTGCGGGCACGGGCGGGCCAGAGGAGGGAGGCGCGCGAGGATTTCCAGGAGGCCATGTACTACGCCCACTCGCACGGAATGTTCGGCTACGAGCAGCGGGCTCGTGCGAGCCTGCGCCGCCTGGAGCCCTTCGAGCAGGAGCCGTTGCACCCATGAGCCCCCCTTCCTTTCCGCGTGCCCTCGCCGCTCCCGACGGCGAGCTCGTGGTTCTCTCGCGCTCTCTCGTCGAGCGCGTCACCGAGTCCTCCCGGGAGAGCCCGCGCCGCCGCATCATCCTGCCCTTCCACAAGAGTGAGGCCGACCCGCTGCACCGGATGCTCAACGTCATCCAGCCGGACAGCTATGTGCGGCCGCACCGGCACCTGGAGCCGCCGAAGTCCGAGGCCTGGGTGTTGTTGCGGGGCGCGCTCGCCTTCTTCACCTTCGAGGACGATGGCCGCGTGCGCGACTGCCTCGGACTGGAGGCGGGGGGAGAGCACTTCGGGGTGGACCTCGCCCCGGGCATCTTCCACGGGCTCGTCGCGCTGGCCCCGGACACGGTCATCTTCGAGGTGAAGAACGGGCCCTACGCGCCGACGAACGACAAGGCCTTCGCCTCCTGGGCCCCGGCGGAGGGCACCCCGGAGACTTCGGGCTACCTCGCGGGGCTGCGCGAGGAGTACCGGCGGCGTCACCCGTAGCCCACAAGAGGGCTGGCGTCTGTTGGGGGAGGGCGTTAAGGGTGAGCCCCATGGAGCCCACCACCCCCTCCGTCGCGACCTGTCTGCTCTGTGGAGCGAGTGCCTCTCCCGCCCTGGACCTGCCTCGTTTCGGTGGGTCCTCGTGCCAGGAGTGCGTCCGGCGCGTGGGCCACCTGCTGGTGGAGGCCCCCACGACGCTGACGGACATCTGGCCGCTGCTCTACGACGACGAGGACGTGCTCGAGGCCGAGCCCAAGGTGCAACGCGCGGACGGCAGCTCGGTGGAGCTGCGCCAGCTCACCGCGGAGCTCAAGCGCGACCTCTCCGTCGAGGACCGGATGAAGCTCGCGGAGCTGTACGGCGACATCGGCCTGACGAAGGAGCAGCTGGAGGAGTGTGGCCGGGTGCTCATGGCCGCACCGCCCGCCGCGCTCGCCCAGCGTGCGCTGAACGTGCTCTTCTCGGCCGAGCTGTGCTCGCCCCTCGGGCTGGACGTGCTGCGCGGGCGCCTGTTCCCCGCTTGAGCCCCCGCCTGGATGCCTGGGGCACGAGCGTGCCTCCCACGCCGTTCCCCGGCGCGTCACGAATGCCCCCCCATCGCTCCATCTCCCGTGGGAGCGATGAATGGACGATACAAGTACAGGGCGGGTTTCGAGTCTCGGGAGGTTGGAGGACTTACCCCAGCGGGCGGGCGAGCGGGCCCGTGTGGCGGGCCGGCGCACCGCGCTGACGGTGGTGGTGCCCATCCGGCGCGGGCACGCCTCCGCTGAACTCTCGAAGGTGTTGGAAGCGGTCGGCCGGGACATCCGCCGCAACACGCTCATCCCCCTCGACGCGCTGAAGACGACGCACTTCCTGCGCTGGGTCATCGTGCCCGCCGCGCGCGGGGAGGCGGGCCAGGAGGGCCGCGAGTTGCTGGCCTTCGAGGCCAACTTCGACGGCGACGTGGGCAGCTTCCTGGATGACCTCATCCGCGTGGCCGGGAAGGCGCTGAGGACGTGCATCTACTGCCACTGCGAGCCATCCCCTCCCGCCAGGGGTGAGAACCCGGACGCGGCGCTCAAGGACTACCTGCTCGACCACGCGCTGCCCGAGGCGCTCTTCTATCAGTCCTATCCGGGGCTGACCGTCGAGAGCATCGACAACGACGCCCGGGTGCGCCGGCTCATCAATGAGTATCTCTCCGACTCCCAGGGCGCGTGCGCGCGCCTCATGCGGCTGGCGCGGCGCCGTACCGGCCGCCCCGGGCGGAGCCGGAGCGAGGAGTCCCGGCTCCAACAGGACATCCGACAGGACATCCGAAGTCACCTGGAGCAGGTCCAGGCCCGCGAGGCGAAGGAGAAGGCCGAGGGCGTGCTGCGACTCGAGCCCGAGCCGGTGCCGTGGAAGGCCCGGCTCCTGCGGATGCCGCTCGTGCGCAATGGCATGGCCGCGCTCGTGATGCCGGTGGCCGTCCCCACGTGGCTGACCCTGTTGGGCCTGGAGCTCGCGGAAGGGGTGGCGCAGTGGGTGAAGGGCGGCGAGTCCAAGCCCGCGACGGCGACGTACGACTCCAAGGCCCGCGCGAAGCTGAGCGAGCTGCTGGAGCGCGAGGACTTCCAGGCGCAGAACCAGCTCACCCACCTCGTGGACCTCAAGCCGGGCGCGCTGCGGCCGCCGTTGGCCAGACTGTCCCTGTGGGTCTGGGGCTACCTGGCCCGGTACTACTTCACCGAGGGCCAGCTCGGCGGCATCGAGGGCATCCACTTCGCGCGCTGGGTGATGCTCGAGGACGAGGTGGAGGGCGAGGAGGGGCCTCGCAAGAAGCACCGGATGCTCTTCTTCAGCAACTACGACGGGAGCTGGGAGGACTACCTGGGCAGCTTCGTGGACCGGGCCAGCATCGGGCTCACCACCATCTGGTGCAGCACCGAGGGCTTCCCGCGCACGCGCTTGCGCCTGCGGCCCTTCGGCCTGGAGCTGGGCGCGGACCGGGAGGAAGCCTTCAAGCTGTGGGTCCGCCAGCATCAGGTCTACACGGAGGCCTGGTTCACCCGGCACCCGGGCAAGAGCGTCTCCAACATCGTCAACGACCGGGAGCTGCGCTCGAAGGTAAAGGCCCGCCTGTCTTCAAGGCAGGTGAGGGATTGGCTGCGCCGCATATAGCGCCTCGTGCGCTGGAGAAAGACTTCATGGAAAAACAACTCGAGTGGCAGGACATCCAGGCCATCGTCTTCGCTGGCTACGGCGAGCTTCGCTTCTCGCGCTACGTCTTCCTCCAGCTTGGAGAGGACGTGGCCCGCGCGAAGACGTGGCTGCGGGAGCTGTCGGAGGAGGTGACCACGATGAAGGCCCTCCAGATGGCCAGGGCGCGGGGCGATAAGCGGCGGCAGGCGTTGCACGTCGCCTTCACCGCCGATGGCCTGCGGGCGCTCGGACTGGACGAGAAGGTGGTGGAGTCCTTCCTGCCCGAGTTCGTGGAGGGCATGGCGGCCGAGCACCGCGCTCGCGCCCTCGGAGACACGGGGGGGAGCGCGCCGCGCAAGTGGCGTTTTGGCGAGCCCGGCGGCATCCACCTCGTCCTCATGCTCTTCACCCAGGGGGATGAGCAGCACTCGGAGCGGATGGACGACTTCCACGCACGCAAGCGTCAGCGTTACGAGGCGCACGGCCTGCGCGAGGTCTTCGTCCAGGACGCGTGCCTGCGCGCGGTGTGCCACGAGGATGGCTCCATGGTTGGCTTCAAGGAAGCCTTCGGCTACCGGGATGGGCTGGCCCAGCCCACCATCGAGGGCACCCACCAGAAGCCGGGGCAGAGCGCGCCCATCAAGGCGGGCGAGTTCATCCTCGGCTACGAGAACCAGTACGGGCAGCTTCCCTTCTCGCCCACCGTCCCCGTCGAGCAGGATGCCCAGGGGCTGCTGCCCCCCCTCCCGGGCGCCAGGTCGAAGGACCTGGGGCGCAATGGCACCTACCTCGTGCTGCGCAAGCTGAGCCAGGACGTGGAGGCCTTCGAGGGCTTCCTGGCCGAGCATGCCCATGACCCCGAGGATCCCCAGGGTGACGCGGCGCGCAAGGAATTGCTGGCCGCCAAGATGATGGGGCGCTGGCGCAGTGGGGCGCCGCTCTCGCTCTGCCCCATGAAGGACGACCGGGAATTGGCGACGGACTCCACGCGCACCAACGACTTCCTCTACGCGGACGACCCGCACGGGCTGCGCTGCCCCGTCAACTCGCACATCCGCCGCAGCAACCCGCGCGACTCGCTCGTTCCCGGGGACCCGAAGGCCTCCCTGAAGGTCGCCGACCGCCATCAAATCCTCCGGCGGGGCCGGCCCTACCGGGACCCGGATGGCGAGCAGGGCATGGTGTTCATCGCCCTCAACGCCAACATCCGGCGCCAGTTCGAGTTCATCCAACAGACCTGGATGAACAACCCCAAGTTCGGCGGCCACTACGACAGCAGGGATCCGCTCATGGGGGACAACCATGACCCCGAGCGCGAGGGCTCCCGGCCCGAGGACTACTCGGTGACCATTCCGGCCGAGCCGGTGCGTCAGCGCCTCACCGGCCTGCCCCGCTTCGTCCACACGCGCGGAGGGGGGTATTTCTTCCTGCCAGGAATCCAGGCGCTTCGGTTCCTGGCGTCCTGAACGTCCGTCCCGAGGGAGGGCGGGGTACCGACCCTGGACACTCTCCTCGTCCCACAGCCCCGTTGCATTGCCCGGTGACCATGAGCCCCATACCTTCAATCAGCCAGGCCCTGCACGGCGAAGGGCCCTCGACCGGGGAGCAGCGGATGCAGGAGGAGACCGGTCACTCGGACTTCGATGACTCCTTCCTCCAGGAGGTCGCGCAGGTGTCGCCGCCGTTCCGCGAGCCGGCCCCCGGGGAGCGGCTCGGGGGCTCGGACGGTCGCCGGTTCGAGGTGCTCGGGGAACTGGGCGGGGGCGCCATGGGCCAGGTGTTCCGCGCGCGTGACGCGGAGCTCGAGCGCGAGGTGGCCCTCAAGTTCCTCCTCCCGCGCGAGGGGCAGGCGGACCACGGGTTGATGGAGCCGCTGCGCCGGGAGGCCCGCGCCGTCGCGCAGCTCGACCACGACAACATCGTCCGCATCTTCGATGTGGCCGAGTGGAGTGGGAAGCCCTGGGAGCCACGCATTCCCTTCCTCATCATGGAGTGCCTGGAGGGGGAGTCGCTCGCCGCGCTGCTGCGCAGGGAGCCGCGGCTCGGCGTGCGGCGCGCGCTGGAAATCATGAGCGCGGTGGCCTCGGGGCTGGCGCACGCGCACGACCGCCACATCGTCCACCGCGACCTCAAGCCCAGCAACGTCTTCCTCAGCGCGCGGGGGACGGTGAAGCTGCTCGACTTCGGGCTGGCCTGGCTGATGGCCTCGGGAGGCTCGCCCGCGCCCCACCTGCCCGAGGCGGGCACGCCGCCCTACATGTCCCCGGAGCAGTGGCGCCGCGAGCCGCAGGACGAGCGCACGGACCTCTGGTCCGCCGGCGTCATGCTGTACGAGATGCTCACCGGGGAGCTGCCCTACCGGAGCGACACGCTGGAGGACCTGCGCGCGAAGGTGGTGGCGCCCGCCCGGGTGCCCTCGGTGCGCGCGCTGCGCCCGGAGGTGCCCGAGGAGGTGGAGGCGCTGGTGGCCTCGGCCCTGGCGAAGGAGCCGCGCGAGCGCCTGCCCTCGGCGGTGGCGCTGCGAGACCGGTTGCGCTGGCTGGAGGAGCGGCTGGGGCCCTGGCGCGAGGAGCCGAGCGTCATGGCCCCCCAGCGCCGGCCGGTGACGCTGGTGTCCTGCAAGCTGGCGGGCCTGGGCGGACTCGCCGAGGGGTTGGACTCGGAGGATCTCAGTGAGCTGGAGGCCGAGTTCCAGAAGCGCTGCTCGGAGACGATGCAGCGGCATGGCGGCTCCATCACCCTGTGCATGGGAGACGAGGTCCTCGCCTGCTTCGGCTACCCGGTGGCGCGCGAGGAGGACTCGGAGTACGCGGTGCGCGCGGCGTTGGACCTGGTGGGCTCGCTCCAGGTGCAGGTGGGCGTCCACACCGAGCTGGTGGTGTTCGACGACATCCTCCCCGAGCTGCGGGGGCGCACGCCCACCATCCAGGGCGAGGCCCCACGTATCGCCTCGTGGCTGGCGCGGCGGGCCAGGCCGGGCGCGGTAGTGCTCAGCAACACCACGCACACGCTGGTGCAGCGTGCCTTCGAGGCCGAGTCGCTCGGCCCGCTCCCCTTCGAGGGGCTGTCGGGGGCGCGGGCGGTGGACGCGTGGCGGGTCCAGCGCGCGCGCAAGTCGGTGTTCCGCTTCGACCGGGCGCTGGTGGCGGGTGCGCTCTCGCCGCTGGTGGGCCGCGAGGAGGAGCTGTGCGCGCTGGCCTCCCACTGGGAGGAGGCACGCGCCGGGCGGGGCTCCGTCGTGCTGCTCACGGGCGAGGCCGGCATCGGCAAGTCCCGCGTCATCCAGGAGCTGCGCTCGCAGGTGGCGTGCGTTCCCAGCCTCCGCGGTCGCTGCCAGTGCTGGAGCCAGTTCGCCAACAGCGCCTTCCACCCCATCGTCGAGATGTTCCAGCACCTCTTCCGGTTGGACCCGGAGGGCTCGCCCCAGGAGAACCTGCACCGGCTGGAGGGAGTGCTGGGCGCGCTGGACCTGGAGGCCGCGCACATGGCCCTCATCGCCTCCTTCCTCTCGCTGCCGGTGAAGGAGAACCTGCCCTTCTTCCAGCTCTCGCCGGACCTGCAGAAGGAGCGCACCATCGAGGCGCTGGTGGCGCTGCTGCTGCGCATGGCGGAGCAGCAGCCGGTGTTCGGCGTGGTGGAGGATCTGCACTGGGCGGACCCGTCCACGCTGGAGCTGCTCGACGCCACGCTGAGTCAGGTGGGCAACGCGCGCGTGCTGCTGGTGCTCAGCGCCCGCCCGGGCTTCCGGCACGCATGGCCCCCCTCGGAGCGGCTCCACCGGGTGGTGGTGGAGAGGCTGCCGGCGCGGCTCTCCGCCACGCTCATCCAGGAGGCGGCGGGGAAGCACGCGCTGTCCGAGGAGACGGTGGCCCACCTGGTGGCGAAGACGGACGGCATTCCCCTCTTCGTGGAGGAGATGACGCGCATGGTGGTGGGGGGCGGTGCCCTGCCGTCCATCCCCGTCACCCTGCACGAGCTGCTGCTGGCGCGCCTGGACCGGCTGCCGGCGCGGCAGAAGGCCCTGGCGCAGCTGTGCGCGGTGGTGGGGCGCGGCTTCTCCCATGCGTTGCTGGCCACGCTGACGCGGCGCCCTGCCGCTGCGCTGGACGCGGACGTGGAAGAGCTGGTGAGCACGGGGCTGCTCCAGCCCGTGGAGGAGGAGGAGGACGAGGGGCCCTCCTACCAGTTCCGCCACGCCCTCCTCCAGGACGCGGCCTACCAGTCCCTGCTGCGCAGCACCCGGCGCGAGCACCACCGCCGCATCGCCCAGTCCCTCCTGGAGCAGTTCCCCGAGGTGGTGGAGACGCAGCCGGAGCTGCTGGCCCACCACTACACGGAGGCGGGCGAGTGCGAGCAGGCCATTGGCCATTGGTTGAAGGCGGGCATCCGCGCCAGCCTGCGCTCGGCGAACCTGGAGGCGGTGAGTCACATCCAGCAGGCGCTGAAGCAGCTGCGGGCCCTGCCCGATGCCCCGCAGCGCATCCAGCAGGAACTCCAGCTGCTCATCGCGCTGGGTATTCCCCTCTCGCAGGTGCAGGGCTACCGCTCGCCCGAGGTGAAGCGGACGTACACCCGGGCGCGCGAGCTCTTCCAGCGGGTGGGCGAGGCGCTGCCGAGCCTGGAGCTGTCCTACTGGGGGCCCTACGCCTACTCCTTCGCCCGTGCCGAGTACCCCCTGTCGCACGAGCTGGCCGTGCAGCTGGTGGGCCTGGGCTCGCGCCAGCACAACCGGGAGCTGCTGTCCCTGGGCTACCGGATGATGGCCACCGACTTCTTCGCCTGGGGGCGCCTGGAGGATGGGCGCGAGTACGTGGAGCGCGCGGTGGTGTGCTCGGACTTCTCCATGGAGGAGCACCGGAGGCTGGCGGTGCGGCACTTCGTGGAGCCGCGGTCCATGGCGCTCATCCACGCCTCCGTCATCCACTCGGTGCTCGGCCAGACGGAGCGGGCGCGGCGCTATGCCCACGAGGCGCTGGAGCTGGCCGGGCGCGTCGGGCACGCGAACACCCGGGCCTACGTGCTGCTCTACGCGGCGCTGTCCTGCCAGCTTCGCCGGGACGCCCAGGGCACGCTCGCGCTGGCCGAGGAGTGCCATGCCGTGTCGCGCGAGCACTGGTTCCGCCTGTGGTCGGTGTGGTCGGGCCTGCTGCGCGCCTGGGCCCTGGCGGAGCTGGGAATGCCCGAAGAGGGATTGGAGCAGCTGCGCGAGTGGTTGGGTCGATGGAGGGTGTCGGGCCTGAAGGCCGGCATGCCTCACAACCTCGGGTTGCTGGCGGACGTGCACCTGCGGCTGGGCGAGCCCCGCGAGGCGCTGCTCGTGGTGCACGAGGGGTTGAAGTGGGTGGAGGCGTTGGGGGAGCGCTTCTACGAGGCGGAGCTGTACCGCATCGGCGCCGAGGCCCAGCGGGCCCTGGGCCACGAGGAGCAGGTGCACGAGTACCTCCTCCAGGCGATGCGCGTCTCACGCGCTCAAGGGGCGCGGGAGTTCGAGCGTCACGCGGTGCTGGCGTTGGGTCCCCCACCGAGGGTGCCCGGCGCGAGGCCGGAGGCGCCCACCAGGGTGTGAAGCGCGGACGAGCAGGGCGAGAGGCCAGGACGAGGGAGAACCACCATGCAGTTGGAAGAGCGCGAGAAGCTGGAGCGGGAGATTCAGGGGCTGTGCCAGCGGGGTGACATGGCCGGAGCCGTGGAGCGGGCCCTGGAGGGCTATGGGCAGGAGATCATGCGGTTGATGGCCTCGGTGCTCCACGACTACGAGCGGAGCCGGGATGCCTTCAGCCTCTTCAGCGAGAACCTCCTGCGAGGCCTGGCGGGGTTCCGCTGGGAGAGCTCCTTCCGGACGTGGGCGTACCGGCTGGCGCGCAATGCCTGCTACCAGGTGATGCACGCGCCGGCGGGGAGGGAGCAACCGGTGAGCACTTCGAAGCTGCCGGACGAGCCTCAGAAGCCCCGCTCGGAGACCCGTCCCTGGCAGCGCACGTCGGTGAAGGAGCGTTTCCGCGCGCTGCGCGAGAGTCTGGATCCCCAGGAGCGCATGCTGCTGCTGTTGCGAGTGGACCAGCGGCTGTCGTGGGATGACGTGGCGCGGGTGATGTCGGAGGGGGATGGGGAGGGGCCGGTGACGGATGCGAGCCTCAAGCGCAAGGCGGCGGCGCTGCGCCAGCAATTCCAGCGCATCAAGACGCACCTGCGGACCCTGGCGCAGGAAGAGGGGCTGATCGCCGGGACCCAGGACAGCACCACCCACGTCTGAGGTGGCGGCCCTGCGCACGGCTGCCCGGTCGCTGCATCCGGACGGGACAGGGCAAACCCTTGTGGCCAAGCCAGACACGGCTCCAGCAAGGAGAGCACGAATGAAGACGGGTGGATTCAAGGGTGCGGGCGTTCTCGGGCTGGCGGTCTCGGCCCTGTTGTTCGCGGGCGGGTGCCGGAA
>NZ_DASVWK010001017.1:0-3150 GCF_036389735.1 Archangium sp. | reverse complement strand
CCGGTGCCGGTCCGGTCGCTCTTCTTCGTTCCATGGTTCAGCACGTGGTCGAGCAGGGCGAGGTACTGTTTCATGAGTTGGATCGATCGCCCGACCGTGCGTGGGCGCAAATGGGGGAGCGGCTTCTCGTCCGGGAGCTGTGGGCCGCGCGACACTCGGGCGCGGGTGGGATAGCGGATCTGTTAGAAGGGCGGCGCCATGAAGATCTACACGAAGACCGGGGACAGCGGAGAGACGGGCCTGTTCGGCGGAGGCCGGGTGCGCAAGGACAGCGTGCGCGTGGATGCCTACGGCGAGGTGGACGAGCTGAACGCCTCGCTGGGGCTGGCGCGCTCGCTGGCCATGCCCACGGACCTGGATGCGCTGCTCCTGCGGCTCCAGGACCAGCTCTTCACCGTGGGCGCGGTGCTGGCCACGCCGGTGGGCACCAAGGCGTCCGAGCACATCCCCCCGCTCAAGCCCGAGTGGGTGACGGACATGGAACGGGCCATCGACACCTTCGAGACCGAGCTCGCCCCGATGACGCACTTCATCCTGCCGGGGGGCAGCCAGGCGGCCGCCGCGCTGCACCTCTCCCGCACGGTGTGCCGCCGGGCCGAGCGCCGGGTGGTCGCCGCCCTGCGCGAGGGCGAGGCCACCCAGGAGGTGGTGGTCTACCTCAACCGCCTCTCGGACCTGCTCTTCATCATGGCGCGGGTGGCCAACCACCGGGTGGGCCTCGGGGATGTGAAGTGGATACCGGAGAAGCCAACGAAGTAGTACCGCGGGGGCTCCTTTGGGGCCGTGGCGCGGTTATGTAGAGACCGTGACTTCGCTGCCCACCGCACACCTTCGCCAGTTCTCCGAGCAGGTCGGCTTCGACCTCGTGGGCTTCGCGCGCGCCGAGCCCATTCCCCCCGAGACGCTCCTCGAGTGGTTGGAGGCCGGCTGTGCCGCGGACATGGACTGGATGGGCACCCGAGCCGCCGAGCGGCTGGATGTCTCCCGGCTCCTGCCCGGGGCGAGGACGGTCGTCGCCTTCGCCACCAACTACTACCGCGACGACCCCCAGTCGGCGGGCTCGCCCATCGCCCGCTACGCGCGAGGCCGGGACTACCACTCCACGCTGCGCGACAGGCTGAAGGCCTTCCGCAAGCTGCTCTCGGAGGCGTACCCCGAGGTGCACCACTACGGCAGCGTGGACTCGGGCCCGTTGATGGAGAAGGTGTGGGCCGCCCGGGCGGGGCTGGGCTACGTGGGCAAGAACGGGTGCTTCATCACCGAGCCCTATGGCTCCTGGGTGCTGCTGTCCGCGCTGGTGCTGGACGCCGAGGTGGACACCTACGCGGGAGGCCCCGCCGAGGACCGCTGCGGCCACTGCCGCAAGTGCATCATGTCCTGTCCCACCGGCGCGCTGCTGGGCCAGGGCCGGGTGGACGCTCGGGCCTGCCTCTCCTACCAGACCATCGAGAACCGTCACGCCGAGGTGCCCGAGTCCTTCCGGGTGGAGATGAACAACCTCATCTTCGGCTGCGACATCTGCCAGGACGTCTGTCCCCTCAACCGCCACCCCGTCATCACCCCCAACGAGCGCTTCGCGCCCCGGGCGGTGGCGGAGCTCGGGGTGATGGAGCTGGCCGCCCTCACCCCCGAGGAGTATCAGCGGCTCATCCCCGGCACTCCGCTCGGACGGGCCAAGTACGATGGGCTGCGCCGCAACGCCGCGTACGCGCTGGGGGCCGCGAAGCAGGCCGAGGCCCGGCCCCTGCTGGAGCGACTGACGCAGGACCCGAGCGAGCAGGTGCGCCACGCGGCGCAGTGGGCCCTGCTGCACCTCGGGGCGTAGTCTGATAGGGGGCGTCCAGCGATGGGCGCATCCACCTCCGAGACTCTCTCTTCCCACCAGGCGCCGCTCGGCAAGGTGTACGCCGCGCTGCTGGTCCAGGTGACCATCAGCGCGGGGACGTACCTGGCGGGCAAGCGGGCCATGGCGGAGCTTCCGCCCGTCACCGTGGTTCTCTGGCGCTTCCTGCTGAGCGCCTTCGTCTTCTGCCTGCTCATCGCCTTCACGCCGGGCCCCAAGCTGCCTCCGCGCTCCGAGTGGCGCCGCGTGCTGCTGCTCGGCCTGCTCGTCGGCCCCCTCAACCAGATGCTGTTCTTCTACGGGCTGGCCCTCTCCACCGCCTCGCACGCGGCCCTCCTCTACGCGCTCACCCCGCTCGGCGTGTACGTGCTGAGCCTCGTGCGCGGGCACGAGCGGCCCTCCTCGCGCGCCACGCTCGGCATCTTCACCGCGCTCGCCGGGGTGGTGGTGCTGCTGCTCGGACGGGGGCTGGCCTCGGCGGGCGGCTCGCTCCTGGGTGACCTCCTCATCCTCGCGGCGGTGTGCGCCTGGGTCGTCTACACCACCGAGGGCAAGCCCTTCGCCGCCACCCATGGCCCCGTGCGCTCCACCGCGTGGAGCATGGTGGCCGCCGCCCTGCTGCTCGTCCCCCTCATGCCCTTCGCGCTGGCCCCGGTGCGGACCTTCGCCGCCAGCGTCCCCGCGCTCGGGAGCATCGCCTACCTGGCCGTACTCACGTCCGTGGTGGCGTACCTCATCTGGTACTACGCCCTGTCCAAGGTGCCCGCCTCCCGCGTGGCCATCTTCTCCAACCTCCAGCCCGCCGCCACCGCGCTCGCCGCGTGGCTGGTGCTCGGCGAGCCGCTCCACTGGGAACTCGCCGTGGGCGGAGTGTTGGTGATCGTCGGCGTGAGGCTCACCCAGGGCCCGTCCCTGCCGGGCGTGCTTCGGAGCAGGGGTGGGGCCGAGGCCCGTTCGGGTGCGTAGCTGGGGGGCTCAGTTTCCGTTCGGATCCCAGTCGGAGATGTCCTTCTTCTTCGGCTCCTGCGGCGGCTTCGCGCGCGGCGGCTCCACCGGCTTCGGTGCCGGCTTCGGCGCGGGGGCGGGCTCGGGCTCGGGGTCGTCGAAGGTGCGCATCTCCGCGCCCGTCGTCTCCGGCTCGGGTTTCGTCCGCGCGGCCGGCTGGGCCTTGGGCTCGGGCGCCGCCACCGGCTCCTGCTTCGCCTGCGGCTCGACGGGCGCGGGGGGCGGAGCGGCGGGGGGCTCTGGCGGCGTGGAGGGCTCCGCCTCCGAGGCCCGGTAGACACCCCGGCGCCCCGTGGACGGCG